>NZ_JBAKHT010000023.1:0-101119 GCF_036906755.1 Micromonospora sp. CPCC 206171 | reverse complement strand
CCGCCCCACCAAATCCGCCTCGCAGCGTCTTCGGGGCACCGCCCGGTCCAAGCTCACATGGGACTCAACCCATCCGACCCCGGCATCATTCCCACACCCCCCACCGGCTTTCGCAAACCATCAGGGGAGCCGGTCCAGGCTCGTACCGGAAGACAACCCGGCCGACCCCCGAACCATTCCCGCGCTCCGGCCTAACAGACCTTTCGCCTGTTTCGTCCGTTCCGCGCTGGCAGAGAGAAAGTTACGCGCCCGGCGAGTTGATCGTCAACTCGGCCGGACGCGTCCCCCGTCACACCATCAAGCGGCGACTATCCGCGCAGCTCAACCCCCGCGAACGACCGCTTGCCGCGGCGCAGCACCAGGTACCGGCCGTGCAGCAGGTCCTCCGGCGCGACCGTCGCGTCCACCTCGGTCACCCGGGTGTTGTTGACGTAGGCGCCGCCCTCGGCGATCACCCGCCTCGCCTCCTTGAGACTCGGCACCAGCCCGGAGTCGCGCAGCAGCCCGGCCACGTCGGGCAGCTCGTCCAGATGGACCAGGCCGGCCTCGGTCAGCGCGGCCCGCAGCGTCTCGGGCGTCAGCTCGTCGAGCGACCCCCGGCCGAAGAGCGCCTGGCTGGCGGCCACGGCCTGGGCCATCTCCCGCTCGCCGTGCACCAGGGTGGTCAGCTCCTCCGCGAGGGCCCGCTGGGCCGACCGGGCGGCCGGCCGCTCGGCGGTCTCCTTCTCCAGCGCCTCGATCTCCGCACGGGAGCGGAAGCTGAAGTAGCGCAGGTAGCGGGTGACGTCCCGGTCGTCGGCGTTCACCCAGAACTGGTAGAAGGCGTACGGGCTGGTCATCTCGGGGTCGAGCCAGACCGCCCCGCCCTCGGTCTTGCCGAACTTCGTCCCGTCGGACCGGGTCACCAGCGGGGTGGTGAAGGCCTCCACCGGGCCGGCGCCCCGGCGCCGCACGTAGTCGACGCCGGCGGTGATGTTGCCCCACTGGTCCGAGCCGCCGTACTGGAGCTGGCAGCCGTGCCGGCGGTGCAGTTCGAAGAAGTCGTTGGCCTGGAGCAGCTGGTAGCTGAACTCGGTGAAGCTGATGCCGGTCTCCAGCCGCGCCCGGACCACCTCCCGGGCGAGCATCTTGTTCACCGGGAAGTGCTTGCCGACGTCCCGGAGGAACTCGACCACCGACATCTCGCCGGTCCAGTCCAGGTTGTTGACCAGTTGCGCCGCGTTCTCCCCGGTGTACGACACGAAGGGGGAAAGCTGGTCGCGGATGCGCTGGACCCAACCGTGGACCACCTCCGGCGGGTTGAGCGTCCGCTCGGCGCTCTCCTTCGGGTCGCCGATCTGCCCGGTCGCCCCGCCGACCAGCAGCAGCGGGCGGTGGCCGGCGAGCTGGAGCCGACGGGCGGTGACGACCTGCATGAGGTGGCCGACGTGCAGGCTGGGCGCGGTCGGATCGAAGCCCACATAGAAGGTGGCGCTCCCGCCGTCGAGCAGCTCGCGCAGCTCGTCGAGGCCGGTCGAGTCCTGGATCAGGCCCCGCCACCGCAGGTCTTCGGTCAGGGAGTCCCGCCCGTGCGGGAGGTTGCTGTCGGTCACGGTCACCGATTCTCCCCCATGCCGGGCACCGGACCGTACCGGGTTTGCTCGTTCCGGCGGTTGGCTAGGCTGGCGGCTCCGCGAATCGAGGAGGAACGTCGTGGAGATGCCGGACCTGACGGGCGGGCTGGTCGCCCTGCTCGGGCTGAAGCTGGACGAGGTCGGCCCGGACCGGGTGGTCATCCGCTGGGAGGTCCGCCCCGAACTGCACCAGCCGTTCGGCATCCAGCACGGCGGCGTGTACTGCGCGGTGGTGGAGACGGCGGCGAGCGTCGGCGGGTCGATCTGGCTCGGCGGGCGCGGGACCGTGGTCGGCGTGTCCAACCAGACGGACTTCCTCCGCGCGGTCCGCGACGGCGAGCTGACCGCCGTCGGCACGCCGGTGCACCGGGGTCGCAGCCAGCAGCTCTGGCAGGTGGAGATCACCGACGGGGAGGGCCGGCTGGTCTCGCGCGGCCAGGTCCGCCTGCAGAACCTCACCGCCGGCTGACCGACCGGGCCTGCCCGGTTTGCCGGGAAAGCGGGTCCGCGCGCCGCTATCGTCGGCCTCGATGACGCCGGCCGACGCGTACCCGAGGTGAAGAAGCTGCTGGCCGCCACGCTCGGCGTGCTGTCGGCCGTCGGCGGCTTCGTCGACATCGGCGACCTCGTGGCGGCGAGCCAGGCGGGCGCCCGCTTCGGCATGGGGCACGCCTGGGTGCTGGTGGCCGGGGTGATCGGCATCTGCGCGTACGCGGAGATGGCCGGCCGGATCGCGGCGGTGAGCGGCCGGGCGGTGTTCGACCTGGTCCGGGAGCGGCTCGGGCCGCGCGTCGCGCTGCTCAACCTGGTCGCCTCCTACCTGGTCACGGTGCTCACCCTGGCCGCCGAGCTGGGTGGGGTGGCGCTCGCGCTGCAGCTGGCCTCCCGGGTGAGCTATCTGCTGTGGGTGCCGGTGGCCGCGTTCGGGGTCTGGCTGGTGCTGTGGCGGATGCGCTTCCAGCTGATGGAGCGGGTCTTCGGGCTGGCCGGGTTGGCCCTGGTGGTGTTCGCGGTGGCGCTGTTCCGGCTGCCGACCGACTGGGGCGCGCTGGCCCGGGGCGCGCTGCACCCCGGCGCCGCCGGGCAGGGCTGGGCGGCGTACTGGTTCGTGGCGGTGGCGCTGTTCGCCTCCACGGTCAGCCCGTACGAGGTGTTCTTCTTCTCCTCGGGCGGGGTGGAGGAGAAGTGGAGTGCCGCGGATCTGGCCGACGCCCGGACGAGCGTGCTGGTGGGCTTCCCCGTGGGCGGGTTCCTCGCCCTGTCGCTGGTCGCCACCGCCGCGGTGGTCTTCCACCCGACCGGGACCACGCTGTCGACGCTGGACCAGGTGGCCGCGCCGGTGGTCATCGCCTTCGGCGGGGTGGGGCTGGCGATCGCCGCGCTGGCGTTCTTCGCGGTCACCTTCGGCGCCGCGCTGGAAACGGGGCTGTCGGCGGCGTACGCGGCGGCGCAGTACTTCGGCTGGCAGTGGGGCAAGCGGGTCAGCCCCCGGGACGCGGCCCGCTTCCACAGCGTGCTGCTGGTCAGCGTGCTGCTCGGGGTGCTGGTGCTGTTCACCTCGGTCGACCCGGTGCGGCTGACCGAGTACATGCTGGTGGTCAGCGCGGTGGCCCTGCCGCTGACGTACCTGCCGATCCTGATCGTCGCCAACGACCGGACGTACCTGGGCGACCGGGTCAACGGGCCGCTGCTGAACCTGCTCGGCGCGGTTTTCCTGGTGGTGATCGTGGCGGCGTCGGTGGCCGCGATCCCGCTCGCCGTCACGACGGGGATGGGCCGATGAGGCTCCAGGTCGGTCGGCAGCTGCTGGATCGGCAGATCGTGGACCGCGACGGCTGGCTGGTCGGCAAGGTCGACGACGTGGAGTTCGCCGTCGACGCCGACGGGTACCCGTGCGTGGCCTTCCTGCTCGCCGGCCAGGCGGCGCTCGCCCGGCGGATCGGCGGGCGGACCGGCCGGTTCCTGGTCGCGGTCGCCGACCGGCTGGCCGACGACCCGCCCGTGCGGCCGCTGCGGATCCCGTTCGCCCAGGTCGCCCGGATCGACAGCGCGGTACGACTGCGCACCCGCGCGGACGAGCTGCCCCGGCCGCCGGCGGAGGCCTGGCTGCGCCGGCACCTGATCGACCGGATTCCCGGAGCCGACCGTGCGAGCGGGTGAGCTGCTCGGCCGCGCCGCGTACGACCTGCACGGCCGGCGGCTCGGCCGGGTGGTGGACGTGGTGGTGCGCGGGGGCTTCCCGGACGGCCGGCTGCGGCTGACCGACGTGATCGTCACCCGGCACTGGTGGAGCCGGGTGGTGGGGCGGTTGATCGGGGCGGAGCGGCACCCGTCGGGGCCGTGGGCGATCCGGGTGGTGGCGCGGGCGCTGAGCCGCAGCAGCCGGCAGCTCCCCGCCGACCAGGTGCAGCTCCTGCCGCCGGTGCCCGGCTTCCCCTTCGGCGACCCGGGATCCTGAGCCGGTCCGACCGGGCCCGGCCCACGCGCGGCGGCGGTCGCCCGCTCTCCACCGTGTCGCCCGGCCGACGTGCTCGCGCGGCCCGACCGACGCCCGCTCCCCGCCGTGCCGCCGGCCGGCGCGGACGGCCGGCCCGCCGGTGGCCGCCCGGCAGCCGGTCGGGTCAGCTGCGAGCCTCGTCCAGGAGCTGCTCCTCCTGGTCGGTGCTCTCGTCGGCGGGCGGGGCGACGCGGCGCAGCCGAACCTGGGTGATCGCGCGGTGGTCGATCGCGCACACCTCCAGAACCCAGGCGTCGATGGTGACGCTCTCCCCCGCGACGGTGGGAATGTGCCCGAGGCAGGCCAGCACCATGCCGGCGACGGTGGTGTAGTCGCCGGCCGGGCGGGCCGGCACCTCGACACCGATGTCCGGCAGGTCGTGCACGGGAAAGGTGCCCGGCAGCAGCAGCGCCCCGTCGGCCTCGGTGCGCACCGAACGGACGTCCCGGTCGGTCTCGTCGTAGATCTCCCCGACGATCTCCTCGAGGATGTCCTCCAGGGTGACGATCCCGTCGACGGCGCCGCGCTCGTCCACCACCAGGGCGATGTGCTGCCGCTCCGCCTTGAACTGGCGCAGCGCGTCCACCACCGGCAGCGAGTCGGGCAGCAGCATCGGTGGGCGGGCGCACTCGTCGACCGGGCGGTCGTCGGGGACGCCGACCAGGTCACGAAGGTGGATCACGCCGGCCGCGTCGTCCAGGCCGCCGTGCCGGACCACCGGGGCCCGGGAGTGGCCGGTGGCGGCCAGCAGCAGCCGGGCGGCCTCCGCGGTGGTCCCGCTGTCGAGCGTGAAGACCTGCAACCGGGGTACGAGGACCGCCCGGAGCTGCCGGTCGGCGATCTCCACCGCGCCGGCGATGATGGTGCGCTGCTCCTTGGTGAAGCCGTGGTTGCCGGCGACGATGTCGCGCAGCTCGTCCGGGCCGATCTCCTCGGGCTCGTGCTTCGGGTTGAGCCCGACCAGGCGTACCACCAGGTCACTGGTGGCGCCGAGGGCCCAGACGGCCGGCCGGGTGAGGGTGGCCAGCAGGTCCAGCGGGCGGGCCACCAGCAGCGCCCACCGCTCGGCGGACTGCATGGCGATCCGCTTCGGCGCCAGCTCGCCGAAGACCAGGGTGACGAAGGTCAGCGCCAGGGTGACCACCACGATGGCGACCGTCTCGGCGGCGCCGCCGAAGAACCCGAGCAGCGGCACCAGGGGCTTGGCCAGCGAGACCGCCGCGGCGGCGGAGGCGAGGAAACCGGCCAGCGTGATGCCGATCTGGATGGTGGCGAGGAACCGGTTCGGGTCCTTGGCGAGGCGGGCCAGCACCTGCCCGGCCCGGCTGGCGCGTTCCAGCCGCTGCACCTGGCTGTCGCGCAGCGACACCAGCGCCATCTCGCTGCCCGCGAAGATCGCGTTCAGGACCACCAGGACTCCGACCAGGGCCAGTTGGCTCCAGTAGCTCTGCACGCCCGGTTCTCTCCCTCACGTGACCGACGCCGCCGTACGGAGGACCCGGCCGGCGTAGGCCTGTCAGTGCCCAGCGCGGGCCCGGGTGAATCCTCTCCGGGCGGGCCCGGACCTACGCCGGGGTGGAGGTCGGCAGGTCCAGCACGTACGAGCCGCCCTCGGGGCGGAAGCCGAGCCGGTGGTAGTAGGGGGCGACCATGCCGGGCGGGCTGACCACCCGGCGGAAGCCCCGGTCGGTGAAGAGGCTGCTGCGGCGGTAGACGAACTCCCCCGGGGTGAAGTCGCGGAACCGCTGGGTGACGTAGTCCAGGTCGATCTGGGCCACCCCGTCGGGCTCGGCGTGCGAGAGCACCACGCCGACCACCTCGTCGGCGCGCACCACCAGGAACGCCGACCGCTCGTCGGCGGGCGCCGCCCACCGGAAGTCGGGGTTGAACCGGGTGATGTCGGCGGCATGCACCCGCAGCGTGTGCGCCAGGAACTGGTCGTCCACACCCACCTCGACCACCTGGTAGGTCTCCTCGTCGTGCCGGGTGGCGAGCATCTTCCGCAGGTACCACACGTTGATCACGGCGAGCACCACGTTCAGGCCCACCATCGGCCACACGTGCACGGCGGCGTTGTAGCCGATGAGGATCAGGCAGCCGACGAGGTTGAGCGCGCGCAGCCGCAGGATGCGCGTCTGCAGCAGGGACCAGACCAGCAGCGCGGAGCCGGCCCAGCCGACGAGTTCCAGCCAGTTCACCCCGGGGACACTAGTGGTTGCGCTGGTCAGCCGCCTCGGCGGGCAGCTCCAGCACCCATTCCTCCACCTCCGTGCCGCGGCCGGCGGCGTACCCGGAGTCCTCGCCGACCACGACGAAGCCGCACTTGTGCAGCACGGCGAGGGAGGCGCGGTTGTCCTTGGCGGCGCGGGCGTGCACCGGCCGCTGCGGCAGCTCGCGCAGCAGCGCGGCGAGCGCGGCGGTGGCGTACCCCCGGCCCCAGCGGGTCGGGTCGATCCAGTAGCTGACCTCGGTGCGCTCCTCGACCGGGAAGGCGCTCACGTATCCCACCACCTCGTCGGCGACGGTGACGGCGCGGAGCACGATCCGCGGGTCGGCGCGGATCCGCGCCCAGTGCGCGTCGAAGGCCGCCCGGTCGGTCGGGTCGGCGGGGCCGAAGGCGGCCATCCAGTTCGCCAGCGGATCCTGCTGGTGGCCGAAGAGCACGGGCAGGTCGTCGTCGCGCACCGGGCGCAGCTGGAGGTCGACGGTCACGCCCCCGGACGATACGCACCCCCTCCGACACCCCCACCCCGCCCGCCCCCCGCCCGCCCTGCGGGGCGGCACTTTCACGGAAAGCGTGGCTGTTCGGGGTCGGATAGCCACGCTTTCCGGGAAAGTGCGCCCGGATCGGGCTGGCCCGGTCGGGGGGCGGGCCGGGGGTTCACCCGGCCGGTGGAGCTGGGGGTGGCCGCGGGGTGGCGCGGGGTGTGGGCGCGCAGGATCGGCAGATGCGGGGGTTGTGGGAGCGGCGGGGGCGGCGGGGGGTCGCCGGTCCGCGTGTGGTCGGCACGGGGGCGACCGGCGCGCTGGCGGTGGGCGCCCGGGCGATCGGCGCCGCCGCGACCGGTTCGCTGGCGGTGTCCGCGCTCGCCGGCGGGGCCACCGCGCTGGGCGTGCTGGCGATCAGCCGGCTGGCGGTGCGTCGAGCCGTGATCCGGGAGCTGCGCATCGGCCGGCTGGAGGTGGACGAGTTGATCGTGCACCGGCGCGCCGAGCAGACGGGCGACGGCGACGGATAACGGACAGTGCCTGCCGTAGCACGGGTGGTCATCACCCGCTACCAATGAGGCATGTCACCCAGACCCGCCGACGTCGACCGGACCGCCGCGCTCGCCCGTACCGTGGTCGCCCGCCTCGCTCCCGAGGAGCTGCCCGCCTTCGAGGTGCTGGCCGCGCCGTACCTGACCGGGGTGGACACCTCCACCGACGGCGGCCGGCTGGAGTTCGGGGTGCTCGACGCGGTCGCCACCGTGACGCCGGTGGTGACGCTGGTCTGCGCCACCGTCACCGGGGCGCTGCTGCGCGGCGCGGAGGGCGAGCTGGAACAGCTCGGCGGCCGGGCCACCCGCGGCCTGTTCGGCGCGCTGCGCCGGCGACCAGCGCCGCCGCCGGCCGAGTTGAGCAGGGAGCAGCTGGCCCGGGTACGGGCCGTGGCGTCCGCCCGGGCCACCGCGCTGGGCGCCGAACCGGCCCTCGCCGCGGCCGTCGCCGACGCCGTGGTCGCGGCCCTGGTGCTCGACCCGGAGCCCGACCGGTGAGCGCCCCTACCCCGGTCTGGCGCGGACGGCCGGACGAGACCGGTTTCCTGCTGCTCCCGCTCGCCGCGCTGGTGTTCAGCTCGGCGGTGCTGCTCGCCGTCGTCTTCGGGCTGACCGTGCTCGCCCGGCCCGGCTGCGGCCTCGGCGACGTGCTCGATCACCCGTGCAGCGAAATGTTCGTGCGGATGTCGAACTTCTTCAACCTGATGGCGGTGCCCGGCGTGGTGCTGTTCGCCTGGCAGACCCGGCGGCAGCGAAGCCACACCCGGCCGCTGGAACCGGGCATGTTCCGCGCCGCCGAGGAGGTGATTGCCGAGGTGCTCGCCTCGGTCGCCCTGCACCGGCCGACCCCGGTGCTGCTCGGCACCCGGCTGGGACGGCGGGCGTTCACCGGCGGCACCGGCGACAAGCCGTACGTGGCGCTCGGGCCGGAGCTGCTCGCCACGGCGGGGAAGGGCCCGGAGGGCCGGGCGGTCTTCGAGGCGGTGCTCCGGCACGAGCTGGCGCACGTGCAGAACCACGATCTGCTGCGGCTGCGCTTCGCCACCGTGCTGCGGATCAGCACCCGGGCCACCGCGCTGGGCACCGGGCTGCTGCTGCTCGCCCAGCTGGTCTGGCCGCCGGAGCCGCCCACGGCGGGCGAGACGCTCGGGGTGCTGGTGCGGGCCACCGTGCTGGCCGTCCTCGCCGAGCTGACCACCCGCGCGTTCCTGCGGCTGCGGGAGCACCAGGCGGACGTCCGCGCCGCCGGCGGCGATCCGGACGGCATTCGGGTCGCCCTGCACCAGGGGCCCGAGGCGCCCCGGGGGCTGCCGAGCCGGCTGTGGGAGCGGCTGTGGGACCGGCACCCGAGCGTGGCGACCCGCCTCGCCGCGCTGGCCGACCCGACCGCCGCGCTGACCTTCCCGCTCGGGCAGCTCTTCGCCGGCGGCGTGTTCACCGCGGTCGCGCTGACCAACGCGCAGCTCCTCGTCGAGCTGATGGTCGCCGACGAGGTGCTGGCCGTGCCGGCCGGCGAGGAGGTGCTCTGGGGTGGGCTCGCCGTGCTGGCGCTCGCCGCGATCCAGCCGGCGATCTTCCTGGCCGACGGCGTCTGGCGCGACGTACGGGGACGGCAGCTCGCCGGGCGTCCGGAGCGGCCCGCCTCGCTCGGGGCGGTGTTCGGGGTGGGACTGCTCACCGGGACGTACCTCGCCCCCTACGCCGGACTGGTCCACCAGCCACGGCCGGACGGCCGGCCGCTGCTGCCGAGCCTGGTCGTGCTCGCCGCGGCGGCGGTGCTGCTCTGCCGGTGGCTGACCGGGCTGGTGCGCCGGGCCGCCCCGACCACCTCCGTGGGTCGCCGGGTCCTGCTGCTGCCGGCGCTGCCGGTCGGGGTCGGCGTGCTGCTGCTGGCCTGGGAGACGCTGCTGTGGGTGGGCGGCTGGGCGTACGAGTGCGACCACTACGCGGTGGAGTGCGGACCGCTGGACACCGGGCGGCTGGCGCTGCGGGTGGCCGGCACGCCGTGGGCGGTCGGGGTGCTCTCGCTGGCCACCCTCGCGCTGCTGGTGGTGACGCTGCGCCGGAGCACCCGGAGTGCCCTGGTCACGGCGGCCGGGGCGGCCCTGTCGGGCGCGCTGCTCGTGCTGGCGCTGCCCCGGCTGGGGGTCGCGGACGCGATGGCGCTCGACGTCTGGACGTCACTGGACCCCCGGCTCGGCACCCCGGTCGCCGCGCTCGCCCTTCAGGTGACGCTGTTGGTGACCGTGCCGCTGGCGGTCCTGCTGCCCCGGGCCTCGGCCGGTCCGCTCGCCGCCGGGGCGGGATGGCTGGTGCTGGCGGCGGGGCTGGACGCACAACTGGCCGAGTGGGCCGACGGTCCCGTGGCGGCCCGGCCCGAGGACCTGACGTACGCGGTGGGGACCTTCCTCGGCCAGGCGCTCGCGGTCGTCCTGCTGGCCGTCGCGGTGGCGCTCACCGCGCGTACCCTGATCGGCCGGCGGCGCGGGCGGCGGCCGGCCGGCACGTCACGCCCCCGGCAGCGGAAGCGGACCTATCAGCTCGCCGACGACGTCGGGTAGCCGTACAGGTCCAGCAGCCGGCCGCGGGACGCCTGGAGCCGGTCCACCACCACGCTCATGAACCGGGTGGTGAGCTGCCGGCCGAGCACGTCGTCGGAGTCCATCAACCGGCGCACCCCCGCGGCGGTGAACTCCACCGTCGTGGTGCGCCGCACGGCCACCGCGCCGAACTGCCAGCGGTACGGCGGGAAGAGCCAGGACCAGCCCAGCACCCCGCCCGGACCGATCATCTCGATGCCGACGTCGCCCCGCCCGGGCACCGGGAAGTCCAGCGCCACCTCGCCGCCCCGGACCAGCCAGAACCGCTCCGCCGGCTGGCCGGCGCGGAACAGCCGGTGGCCGGGATGCCAGGCCACCGGCCGGGCGTACCCGGTCAGCCGGGGCAGCCACTCCGGCGGCAGGCCGGCCAGGAACGGGTGCTCACGCAGCATGTCCAGTGGGGTCATGGGCTGGTCCTCCTCACCTCGGCGGGGCCGGGGGACCTCGGTGTCCTGACTCCATTGCACACCGTGCCGGACGACGACGTCAGGGCCGATGGTCCCGGCCCTGGCGACCGAAAGGCCGCGACCGGCGGCCGGGCGCCGACGCGCGGGCACCGACGGGCGGTGGCGGCGCGCGGGTCGGCGCCGAATGCCCGAGCCGTGCGCCGGGTACGTCGACAATGAGGTGACGAGTCGTGGGGGTGCTGATGAACCGACCGGTCGTGGCGGGCGTCGACGGATCGCCGTCCAGCCTGGTCGCCGCCGAGCACGCGGCCCGGGCCGCCGCGCTGCGCCGCCGGCCGCTGCACCTGGTGCACGGCTACCTGCACCCCCTCGGCTACGGGGTGCCGCTCAACCCGTACGACCTGGTGTTGCCCGCGCCGACCGAGGAGTCGGGAAAGATGCTGGAGCGCACCGCGGCGGACCTGACCGACCGGTGGCCCGGACTCACCGTCGAGGTACGCCAGGTGGCCGGCGGCCCGGGCGCCACCCTCATCGAGGAATCCCGCCGCGCCGAGCTGGTGGTGGTGGGCAGCCGGGGCCTGGGCGGCTTCGCCGGTCTGCTGCTCGGCTCGGTCGGCGCCCAGGTCGCCGCGCACGCGCACTGCCCGGTGCTGGTGGTCCGCCCCGAGGAGCAGCCGATCCCGGTGGACGGGCCGGTGGTGGTCGGGGTGGACGGCTCGGAGCCCGCAGGGCTGGCCGCCGGGTACGCCGCCGACGAGGCGGCCCGCCGCGACGTGCCGCTGGTGCTGGTGCACGTCGGCCCGCCGGACGGGGACCGCCCGGTGCCGGAGGAGGTCGAGGAGTCGCAGGCCGCGTACCAGGCGGAGGCGGTGCGGCTGCTCGCCGGGGCGTCCGCCGCCGTCCGGGCCGACCACCCGGACCTGGTGGTGCGCGAGCACCCGGTCCGGGCGGCTGGCGCGGCGCAGGGGCTCGTCGAGGCGAGCGGTGCGGCCTCGATGCTGGCGATCGGCACCCGGGGCCGGGGCGGCTTCACCGGGCTGCTGCTCGGCTCCGTCAGTCAGACGGTCGTGCAGCACGCGCACTGCCCGGTGCTGGTCGCCCACCCGTACGACCCGGCGGACTGACCCTCAGCCGTCCCGGCCGCCGAGCAGCCGCGCGAAGTCGGTGGTGAGGGCGAACGGGTCGACCGGGCCGGTCGACGGCGGTCGCCGCTCGACCTGGTCGGCCAGCTCCGCGCCCGCGCGCAGGATCCGGCCGCGCAGGGCGCCGTCCGCCGCGCTGCCCGACCAGTCCTCCGGGGCGGCGAAGACCGCCGTCGGGACGACCACCGCCCGCAGGTAGCTGAACATCGGGCGGACGGCGTGCTCCAGAGCGAGCGAGTGCCGCGCGGTGCCGCCGGTGGCGGCGATCAGCACCGGCCGGTCGACCAGCGAGCCGGTCTCCACCACGTCGAAGAAGGACTTGAACAGCCCGTTGTACGACGCGTTGAAGATCGGCGTGACCGCCACGATGCCGTCCGCGCCGGCCACCGTGTCCAGGGCTTCGCGCAGCGCCGCCGACGGGAACCCGGTGAGCATGTTGTTCACCACGTCGTGCGCGTGGTCGCGCAGCTCGACGGTGCGCAGCTCGACCTCGTGGCCGCGCCGGACCAGCTCGTCGCGGGCGGCCGCGGCGAGCTGGTCGGCGAGCAGCCGGGTCGAGGAGGGCTGGCCGAGGCCGGCCGAGACCACGGCCAGGGTGCGCCGGGTCATCGGGCCGTCTCCGCGCCGGTCGGGCCGGCGGCGTCCCGGGCGGCCAGCAGCGAGGCGTGCGTGGGCGCGTCGGGCACACCGGCCGGGCGCAGCGCCTCGAACTCCTTGCGCAGCACCGGGACCACCTCCTCGCCGAGGATGTCGAGCTGCTCCAGGACGGTCTTCAGCGGCAGGCCCGCGTGGTCGAGAAGGAACAGCTGCCGCTGGTAGTCGCCGACGTACTCGCGGAAGCCCAGCGTGCGGTCGATGACCTGCTGCGGGCTGCCCACGGTCAGCGGGGTCTCCCGGCTGAACTCCTCCAGCGACGGGCCGTGCCCGTAGACCGGGGCGTTGTCGAAGTACGGCCGGAACTCCCGGACCGCGTCCTGCGAGTTCTTCCGGACGAACACCTGCCCGCCGAGGCCGACGATGGCCTGCTCCGGGCTGCCGTGCCCGTAGTGGGCGAAGCGCTGCCGGTAGAGCCCGACCATCCGCTGGGTGTGCTCCTTCGGCCAGAAGATGTGGTTGGCGAAGAAGCCGTCGCCGTAGTAGGCGGCCTGCTCGGCGATCTCCGGGCTGCGGATCGAGCCGTGCCAGACGAACGGCGGCACGCCGTCGAGCGGGCGCGGCGTCGAGGTGAACGACTGCAGCGGCGTACGGAAGCGGCCCTGCCAGTCGACCACGTCCTCGCGCCAGAGCCGGCGCAGCAGGTCGTAGTTCTCGATGGCCAGCGGGATCCCGTTGCGGATGTCCTGGCCGAACCACGGGTAGACCGGGCCGGTGTTGCCGCGACCCATCATCAGGTCCACCCGGCCGTCGGCCAGGTGCTGGAGCATCGCGTAGTCCTCGGCGATCTTCACCGGGTCGTTGGTGGTGATCAGCGTGGTCGAGGTGGAGAGCAGCAGCCGCTCGGTGCGGGCCGCGATGTAGCCCAGCATGGTGGTGGGCGACGATGGCACGAACGGGGGGTTGTGGTGCTCGCCGGTGGCGAAGACGTCGAGGCCGACCTCCTCGGCCTTCAGCGCGATGGCCACCATCGCCTTGATCCGCTCATGCTCGGTCGGTTCCCGACCGTTGGTCGGGTCGACCGTGACGTCACCGACGGTGAAGACTCCGAACTGCATGACCAGCTCCTCGCGTGGGAAGACCGGGGCCGCGGTGGCCATCCGGACGCTGCCCACAACATATTTGACGAATCAACTATTCCGCCGCCGAAGGGTCGTGGGATGGCCCGGGTCACCCGCGCGGCGGCGCTTTCCGAGATCCCTACCCTCCCGACGGCGATCACCCGTGCGGCGGGTACCCCTCACCATGCGGCTTCGGCCCGGGATGAGCGGGGCGCGGTGGTGGTGCCGGCACGGGGTAGGCCTGGCCGGGCGGCGGCGGGGTCGGATACGGCGGAGTGGGATACGCCCCGGGCGCGGGGTGGAACCCGCCGGGGTGGTGCGGCGGCGGGGCCGGGCGGCCCTTGCGGACGGCCAGGACCACGCCGAGCACGACCAACCCGACGATCAGCAGCAGCGGGACGACGAGACAGGCCAGCCGACCCACGAGGTAACCCGCCTGGTGCGCGTCCATGCCGCCGCTCCCCCGTCCGTCGTGGCTGAGCGCCGAATGCTAGCGGATCATGGGCGCGGGGGCTGCCCCGTCGGGCGTCAGCCGCCGGCCACCGAGGGCAGCACCTGCACCTCGGCCCCGTCGGCGACCGGCGCGGCCACTCCCCCGGCGTGCCGGCAGTCCTCCCCGTCGACGTAGACGTTGACGTACCGGCGCAGTTCGCCCCGCTCGTCGCGGATCCGGCGGGCCAGTCGGGGCCAGGAGTCGGCGAGCGCGTCGAGGACCGCCCCCACCGACCCGGCGGCCTCCACGGTGAGCCGGCTCGCGCCGCCGGCCTCGCCGCGCAGCGGACCCGGCACCAGCACGGTGACCATCGTCAGACCTCCGCCGCCCGGACGCAGAGCACGTCCGGCAGGTGGGCGGCGACCAACGACCAGGAGTCGCCGTCGTCGCGGCTGGCGTAGACCTCGCCGGAGCGGGTGCCGAAGTAGACGTCGCCCGCCCCGCCGGCGCACATCGCGTCGCGCAGCACCGAGGGGTGGAACGGCTCCTCCGGCAGCCCCACCGACAGCGGCTCCCACTTGTCGCCGGCGTCGGTCGAGCGGAACACCCGGCACCGGTGGTCGACCGGGTACCGCTGGGAGTCGGCGACCAGCGGGAACGTGAAGACCGTGCCGGGGCGCGACGGGTGGGCCACGATCGGGAAGCCGAAGTCGCTGGGCAGGCCGGCGGCGATCGACGTCCAGGTGCGGCCGTCGTCGTCGGAACGGTAGACGCCGTGGTGGTTCTGCGCGTAGAGCCGCTCCGGGTTGCCCGCGTCCCGGGCCACCTTGTGCACGCACTGGCCGAACTCGGGCCACTCGTCGGGCAGGAAGTACGCCCGGATGCCGGTGTTGCCCGGCGACCAGCTCCGGCCGGCGTCCTCGGAGCGGTAGACCCCGCCGGTGGACATGGCGACCAGGATCCGGTCGGGGTCGCGCGGGTGCGGCAGCACGGTGTGCACCGCCTGGCCGCCGAAGCCGGCACCCCACTGCTCCCGGTGCGGGTGCTCCCAGAGCGAGCGGACCAGCGTGAAGCTGCGCCCGCCGTCGGTGGAGCGGAACAGCGCCGAGGGCTCGGTGCCCGCCCAGACCACCTCCGGCGCGTCCGCGCCGCCGGGAACGATCTGCCAGACCCGGCCGAGGCTGGCGCCGGTGTCGGCCGGGAACGCGACCGGCGCCTGCTCCGGCTCGGCCCAGGAGGCACCGAGATCGTCGCTGGTGGCGACGCTCGGCCCGAAGTGCGAGCTGGTCATCCCGACGAGCAGCCGGGGCGTGCCGGTGCGGGGGTCGACGGCGACGGCGTAGACCCCGGTCATCGGGAAGTGCGGGCCGGTCACCTCCCAGCCGCGCCCGCCCGGGCTGGTGGCGAGGAAGAGCCCCTTGGCGGTGCCGATCGCGAGCAGCGTGGGCATGACCGTCCTCCGATCCGTCGGTGAGCGCGTGGCGTGATTATGGCCACACCCCCCGACAGAATCGCCCGGCCACGCCGGGAAGCTCAACCCCGCGCGCGGGGGACGTGCCGCCGGTAGCTGCTCACCGTCGGATCGCCGGTGATCCAGAACCGCCAGGGCACGTCGTGCGCCCCGGTCACCCCGACCCGGGGGCCGGCGGAGATCGCCGCCTCCGGCACCGGCGCCACCGCCGGCCGCAGCCGGACCGGGCCGTCGCCGAGCAGGTCCAGGCCGTACGCCGAGCGGTCGATGCCGAGGGTCGCGCAGAGCCGTGCCGGGCCGCGCGCCAGATCGACGTCCCGGCGTACGGCCGGGCGGCGGGCACGGGCCACCTCGACGCCGTCGACCACCTCGGCGGCGCGCAGCAGCACCGCGGCGGCCTCGCCGTCGGGGCCGGTGACCACGTTCATGCACCAGTGCATGCCGTAGGTGAAGTAGACGTAGGCGTGGCCGGCCGGGCCGAACATGACCGCGTTGCGCGGGGTGCGCCCGCGGTGCGCGTGCGAGGCGGGGTCGCCGGCCGTCCCCGCGTACGCCTCGACCTCGGTGATCCGGACAGTGACGCCACCGGCGGAGAGCCGGCAGCCGAGCAGCCCGCGCGCGGCGGGCACCAGCGGCCCGGCCAGCAGGTCGGCCAGCGGCGCGAGGTCGGTGCGGGAGGAGGTCACGCGACCACGGTACCCAGCCGTGTGTCTCGCCACCCGTTCTTCTGATTAGGGTTGCCTCACCTTAGAGTGGCCCCCGTGACCCACCCGCCTGACCTGCTGCCGGCCGTGCGCGGGGTGCCCTTCGCCCGCGACCTGGCCGACCACGGTGACCGCCCCGCCGTGGTCACCGCCGACGGCGTGCTGTCGTACGCCGAGCTCGCCGGCCGGGTCGCCGAGACCGCGCGCCGGCTGGGTCCGCGGCGGCGACTGGTCCTCGTCACCGGCGCCAACACGGTCGACGCCCTGGTGGGCTACCTGGCCGGCCTGCACGGCGGGCACCCGGTCCTGCTGGTGCCCGGCGACGGCCCGGCGACGCGGGCGCTGACCGAGGCGTACGACCCGGACGTGGTGATCGGGCCGGTCGACGGGGCGTGGACGCTGCACGAGCGGCGGGCCGGGTCGGCGCACGAGCTGCACCCGGACCTGGCGCTGCTGCTGAGCACGTCGGGGTCGACCGGCTCGCCGAAGCTGGTCCGGCTGTCGCACACCAACCTGCAGGCCAACGCCGAGTCGATCGCCGCGTACCTGGGGGTGCGGGAGACCGACCGGGCGGCGACCAGCCTGCCGCTGCACTACTGCTACGGCCTGTCGGTGGTGAACAGCCACCTCGCCCGGGGCGCCGCGCTGGTGCTGACCGACCGCTCGGTCGCCGACGACTGCTTCTGGGAGCTGTTCCGCCAGGCCCGGGCGACCAGTTTCGCCGGGGTGCCGTACACCTTCGACCTGCTGGACCGGGTCGGCTTCGCCGCGATGAACCTGCCGCACCTGCGCTACGTGACCGCCGCCGGCGGCCGGCTGGCGCCGGAGAAGGTGGTGCGCTTCGCCGAGCTGGGCCGGCGCAGCGGCTGGGATCTGTTCGTCATGTACGGGCAGACCGAGGCGACGGCCCGGATGGCGTACCTGCCGCCGGACCTGGCGACCAGCCGACCGGAGGCGATCGGCGTGCCGGTGCCGGGCGGCGAGTTCCGGCTGGCTGCGCTGCCGGAGCAGCCGGACGGGGTCGGCGAGCTGGTGTACGCCGGCCCGAACGTGATGCTCGGCTACGCCGAGCGCCCGGCCGACCTGGCGTCGGGGCGTACCGTGACCGAGCTGCACACCGGCGACCTGGCCCGCCGCGGCCCGGACGGCCTGTACGAGCTGGTCGGCCGGCGCAGCCGGTTCGCCAAGATCCTCGGCCTGCGGGTGGACCCGCAGCGGGTGGAGGCGTTGCTGGCGGCGCACGACGTGGACGCGGCCTGCCTGGGCGCGGACGACGAACTGCTGGTGGCGGTGGCCGGCGAGGTGGACCCGGCACGGGTCCGCCGGCTGGTCGCCGGCGAGCTGGCCCTGCCGCCGCGGGCGGTGCGGGTGCTGGCGCTGCCGCGGCTGCCCCGGCTGGCCACCGGCAAGGTGGATTACCCGGCGCTGCGCGACCTGGCGGCCGGGCCGGCCGCCCCGCCCGCGCCGTCGGCCCCCGACGACGACCTGTGCCGGCTCTTCGCCGAGGTGCTGGACCGCACCGACGTGACCCCGGAACACAGCTTCGTCGACCTGGGCGGCGACTCGCTGTCGTACGTCGAGATGTCGGTCCGCCTGGAGCGGGTGCTCGGGCAGCTGCCGCCGAACTGGCACACCCTGCCGATCGGGGCGCTGCCCGCGCCGCACGGCGGGCGGCCGCGCCGCCGGCGGACGCTGGAGACCAGCGTGGCGCTGCGGGCCGTGGCGATCGTGCTGGTCGTCGGCTCGCACATCCCGATGTTCACCCTCACCGGCGGCGCGCACCTCCTGCTCGGGGTGGCCGGCTTCAACTTCGCCCGGTTCCTGCTCACCGGCGCCGGGCGCACCGACCGGCTGCGACAGGTCCGCTCCGCCCTGGCCCGGGTCGTGCTGCCCACCACCGCCTGGATCGCGGCGATGCTGGTGCTCACCGACCAGTACCGGTGGAGCAACCTGCTGCTGCTCAACAGCCTCGTCGGCCCGGACGACGGGCGCACCGAGTGGCACTTCTGGTTCGTCGAGGCGCTGGTCTACATCCTGGTCGCGGTGGCCGTCCTGCTGGCGGTGCCGGCGATGGACCGGCTGGAACGCCGCCACGCGTTCGGCCTGCCGCTGACCCTCGCCGGGCTCGGGCTGCTCAGCCGCTACGACGTGTTCGGCCTGGACGCCCGGTACGACCTGCCGACGGCGATCGTGGCGTTCTGGCTCTTCGCACTCGGGTGGGCGGCGGCCCGCGCCGACGGGGTACGGCAGCGGCTGCTGGTCACCGCCGCCGCGGCGGCCACCGTGCCGGGCTTCTTCGGGCAGCCGCAGCGGGAGGCGTTGATCGTGGCCGGGTTCGCGCTGCTGGTCTGGCTGCCGACCGTGCCGAGCCTGGGTCCGCTGAACCGGGTCGCCGGCGTGCTGGCGGGCAGCTCCCTGTACATCTACCTGACCCACTGGCAGGTGTACCCGCACCTGCGCGACCAGCCGCTGCTGGCCCTGGTGGCGTCGCTGGCGCTGGGCGTCGGGTACGCGGCCCTGGTGCAGCGGGCCGGACCGGCCATCAACAGATTGTTGAAAAGATTCCGTTGACACGGCTGGTGCGGTGAGGTCTGCTGGAGGCGTGACCGACGACGCCTTCACCGCACCCGACGCGGCGCGCGCCCGCGCCCACCGCACCTACGCCGCGCTGGAACGGATCACCGCCCGGCACGCCGGCACCGAGGCGCGCCGCAGGCGCCACACCAATCCGTACCTGGCCGATCCGTACGAGGCGGTCGCGCTGGTGACCGCCCTCGCCGCCGGCGGGGCGGAGCGGGAGGCCGGCGAGGAGCCGGTCGACGAGGCCGACCTGACGGCGGCGTTGACCCTCCTGCCCCACCTGCGCGCCGAACTCGACACCCTGGAGGCCGGGCTGCTCACCCTCGCCCGGGGCCGCGGCATGACCTGGCAGGCGATCGCGTTCGGGCTGGGGCTGGGCAGCGCGCAGGCCGCCAAGCAGCGCTTCGAGCGGGTGTCCGCCCGCACCGCCGGCACCGACTGAGCGGCGGCGGACGAGCCCGCTCCTGCCGGCCATCCACCCGCCTTCCCGGCCGCCAGGCCGGCGCCGAGGGGGCTTCCGGGCCGTCCGGTCGGCGCCGAGGAGGCGGCTTCGGGACCGCCCGGTCGGCGCGGAGGGGTCCCAGGGCTGGACGGGTCGGAGAGACTGTGCCGGTGACCGCTGCCACCGGGAGGACGCGATGACGCGCGAGGAGATGCTGGCGTACTGCCTCGGGAAGCCGGGCGCCCGGCTGGACCAGCCCTGGGAGGGCGACGAGGTGGTGAAGGTGGGGAGCCGGATCTTCGCCTTCCTCGGCTCGCCGGACGGGGAGGCGCGGGTCGGCGTGAAGTGCGGCCCGAACCGGGAGGTCGCCGACGAGTGGGTCCACCGGTTCCCGGACGACGCGAAGGCGTCGGCGTACATCGGGCGGTCGGGGTGGAACTCGCTGCGCCTCGACGGCGCGATCCCGGACGACGAGCTGATCGAGGCCGTCGACGGCTCGTACGAGGCGGTGGTGGCGAAGCTGCCGAAGCGGGAGCGGCCGACGGTGTGAGGGTCGGCGCGGCGTCGCGCCGCGCCGACCCGTCGACCTCAGCGGGGTACGACCCGCTCGCTGGCCCACTCCCGCCAGCCGGCCAGCTTGTCCGCGGCGGCGGCGAGCTGGTCGGCCACCGGGCCGGGGCCGGTCGAGCCGGGCGTGGTCCGGGCGGCCAGCGCGGAGCGGACCGAGAGCACGTCGCGCACGCTCGGGTCCAGGTGCTCGCTGACCGTGGCGAGGTCGTCGTCGGAGACCTCGTCCAGGGCGCAGTCCCGGGCCACGCAGAGCGCGACGAGCTTGCCGGTGATCTCGTGCGCGTCGCGGAACGGCACGCCCTTGCGGACCAGCCAGTCGGCCACCTCGGTGGCCAGCGAGAAGCCGACCGGCGCGGCGGCGACGAGCCGGTCGACGCGAACCGTCATGGTGGAGATCATCCCGGCGAGCGCCGGCAGCAGCAGTTCCAGGGTGTCGACCGCGTCGAAGGCCGGCTCCTTGTCCTCCTGCATGTCCCGGTCGTACGTCATCGGCAGGCCCTTGAGCATGGTGAGCACGCTCATCAGCCCGCCGACGAGGCGGCCGGACTTGCCCCGGGCCAGCTCGGCGATGTCCGCGTTCTTCTTCTGCGGCATGATCGACGAGCCGGTGGCGAAGGCGTCGTCGATCTCCACCCAGCCGAACTCGTGCGAGGTCCAGAGCACCACCTCCTCGCCGAGGCGGGACAGGTGCACCCCGACCAGCGCGGTGACGAAGAGGAACTCGGCGACGAAGTCCCGGTCGGCGACGGCGTCCATCGAGTTGGCGAAGGACGTGCGGAAGCCCAACTCCTTGGCGACGGCCACCGGGTCCAGCGGCAGGCCGGAGCCGGCCAGCGCGCCCGCCCCGAGCGGGCTGATCGCGGCCCGGTGGTCCCAGTCACGCAGCCGCTCCAGGTCGCGCAGCAGCGGCTGCACGTGGGCGAGCAGCCAGTGCCCGAAGGTGACCGGCTGGGCGTGCTGGAGGTGGGTCATCCCGGGCGCGGCGGTGTCCACATGCCGCTCGGCCTGCTCGACCAGCGCCTCGGCCAGCTCGACCAGCCGGCCGGCCACGCCCCGGGCGTGGTCGCGCAGGTAGAGCCGCAGGTCGGTGGCGACCTGGTCGTTGCGGGACCGCCCGGCGCGCAGCTTGCCGCCGAGGCTGCCGAGCCGCTCCAGCAGGCCGCGCTCGAGTGCGGTGTGCACGTCCTCGTCGTCGATGGTCGGGCGGAACTGCCCGGAGGCGCAGGCCGCTTCCAGGTCGTCCAGCGCGGCCAGGATGCGGCCCAGCTCCTCCGGGTCGAGCAGGCCCGCGCCGGCCAGCACCCGGGCGTGCGCCCGGGAGCCGGCGATGTCGTACGGGGCGAGGCGCCAGTCGAACTGGACACTCACCGACAGCCGCGCGAGGGCTTCGGCGGGGCCGCCGGCGAACCGGCCACCCCACAGGCTCGTCCGGTTGGTGGCGGCGCTGTTCTCGGTCAGGCTCTTGTCGTCCACCCCGCCCATTGTGGTTCCCACGATCAGGAGCCACCCAGCCGGGCGTCGCGTGCGGCGGCCATCTTGCTCGGCAGGCCCCACAGCTGCACGAAACCCTTGGCCAGGGACTGATCGAAGGTGTCGCCGGTGTCGTAGGTGGCCATGCCGAAGTCGTAGAGGCTGGCCTCGGAGCGCCGGCCGGTGACGGTGGCCCGGCCGCCGTGCAGGGTGAGCCGCACCTCGCCGGAGACGTGCCGCTGGGCGTCGTCGATGAAGGCGTCCAGGCTGTCCTTCAGCGGCGAGAACCAGAGGCCGTCGTAAACCAGCTCGCCCCAGCGCTGGTCGACGCCGCGCTTGAACCGGGCCAGGTCGCGCTCGACGGTGACCGCCTCCAGCTCCTGATGGGCGGCGATCAGCGCGATCGCGCCGGGGGCCTCGTACACCTCGCGGCTCTTGATGCCGACGAGGCGGTCCTCGACCATGTCGAGCCGGCCGACGCCCTGGGCGCCGGCGCGCCGGTTCAGCTCCAGGATCGCCTGGTACGGGGTGACGGTCTCGCCGTCGATGGCGACCGGGTTGCCGGCGTCGAAGGTGATCACGACCTCGTCGGCGTCGCGCGGCTCGGCCGGGTCGGCCGTGTAGGAGTACAGGTCCTCGATGGGACCGTTCCAGATGTCCTCCAGGAAGCCGGTCTCCACCGCGCGACCCCACAGGTTCTGGTCGATGGAGTACGGCGACTTGGCCGACACGTCGATCGGCAGGCCCTTCTCCTCGGCGAAGGCGATGGCCTTGTCCCGGGTCCAGGCGAAGTCCCGGGCCGGGGCGATGATCTTCAGGTCGGGGGCGAGGGCACCCAGCCCGACCTCGAAGCGGACCTGGTCGTTGCCCTTGCCGGTGCAGCCGTGCGAGACGATCGTGCCGCCGTGCTTGCGGGCCGCGGCCACCAGGTGCTTGACGATCAGCGGCCGGGACAGCGCGGAGACCAGCGGGTAGCGGTCCATGTAGAGGGCGTTGGCGCGCATCGCCGGCAGGCAGTAGTCGGCGGCGAACTCGTCGCGCGCGTCGACCACCTCGGACTCCACGGCGCCGCAGTCCAGCGCGCGCTGCCGGATGGCGTCGAGGTCCTCGCCGCCCTGTCCGACGTCGACGGCCACCGCGACGATCTCCGCGCCGGTCTGCTCGGCGAGGTACGGAATGGCCACGGAGGTGTCGAGACCTCCGGAGTAGGCAAGGACGACCCGCTCGGTCATGGTGTGGTGCTCCCTTCAACATGTTCTTCCCGGCGGGCCCACCCGGCGAGCTTGTCGCCGAGCGCGGCCCCGCCGACGGCCTCGCGGGCCACGACGAGGATGGTGTCGTCGCCGGCGATGGTGCCGACGATCTCGGGCAGGCCCGCTCGGTCCAACGCGCTGGCCAGGTAGTGGGCTGCGCCCGGTGGGGTGCGCAGTACGGCGATGTTGCCGCTGGAGTCGACCCCGTTGAGCAGCTCGCGCAGCAGCCGGACCAGCCGGGCCGGGGCGGCCTCGGCGTCGCGCAGCGGCCAGTGGCCGTCCTCGGGGATCACGTACACGGGCCGCCCGTCGCCGCCGCGCGCGGTGACCGCACCCAGCTCCTTGAGGTCGCGGGAGAGGGTGGCCTGGGTGACCTGGATGCCATCGCCGGCGAGCAGGTCGGCCAGTTCGGTCTGCGACCGGACGGCCTTGTCGCGGATCAGCTCGACGATGCGGCCGTGCCGGGCGGCGCGGGTCAGCGGGGCGGTCATGTGGATGCCTCCAGGAGATACGTCAGCAGCGCCTTCTGGGCGTGCAGGCGATTCTCCGCCTGGTCGAAGACCGCGCTGCGCGGCCCGTCCAGCACCTCGTCGGTGATCTCCTCGCCCCGGTGCGCGGGCAGGCAGTGCAGCACGATCACGTCCGCCGCGGCGTGGGCCAGCAGCGCGTCGTTGACCTGGTACGGCAGGAACGGGGTGATCCGGTCCAGCCCGTCGTCCTCCTGGCCCATCGAGGTCCAGGTGTCGGTGGCGACCACGTCGGCCCCGCGGACCGCCTCGACCGGGTCGACCAGCGCCCGGACCGATCCGCCGGCGCCGAGGGCGATCTTCTCGGCGCGGGCCACCACGTCGGGGTCGGGCTGGAAGCCGGCCGGGCCGGCGACCCGCACGTGCATCCCGGCGGTTGCCCCGGCGAGCAGGTAGGAGTGCGACAGGTTGTTGGCGGCGTCTCCGACGTACGCCAGGGTCCGGCCCCGGGTGCCCCCGCAGTGCTCGCGGACCGTGAGCAGGTCGGCCAGCAGTTGGCAGGGGTGGTAGCCGTCGGTGAGGGCGTTGATCACCGGCACGGTGGCGTGCGAGGCGACCTCGGCGATCCGGTCGTCGCCGTGGGTGCGCAGCACGATCGCGGCGACGTAGCGGGAGAGCACCCGCCCGGCGTCGGCGAGGGTCTCGCCCCGCCCGAAGTGGGTGACCTGGGTGTCCACGACCAGGGGGTGACCGCCCAGCTCGGCGATGCCGGCGTCGAAGGAGATCCGGGTGCGCAGGCTCTGCTTGTCGAAGAGCACCGCCACCGACCGTGGCCCGGCCAGCGGCGTGTACGCGAACCGGTCGGCCTTCATCCGGGCGGCCAGGTCGAGCACGGTGGACTGCTCGGCCGGGGCCAGGTCGTCGTCGCGCAGGAAGTGCCGGATCATGCGGTGACCTCCGTGGCGCTGGTCGTGGTCGGGGCGCCGGCGGCCGGCGCGAGGTCGGCGGGCGCCGCCGTGGCGGCCGGCACCGCCGTGTCGGCGGGCGCCGCCGTGTCGAGGGCGGCGGGGAGGGCGGCCAGGAACGCGTCCACCTGGTCGGCGGTGAGGATCAGCGGCGGGGCGAGCCGGACCACGTCCGGCTGCACCGGGTTGACCAGGAAGCCCGCCTCGCGCAGGGCGGCGGTGACCGGGCCGGAGGCCGGGGCGGTGAGCACGATCCCGAGCAGCAGGCCGGCGCCCCGGACCTCGGCGACCAGCGGGTGGCCGAGCGCCTCGACGCCCCGGCGCAGCCGTTCGCCGGTCCGCTTGACGTGGTCGAGCAGCCCCTCGCTGGCGATGGTGGCGACCACCGCCAGGGCGGCCGCGCAGCTGACCGGGTTGCCGCCGAAGGTGGTGCCGTGCGAGCCGGGGGCGAGCAGCTCCCCGGCTCGGCCGAAGGCGAGGCAGGCCCCGATGGGCAGCCCGCCCCCGAGCCCCTTGGCCAGGGTCACCACGTCCGGCTCGATCCCGTCGGCCTGGTGGGCGAACCAGTGCCCGGTGCGGCCGATCCCGGTCTGCACCTCGTCCAGGACCAGCAGGGCGCCGTGCCGGGCGGTGATCCGCCGCGCGTCGGCCAGGTAGCCGGCGGGCGGCACGACGACGCCGTTCTCACCCTGGATCGGCTCCAGGATCACCATGGCGGTCGCGTCGCTGACGGCCGCGTCGAGGGCGGCGCTGTCGCCGTACTCCACATGGGTGACCTCGCCGGGCAGCGGGCGGAACGGGTCGGCCTTGGCGGGCTGCCCGGTGAGCGCGAGGGCCCCCATGGTCCGGCCGTGGAAGCCGCCCCGGGCCGCCACCACGTGGCGCCGGCCGGTGAGCCGGGAGAGCTTGAACGCCGCCTCGTTGGCCTCCGCGCCGGAGTTGGCGAAGAACACCCGGCCGGGCCGGCCGGCGAGGGCCAGCAGCAGCTCCGCCAGGGCCACCGGGGGCTCGGCGACGAACAGGTTGGAGACGTGGCCCAGGGTGGCGACCTGCCGGGAGACGGCGGCCACCACGGCCGGGTGGGCGTGGCCGAGGGCGTTGACCGCGATGCCGCCGAGCAGGTCGACGTACTCCCGGCCGGCCTCGTCGACCACGACGGCGCCGGAGCCGGAGACGAGCGCCAGCGGCGGCGTGCCGTAGTTGTCCATCAGGGCCTGGCCCCAGCGTTCGACCAGCGTGCTCATGCGGGAACCACCATCGTGCCGAATCCTTCCGAGGTGAAGACCTCCAGCAGCGTGGAGTGGGCGACCCGGCCGTCGACGACGTGCGCGGCGGGTACGCCCCCGCGCACCGCCCGCAGGCAGGCCTCCATCTTCGGGACCATCCCCGACTCCAGGGACGGCAGCAGCTTCGCCAGCTCGTCGTCGGTGATCTCGCTGACCAGGCTGGTGGTGTCCGGCCAGTCGGCGTACAGGCCGGCCACGTCGGTGAGCACGACCAGCTTGCGGGCGTCGAGGGCGACGGCGAGCGCGGCGGCGGCGGTGTCGGCGTTGAGGTTGTGCAGCACCCCGTCGGCGTCCGGCGCGACGGTCGAGATGACCGGGATCCGGCCGGCCGCGATCAGGTCGGTCACCGCCGAGACGTCGACCGACTCCACGTCGCCGACCTGCCCGACGTCCACCGGCTGCCCGTCGACGTACGCGGGCCGGCGGACGGCGGTGAACAACCCGGCGTCCTCGCCGGAGAGGCCGACGGCGAACGGGCCGTACGCGTTGATCAGCCCGACCAGTTCCCGGCCGACCTGCCCGACCAGCACCATCCGGACGACGTCCATCGCCTCGGGGGTGGTGACCCGCAGGCCGCCCCGGAACTCGCTGGCGATGCCGAGCCGCCCGAGCATGGCGGAGATCTGCGGGCCGCCGCCGTGCACGACGACCGGCTTGAGGCCGGCGTAGCGGAGGAAGACCATGTCGGCGGCGAAGGCGCGCTGGAGCGCCGGGTCGACCATGGCGTTGCCGCCGTACTTGACCACGACGCATGCGCCGGAGAAGCGGGCCAGCCAGGGCAGGGCCTCGATCAGCGTCTCGGCCTTGACCTGGGCCCGGGTGAGGTCGGCGGTGAGGCTCATGAGGAGTACGCCGAGTTCTCGTGCACGTACGCGTGCGACAGGTCGTTGGTCCAGATCGTCGCGGCCGAGGAGCCGGCGTGCAGGTCGATCCGGATGGTGACGTCCCGGCCGGACAGGTCGACCTTGGCGCGGTCCTCGGCGGCGGCGCCGGAGCGGCACACCCAGACGCCGTTGACCGCGACGTCGACGCCGTCCGGCTCGAACGCGGCGGCGGTGGTGCCCACGGCGGCGAGGATCCGCCCCCAGTTCGGGTCGTTGCCGAACAGCGCGGTCTTCACCAGGTTGTTCCGGGCCACCGACCGGCCCACCTCGACCGCGTCGGCCTCGCTCGCGGCGCCGACCACCTCGATCGCGATCTGCTTGGTCGCGCCCTCGGCGTCGGCGATGAGCTGCTGGGCCAGGTCATGGCAGGCGGCGATGACCGCGGCGGTCAGCTCCGCGGCGGTGGGCTCGACGCCGGACGCACCGCTGGACAGCAGCAGCACCGTGTCGTTGGTCGACATGCAGCCGTCGGAGTCGATCCGGTCGAAGGTGACCGAGGTGGCGGCCCGCAGCGCGGCGTCGAGCGCCTCCGGCCCGGCGACCGCGTCGGTGGTGAGCACGCAGAGCATGGTGGCCATGGCCGGGGCGAGCATGCCGGCGCCCTTCGCCATGCCGCCGACGGTCCAGCCACTGCCCCGGGCGACCGTGGTCTTGGGGCGGGTGTCGGTGGTCATGATCGCCTCGGCGGCCGCCGTGCCGCCGTCGCGGCCGAGCCCCCGGATGGCGCTGCGCACGCCGGGCAGCAGCTTCTGCATCGGCAGCCGCTCGCCGATCAGGCCGGTGGAGCAGACCGCGACCTCGCCGGCACCGAGCATCAGCCGGGGGCTGACCGAGGTCAGCGCGGCGGCGGTGTGCTCGGCGGTGGCGTGGGTGTCCTGGAAGCCGGCCGGGCCGGTGCAGGCGTTGGCGCCGCCGGAGTTGAGCACCACGGCGCGGACCACGCCGCCCCGGACGACCTGCTGGGTCCAGAGCACCGGTGCCGCCTTGACCCGGTTGGCGGTGAAGACGCCGGCGATCCCGGCGTCGGGACCGTCGTTGACGACGAGGGCGAGGTCGGCGGCGCCGCTGGTCTTGAGCCCGGCGGCGATCCCCGCCGCCCGAAATCCCCGGGGGGTGGTGACGGTCACGGTGCGACCCTTTCGTTCGCGACTGCGGGGCTCCGCTTCGCTGCACTCCTCGCGCTCACGGTGCCACCCCGAAGGTCGTCAGGCCGGTGGTCTCGGGCAGGCCGAGCATGAGGTTGGCGCACTGCACGGCCTGGCCGGCGGCGCCCTTGCCGAGGTTGTCGATCGCGCTGACCACGATGACCCGGCCGGAGTCGACGTCGACGCCCGCCTGGAGGTGGCAGGAGTTCGCGCCGGCCGTGGCAGCGGTGTGCGGCCAGGCGCCCTCGGGCAGGACGTGCACGAACGGCGCGTCCGCGTACGCCCGGAGCAGCACGTCGCGCGGATCGGCGTCGCCGGTCGGCACCGCGGTGACGGTGGCGAGGATGCCGCGTGGCATGGGCGCGAGCACCGGGGTGAAGGAGAGGCTGGTCGCGCCGGTGGCCTGCTTGATCTCCGGCACGTGCTGGTGCGCGCCGACCTTGTAGGGCGACAGGTCGCCCATCACCTCGCTGCCGAGCAGGTGGGCCTTGGCGGTCCGGCCGGCGCCGGAGGTGCCGGAGGCGGCGACCACCACCACGTCGGCGGGGAAGACCGCGCCGGCGGCGATCAGCGGGGCCAGGGCGAGGGTGGTGGCCACGGCGTAGCAGCCGGTGCTGGCCACCCGGGTCGCCGCGGCGATCGCCGCCCGCTGGCCGGGCAGCTCGGGCAGGCCGTAGGTCCACGCGCCGGCGTGCGGGCCGCCGTAGTAGCGGGCCCAGGCGTCGGGGTCGTGCAGCCGGTGGTCGGCGCCGAGGTCGACCACCTTGACCGTCGCCGGCAGGGCGGCGGCGAGGGCGGCCGACTCGCCGTGCGGCAGGGCCAGGAAGACCAGGTCCGCGTCGGCCAGGGCCGCCGGGTCGGTCGCCGTGAGCGTCAGATCGAGGCCGGCGAGCTGCGGGTGTACGGCGCTGACGGGCTGGCCCGCCTGGGAATGAGCGGTGGCGGCGACGAGGTCGAACTCGGGGTGCCCGGCGACCAGGCGCAGCAGCTCACCCCCGGCGTATCCGCTCGCCCCGGCGACCGCGACTCGAATGCCCATACTCACCTCCGCATGACTATGCAGAGGAGGCTAACAGTCCGAACCCCTCACTGCAA
The DNA here is from genome assembly GCF_036906755.1 of Micromonospora sp. CPCC 206171. Lineage (NCBI taxonomy): Bacteria > Bacillati > Actinomycetota > Actinomycetes > Micromonosporales > Micromonosporaceae > Micromonospora > Micromonospora sp. CPCC 206171. Next base: position 73,120 of record NZ_JBAKHT010000023.1, on the reverse strand, counting down.
GTTCATACGCCCCATTGCATGGGCATGTGATCGTGACTCCGGTCACCGGACAGCAAAACGCCCGGCCCGGGTCGCGGGACGCGAACCGGGCCGGGCGGGACGACAACGGGCAGGGGCTACAGGCGGCCCTCCTCGACCAGCCTGGGCTCGTCACCGGGCGGGCGCCACCACAGTCCGGCGGCGGCCGACGCGAGCGCGCCGGCCACCACCAGCCAGCCGAGGAGCGGCACCGGTCAGGCGCCGCGCAGCGTGGCGCCGAACCGCTGCGCCGCGAGGGCGACGGCCGCGTCCCGGGCGGCCACCGCCTCCTCCACGGTCAGCGTCCGGTCGGGGGCCCGGAAGGAGAGCTTGTACGCCAGCGACCGGCGACCCGCGCCGAGCTGCTCCGAGGCGTACACGTCGAAGAGCCGGACGCTCTCCAGCAGCTCGCCGGCGCCCTCGACCAGCGCCTGCTCCACCTGGGCCGCGGGTACCGACTCGTCCAGCACCAGCGCCACGTCGATCAGCGCCGGCGGGAAGCCGGACACGGTCGGCGCGGGCGCGACCGGCGGGGCCGGCAACGCGTCCAGGTCCAGCTCCATGGCGCTGGTGCGGCGGGGCAGCTCCAGTGCCGCCACCACGGCCGGGTGCAGCTCGCCGGCGTGACCGACGATCGCCCCGTCGACCAGCAGCTCCGCGCAGCGCCCCGGGTGCCAGGGCGCGTACTCGACGGCCCGCACCTCGATCCGGTCCGCGGGGATGTCGGCGGCGGCGAGCACCACCCGGCCGGCCTCGACCGCGTCCGCCCAGCCGGCCGCCCGCCCCGGGCCCCACCAACCGGCCGGGTCGATGTCGCCGGCCAGCACGACCGCGACGTGCCGCGGCTGGTACGGCACCACCGCGTCGGCGGCGGCGAACTCCGCCTCGGTGGGCCGCCGGTCCACGCCCATCGCCGGCGGGGTGCCGGCACCGGGGCGCGGATGGAAGACCGTCCCGATCTCGTAGATGGAGAGGTCGCGCTGGCCCCGGCCCAGGTTGCGCTTGAGGATGCCGAGCAGCGGGCCGAGCAGCGTGGTCCGCAGCACCGGCTCCTCCTCGGAGAGCGGGTTGGCCAGCCGGACCGCCGCCCGGCGCGGGTCGTCGGCGAGCAGGCCGAGCTGGTCGGCGAGCTCCGGTGCGGTGAACGGGTGGGCCAGCACCTCGACGTGGCCGCGCTCGGCCAGCGCGCGGGCCACCGCCCGGCGGCGGCGCTGCTGCCAGGTGAGGCCACGCCCGGCGGGCGCGGTGGGCAGCACGGACGGCACCCGGTCGTACCCGTCGAGGCGGACCACCTCCTCGACCAGGTCGGCCGGGTCGGTGAGGTCGGGTCGCCAGGTCGGCGGGGTCACGGTGAGCACGTCGCCGGCACCGGCGGCCACGCCGACCTCGCCCGGGTCCTCGGACAGCCGGTCGGCGCCCCGGACGACGGTGCAGCCGACCTGCTCCAGCAGGGCGACCACCCGTTCCGGGGAGTACGCCACCCCGACCCGCCGCGACGGCAGGTCGGCCGGGAGGACGACCGGCCGCACCGGCCGGACGTGGTCGATGTCCAGGATCTGCTCGCCGACGGTGCCACCGGCGTGCTCGGTGAGCAGCCGCACCGCCCGCTCCAGGGCGACCAGCGGCAGGGCCGGGTCGACGCCCCGCTCCCAGCGCTTCGCCGCCTCGCTGAACAGCCGGTGCCGGCGGGCGGTGCGCCCGACCATCACCGGGTCCCAGTGGGCGGCCTCGAAGAGCACGTCGGTGGTGCCGTCGACGACCTCGCTGGTCTCGCCGCCCATCACCGCGGCGAGCGAGATCGGCCCGGTGTCGTCGCAGATGACCATGTCCTCGGCGGTCAGGGTGCGGGCCACCCCGTCCAGGGTGGTCAGCTTCTCCCCCGCCTCGGCGCGGCGGACCACCAGCGGGCCGCTGATCCGCTCGGCGTCGAAGGCGTGCATCGGCTGGCCGAGTTCGAGCATCACGTAGTTGGTGATGTCGACCGGCAGCGAGATGCTGCGCACGCCGGCGACGGTGAGCCGCCGCGACATCCAGCCGGGCGTCTCGGCGGTGGGGTCGACGCCCCGCACCAGCCGCGCGGCGAACCGGTCGCAGCCGACCGTGTCGCGCACCTCGACCGGGTACGCCGGCTCGGCGGTGCCGCCGGGCGCGGGCGCCAGGCCCGGGTCACGGAACGGTACGCCGAGGGCGTGCCCCAGCTCGCGGGCGAGGCCGCGCACGCTCAGCGCGTACCCCCGGTCGGGGGTGATGTCCAGCTCGACCACGACGTCGTCGAGCCCCACGACGGGCCGCGCGTCGTCGCCCGGCTTGGCCGGGGTGTCCGGGGGCAGCACGATGATGCCGGAGTGGTCGTCACCCAGGCCCAGCTCCCTCGCGGAGCAGATCATGCCGGCGGAGTTGCGCCCGTAGGTCTTGCGCGCGCCGATGACGAAGTCACCCGGCAGCACGCCACCGGGGAGGATCACCACCACCCGGTCGCCCTGGGCGAAGTTGCGCGCCCCGCAGACGATCTCCTGCGGCTCGCCGGTGCCGTTGGCGGCGCCGACGTCGACCCGGCAGAACCGGATCGGCTTCTTGAAGCCGGTCAGCTCCTCGATCTCCAGGACCTCGCCGACCACCAGCGCACCGGTGACGGTCTCCCGCAGGTCCACCACGGAGTCGACCTCGATGCCGAGGTCGACCAGGGCCTGCTCCAGGTCGCCGGTGGGCAGGTCGGCGGGGAGGTCGACGTACTCCCGCAGCCAACTGACAGAAACTCGCATGACTTCAGACCACCGTTCCCGTGACTCGTACCCGCATCGCCTACGCCCCGACCCCGAACGCGCGGGTGAACCGCACGTCGCCCTCGGCCATGTCCCGCATGTCGCTGACCCCGTGCCGGAACATCACGGTGCGGTCGATGCCCATGCCGAACGCGAATCCGGAGTAGACCTCCGGGTCGATGCCGCAGGCGCGCAGCACCCGCGGGTTGACCATGCCGCAGCCGCCCCACTCCACCCAGCGCGGCCCGTCCCGGTGCTCCGGGAACCAGACGTCGAACTCGGCCGACGGCTCGGTGAACGGGAAGTAGTGCGGCCGGAAGCGGGTCTTCGCGCCCTCGCCGAACATCGCCCGGGCGAAGTGGTCGAGCGTGCCGCGCAGGTGCGCCATGGTGATGCCCTTGTCCACCACCAGACCCTCGACCTGGTGGAAGACCGGCGCGTGGGTGGCGTCCAGCTCGTCGGTGCGGTAGACCCGGCCGGGCACGACCACGTAGATCGGCGGCTTGCGGGTCAGCATGGTGCGCGCCTGCACCGGCGAGGTGTGGGTGCGCAGCACCAGGCCGGAGCTCTCCGCGCCGTCCGGCGGTGCGATGTGGAAGGTGTCCATCAGGCCCCGCGCCGGGTGGTCGGCGGGGATGTTCAGCGCGTCGAAGTTGGTCCACTCCAGCTCGACCTCGGGGCCCTCGGCCACCTCGTAGCCCATCCCGACGAACAGGTCGCTGATCTGCTCCATCAGGGTGCTCAACGGGTGGCGGGCGCCCCGGGGGTGCCGGTCGTACGGCAGGGTCACGTCGACCCGCTCCTCGACCAGCACCCGGGCGGCCTGCTCGCGCTCCAGCACCTCCTGGCGGGCGGCGTAGGCGCTCTCGATCGCCCGGCGGGCCTCGTTGACCCGCTTGCCCGCGTCGGACTTCGCGGCCGGCGGCAGCGCGCCGATCTCCCGGCGCGCGAGCGAGACCGGGGCCCGGTCCCCGAGGTGCGCGGGGCGCAGCGCGGTCAGCGCGTCCGGGTCGGCGGCGGTGGCGAACGCCTTCTCGGCGGCGGCGACGGCCTCGGCCAGGGCGGCCGGGTCCAGCAGGGCGACCTGCTTCGGGTCGTACGGATCGTTGCGGTAGCTCATGGCGTACGGGCACTCCCTCACGGCGGCGCCGGCCCTCACGGGCGGCTAGGCGAGTCTACGGACGCGCGGCTGTGCCGCAGCCCGCCGGTGGGAGTTACGCGGGAGGAAGGGGTCAGGCCCGCCGCCCGCCGACACCGGCGGGCTGGCTAAACGAACGCCGTGACGCGTTCACCATGCGGACGACTCCCCTGTGCTCAGTAGCGCGCGTGACGAGGTCAGCGCAGTGCTCTGGCTGAAGCGTACAGGCAGACGGCGGCGGCCGCAGCCAGGTTCAGGCTCTCGGCGCGGCCGTGCAGCGGCACCCTGACCCGGGCGTCGGCGGCGGCGGTCAGCTCCTCGGACAGGCCGTGCGCCTCGGAGCCGAACAGCCAGGCGGTGGGGGCGGCGAGCCGCCCGTAGTCGATGAGATCGTCGAGGTCGCTGTCGCCGTACCCGGTGGTAGCGAAAATCGAGAGCCCGGCGGTATGTAGCGCTTCGACCACCGCGCGGGGTTCGGTGGCGCGGACCACGTCGACGTGGAAGAGGCTGCCGGCGGAGGCCCGCACGCACTTGCCGTTGTACGGGTCGACGGCGTCGCCGGCGAAGATCACCGCGCCCGCGCCGGCCGCGTCGGCGGTGCGCAGCACGGTGCCGGCGTTGCCCGGGTCGCGGATCTCGGCGAGCACCGCGACCAGGCGGGGGGCCCGGTCGAGGGCGGTCTCCAGCGGGACGTCGAGGTGCCGGCAGACGGCGACCAGCCCCTGCGGGGCGACGGTCTCGGCGAGCGCCGCCAGGGCCTCGTCGGTCACCTCGGAGACGGGTACGTCGGCCCGGGCGGCGGTCGCCGCCAGGTCGGCGTACCGGTCGAGGGCGGCCGGCGTACCGAAGAGTTCGGTGACCGTGCCGGCGCGGGCGAGGGCCTCGCGGACCGCCTGCGGGCCCTCGGCCAGGAACCGGCCGGTGGCCTCGCGGTCCCGGCGGCGCTGCAGCCGGCGGGCGGCGACCACCCTGGGGGTACGCGGGGTGAACGGGCCGGAGACAGCGTCGAGGCGCCTCCCGCGCGATGGTGACTGCATGGGAGACGCCTCGACCTGCTGCGGGTGGATCAGGCGGCCTGGGCCGCGGCGCCACCGGTGCCCTCGGCCGCCACGGCGGCGCGGGCCAGCTCGACGATCGCGGCGAACGCCGCGGCGTCGTTGACGGCCAGGTCGGCCAGGATCTTGCGGTCGACCTCGATGCCGGCCAGGCGCAGGCCCTGGATCAGCCGGTTGTAGGTCATGCCGTTGGCCCGGGCGCCAGCGTTGATGCGCTGGATCCAGAGCTGCCGGAAGTCGCCCTTGCGGTCACGACGGTCCCGGTAGGCGTACTGCATCGAGTGCAGCACCTGCTCCTTGGCCTTGCGGTACAGCCGGGAGCGCTGACCGCGGTAACCACTCGCGGTCTCCAGCAGGGTACGACGCTTCTTCTGGGCGTTCACAGCCCGCTTGACGCGTGCCATCTCAACTCCTTCTTCGGTTCAGGTGGCGCGCGTCAGCGGCCGAGCAGCTTCTTGATGCGCTTGACTTCGGCCTTGGCCAGCACGACCGTGCCGGTCAGCCGCCGGGTCTGGCGGGAGGGCTTCTTCTCCAGGTTGTGGCGAAGGCCGGCCTGCTGGGCAACGATCTTGCCCTTGCCGGTCACCTTGACCCGCTTGCCCATACCCGTGTGGCTCTTCATCTTCGGCATGTGGAACGTCTCTCCCTGTTACTCGCCGGTGTGGTCGGCGACTGCGCCGGTCTCGCCGGCTGCTGCGGTCTCGCCGGTCGCCGCGACCTCACCGGCTTCCGGGGCGGACTCATCGGCCCGGTCCCGGGGCCCGCCGCGGGACGCCGTGGCGGCGACCGCGGAGGCCTTGACGGCCCGGTGCGGAGCGAGAACCATGATCATGTTTCGACCGTCCTGCTTCGGAGCGGCCTCGACGTAGCCCAGGTCCGTGATCTCGGACTCGAGCCGGCGCAGGAGCCGGTAACCCAGCTCCGGGCGGCTCTGCTCGCGACCGCGGAACATGATCGTCACCTTGACCTTGTCGCCCGCCTTGAGGAACCGCACCACGTGACCCTTCTTGGTCTCGTAGTCGTGCGGGTCGATCTTCGGCCGGAGCTTCATCTCCTTGATGACGGTCTGCTGCTGGTTACGCCGCGCTTCGCGCGCCTTCAGTGCGCTCTCGTACTTGAACTTGCCGAAGTCCATGAGCTTGCACACCGGCGGGCGCGCCATCGGCGCAACCTCGACCAGGTCCAGGTCGACGTCCGCGGCCAGCTGCAGGGCGCGCTCCAGTGGGACGATGCCCACCTGCTCACCCTCAGGGCCGACCAGTCGGACCTCACGTGCCCGGATCTGCTCGTTCACGCGTGGTTCGACGCTGATGGGGCCTCCTCGAGTCGAGTGTCCTGCGTGTGGCGACCCCATGGGCCCCCGGGTGGGGGCCGCCGGAAAGCAGAAGGCCCTGGCGCATGCCAGGGCCCGCTCGACCGGTCGGCACGATCACATGATCGCGCATCCGGGACCGGGACGTGCCCGGAACCGGGGACCGGACCCGGCCACCGTCAGGGGCGACTCGGGTGGGAGCAGGCGCTCCGCTTCAAGACCGCCCGCACGTCGGAACGGGGGCAGTCTGGTCGACTCGGCAACACTACACCCTCGCCCCAGGCATCCCCAAACCGGGCTCGCAGGTCAGCGCGGGTGTGACCGGGGGCTCAGCGACTCGTCTGGCCGGCGGCCGACGCGGCCAGGTGGGCCTGGTGCAGTCGGCGCAGCGCCCGGACCCCCTCGACCGCGATCTCCTCGTCGGCCGCCTGGAGGGCGACCATCGGGAGCAGGTCGTCGTCGTGCAGCTCCAGGCTGGCCCAGGGGGCGCCCCGGTCGAAACGCACCCGGCGGACGACCTCCCAGGGCAGCTCGTACGAGCCGATCACGTTGCGCACCCGCACGCCCCGGGCGTCCGCCTCGACCCGGGGCCGGGTGAAGAGCAGGATCGCCAGCGCGCCGAAGACGCCCAGGCCGACCATGGCGAGCTGGTCGCCGCGCTGGAAGGTGCCGTAGCCGTCGCCGGTGGAGCCGGAGAGCGAGGTCGCCACCAGGCTGAAGACCACCAGGACGGCGGCCGCCGAGGCCCAGCAGACCACCCGGATGCGACGGGGCTTGAGGCGGATCAGCTCGGTATCGCTCACCCCACCAGTCTGCCACCCGGTCACCGGCCGTGGTCCGCCGCCACACGGACCCGGCCGGCGCTCACGTCACCCGACCGCAGGGTGGTGTCAGCCGGCCGGCGGAGCGGGCCGGTCGGCGTACGCGGAGTCCCGCCGCTGCCGTCCCGCCGGATCCTCCGGGGTCGACCGCGCCGCCGGCACCGACCGGGTGACGGCGGGCGCCGAGGCCGTCCGGGCCGCCGGACGCCGCTGCTGGCCGGCGACCACCGAGGCGACCAGCGTGAGCACCGCGCCGGCCAGGACGGGCCAGCGCAGCCCCGGCCCACCGGGCAGCAGCAGGTCCAGCAGCAGTCCTCCGCCGAGCTGGCCGGCGACCAACGCCAGACCGGTCCGCAGCACACCCAGCGCCCGCACGCCGACCAGCAGGCTGGCCACGATGCCGACCCCGAGCAGTCCGCCGGTGTACAGGTACCAGGCGGGTGGCCAGTCGGGCCGGGCCACGGTGAACGCGCCGGCGAGCGCCGCGACGGCCAGCACGGCCGGCGTGCTGACGGCGAAGTTCACCGCGGTGCTGGCCGCGGCGGTGCCCGCCGCGGCCACCCGGCCGTTCAGCGCGGACTGCACGGCGACCGCCAGCCCGCCCAGCACGGCGAGCAGGACCAGGCCGACGGCCAGCTCGCCCAGGGGCTGACCCAGCTGGGCGAGCCCCACCGCCGCCGTGCCGAGCAGGGCGCCGACCACCCGGGACGGGGTGAGCGCGAGCCGGCCCACCGGGGCGAGTCCGGCCCGGTCCACCGCGAGGCCGCCGAGACTGCCCCCGGCGACCTGGGCGATGGTGAAGACGGCCACCCCGAGCACCGGCACGACGTACGTGCCGATCACGATGATCACCGCCCCGCCGAGCCCACCCAGGTAGCACCACCACGGCAGCCGGGACCGGCGCAGCACGGCGAGCCCGGTCCGCATCGACGGCAGGACCAGCAACCCGACCAGGATCAGCAGCGTGCCACCGGCGTTGTTGACCACCGCCCCGAGCACGGGGTTGCCGACCCGCTCGCCCAGCTCGGCGTTCGCCGCCCCCTGGGCGGCCGACGCCACCCCGCCGAGCACGACCAGGGCCAGCGCGGCCGTCGGCGGCGGCGACCTCACAGCCGGCAGGCGTGGATGTTGGTGACCAGGATGGCGCGGGCGCCGAGGTCGTACAGCTCGTCCATGATCCGGTGCACGTCGTCGCGGAGCACCATCGCCTGCACGGCGACCCAGCCCTCCCGGTGCAGCGGGGACACCGTCGGCGACTCGATGCCCGGGGTGAGCGAACTGGCCCGGTCCAGCAGGCCGGCCGGCACGTCGTAGGCGAGCATGACGTAGCGGCGGGCGACCAGCACCCCGTGCAGGCGGCGCAGCAACTGCTCGGCCTGCGGGTGGGTCGGGGCGCCGGCGCGGCGGACCAGCACCGCCGAGGAGCGCAGCAGCGGGTCGCCGAAGACCACCAGGCCGGCCTGGCGCAGGGTGGCCCCGGTCTCCACCACGTCGGCGACCACGTCGGCGACGCCGAGCCGGATGGCGTTCTCCACCGCCCCGTCCAGCCGGATCACGTCGGCCTTGACCCCCAGCTCGCCGAGGTACCGGTCGACCAGCCCGGGGTACGCGGTGGCGATCCGGTGCCCGCCCAGCTCCTGCACCGAGTGGACGTCCTCCGGGCGGGCGGCGAAGCGGAAGGTGGCCCGGGCGAAGGCCAGGTCCATCACCTCCTCGGCCGGGGCGCCGGAGTCGATCAGCAGGTCGCGGCCGGTGATCCCGACGTCGAGGTCACCGGAGCCGACGTAGGTGGCGATGTCCTTGGGACGCAGGTAGAAGAACTCGATGTCGTTGGGCTCGTCCCGGCAGACGAGGTCCTTCGGGTCGGTGCGCTGGCGGTAGCCCGCCTCGCGCAGCATCTCGGCGGCCTTCTCGGCCAGGGCGCCCTTGTTCGGTACGGCGACACGCAGCATGACGGAGTGCTCCTTCGATCGAACGTGATCAACGACGGGGCGCACTCACAAATGTCGGTAGACGTCCTTGAGCTCGAGACCGCTGGCGAGCATCAGCACCTGGACCTGGTAGAGCAGCTGGGAGATCTCCTCGGCGGTCCGCTCCGGCCCCTCGTGCTCGGCGGCCATCCACGACTCGGCCGCCTCCTCGACGACCTTCTTGCCGATGAAGTGCACGCCCTTCTCCAGGGCGGCGACCGTGCCCGAGCCCGGGGTGCCGGCGGCGGCCTTGGCCTGCAGCTCGGCGAACAACTCCTCGAACGTCTTCACGGGATCCGATTCTTCCAGTCACCGGGCGATACCTCGCGCACCGGGTCCGGCCGTGTCACCTTCCGGGCAGAGCCACTCCGGAACGCCGAGGTGGCGGTGTCCGGATGCCTCGGACACCGCCACCTCGGCGGAACGGAGTCGATCAGCGGCCGAAGCCGAGCCGGTGGCCGTTGGCGGCGGCCACGTCCCGGATGGCCAGCGCGGCGTCGAGGGCCGCCACGGTGGCCGCCCACCCCTTGTCCTCCGCCGAGCCGGGCAGCCCGGCCCGGTCGCGGGCCTGCTCGATCGTCTCCACGGTGAGCACCCCGTGCGCCACCGGCTTCCCCTCGTCGAGGGCGACGCGGGTGAGGCCGTCGGTCACCGACCGGCAGACGTAGTCGAAGTGCGCGGTGGCGCCCCGGACCACCACGCCGAGGGCGACCACCACGTCGCAGCGCCGGGCCAGGGCCTGGGCCACCACCGGCAGCTCCACCGAGCCGGCCACCCGAGCGACCACCGACCGGGCCCCGCACGCCTCGGCCGCCGCCACCGCCCGGTCGAGCATGTGGTCGGTCAGGTCGGCGTGCCAGCGCGCGGCCACCACGCCCACGGTCAGCCCGGCGGCGTCCACCGTGGTCACCCCGGGCTCGCCGAATCCCGCCATGTCTACGCTCCGATCTCGTCGCCGGGGACCGGGCGGCCCATCGGGGCCTCGGTCACCTCGTCCAGTTCGTCCAGCAGGTGCCCCATCCGGTCCCGCTTGGTCCGCAGGTATCGCACGTTCTCCGGGTGCGGCCGGATGGGCAGCCCCTCGCGGCCGGTGATGGTCAGGCCGTACCCCTCCAGCCCGGCCCGCTTGGCCGGGTTGTTGGTCAGCAGCCGCATCGAGCGCACACCCAGGTCGTAGAGGATCTGCGCGCCGGTGCCGTAGTCGCGGGCGTCGGCGGGCAGCCCCAGGTCGAGGTTGGCGTCCACGGTGTCCCGGCCCAGGTCCTGGAGCTGGTACGCCTGGAGCTTGTGCAGCAGCCCGATGCCGCGCCCCTCGTGCCCGCGCACGTAGAGCACCACGCCCCGGCCCTCCCGGGCGACCCGGGCCAGGGACGCCTGGAGCTGCGGGCCGCAGTCGCAGCGCAGCGAGCCGAAGACGTCCCCGGTCAGGCACTCCGAGTGCACCCGCACCAGCACGTCCTGCCCGTCACCGAGCTCCCCGTAGACCAGGGCGACGTGCTCGGCCGGGTCGTGCTCGGCGCGGTAGCCCAGCGCCCGGAACACCCCGTACGGGGTGGGCATCCGAGCGTCGGCGACCTGCTCCACCTGCTTCTCGTGCCGCCGCCGGTACGCCACCAGGTCGGCGATGGTCACCAGGGTCAAGGCGTGCTCGGCACAGAACTTCTCCAGGTCGGGCACCCGCATCATGGTGCCGTCCTCGTTGACCAGCTCGCAGAGCACGCCGGCGGGACGCAGCCCGGCCAGCCGGGTCAGGTCGACGGCCGCCTCGGTGTGCCCGGGGCGGCGCAGCACCCCGCCCTCCCGGGCGCGCAGCGGCACCACGTGCCCGGGGCGGGACAGGTCGGTCGGGTCGGTGCCCGGGTCGGCGAGCAGCCGGATGGTGTGCGACCGGTCGGCGGCCGAGATGCCGGTGCCGATCCCCTCCCGGGCGTCGACCGTCACCGTGTACGCGGTGCCGCGCCGGTCCTGGTTGGTGTGGTGCATCGGCGGCAGGTCCAGCCGGTCGCACTCCGACTCGGTCAGCGACACGCAGATGTAGCCGGAGGTCCAGCGGACCATGAACGCCACCAGCTCCGGCGTGGCCAGTTCGGCGGCGAAGATCAGGTCGCCCTCGTTCTCCCGGGACTCGTCGTCGACCACGACGACCGGCCGGCCGGCGGCGATGTCCGCCACCGCCTGCTCGATGCTGGCGAAGGTGCTCATGCCGGCACTCCGCTTCGCTCCGTGCCGCCGTGCGGCACCACCGCACTGGACCTGATGATTCGCTCGCTGCGCTCGCTCATGCGACGGCCTCCGAGTAGGTGGACGGGATCGGCGGCGCGGCCGCCCGGGCGGCCCGCGAGGTCCGCCACCAGGCGGCGAGACCCCAGACGCAGAACGCGCCGTAGAACAGGTACATGGCTGCCGACGGGTAGAAACCGCCGCGCAGCAGCAGCGGCACGCCGACCGCGTCGACGGCGATCCAGATCAGCCAGAACTCGACCCAGCCGCGGGCCATGCCGTACGTGGCGAGCAGGCTGCCGGTCAGGATCCAGGCGTCCGGCAGCGGGCCCCAGGAGCCGAGCGCGGCGAGCACCGGGTACCCGGCGGCGACGCCGACGGCGGCGGCCAGCAGCAGGCCGAGCCGTTCCCGGCCGGTGGCCCAGTGCGGGCTGACGGCCGGCTGGTCGTCGCCCTGCCGGCGGTTGCGCGACCAACGCCACCAGCCGTAGACGCTCACCGAGAAGAAGAAGATCTGTCGGCCGGCCTGGCCGTAGAGATCGTGCGCCTGCGGGGTGGCGAAGACGCCGCCGAGGAAGACGGTGAACAGCAGCGCGTTCCCGATCATGCCGACCGGCCAGGCCCAGACCAGCCGGCGCAGCCCGAGCAGCGCGGAGGCCAGCCCGAAGACGTTGCCGACGATCTCCCGGACCAGCACCGGCGAGCCGGCGATCTCGAGCTGGGCCTCGAGCAGCCAGCCGAGCGGGCCCATCAGCGCCCACCACCCGCGGGCCCGCCGGGCAGGCCGCCGCCGGCGAGGCGGTCGCCGAGGAGGCGCTCGACGTACTTGGCCAGCACGTCGACCTCCAGGTTGACCGGGTCGCCGACGCCCTTGCCGCCGAGCGTGGTCAGCTTCAGCGTGGTGGGGATCAGCCCGACGGCGAACCAGTCGTCGCCGACCGCGGCCACGGTCAGCGAGACGCCGTCGATGGTGATCGAGCCCTTCTCCACCACGTACCGGGCGAGGTCGGCGGGGAGCCGGAAGCGGACCGTCTCCCACTGCGCGGCGGGCTCCCGGGCGACGATCTCGCCCACCCCGTCGACGTGGCCCTGCACGATGTGCCCGCCGAGCCGGCTGTTGAGCGCGGCGGCCCGCTCCAGGTTGACCGGGTCGCCCACCCGCAGCGCGCCGAGCGCGGAGCGGCGCAGCGTCTCCCCCATCACGTCGGCGGTGAAGACACCCTCCTCGACGTCCACGACCGTGAGACAGACGCCGTTGACCGCGATGGAGTCGCCGTGCCGGGCGTCGGAGGTGACCAGCGGGCCGCGGACGGCGACCAGCGCGGAGTCACCCCCGGTGTCCGTGACGCGGACGACCTCGCCCAACTCCTCGACGATGCCGGTGAACATGTCAGGCCTCCATCTTCCGGGGCAGCGCGGTGATCCGCAGGTCGGGACCGACCTGCGTAACGTCGGTGATCTCCAGGTCGATCGCATCGGCGATGGTCGTCACGCCGGCGTCGACCAGTGCGGTCCGGCCCGCGCCGAGCAGCTTCGGCGCGACGTACCCGACGACCTTGTCGACCAGGCCGGCGGCGAGGAACGCGCCGGCCAGCCGGGGGCCGCCCTCCAGCAGCGCGGCGCGCACGCCGCGGCGGTGCAGCTCGGCCAGCAGCGCCGGCAGGTCGACCCGGCCGTCCGGGCCGGCCCCGACCTCCGCCGCGGTGGCGATCCACGTCCGGGCGGCGCCGTCGCGGACCCGGGCCCCGGCGGGGGTACGCCCGGAGCTGTCCACCACCACCCGCAGCGGCTGCCGGATGGCCAGGGTGCCGTCGCGCAGGTTGCGGGCGGTGAGCCGGGGGTCGTCGGCGAGCACGGTGCCCACCCCGGCGAGCACCGCGTCGACCGTGCCGCGCAGCGCGTGCACGTCGATGCGGGCCGCCTCGGACGTGATCCACATGCTGGTGCCGTCGGCCGCCGCCGACCGGCCGTCGAGCGTCGCGGCGAACTTCCAGATGACGTACGGCCAGCCGCGGCGCATCGAGGTCAGCCAGGCGATGTTGCCGGCCTCGGCCTCCGGCCCGCGTACCCCGAGCTCGACCTGGATGCCGGCGGCCCGCAGGGTGGCGGCGCCGCCGGAGGCGACCGGGTTGGGGTCGGGCACGGCGATCACCACCCGGGCCACGCCGGCCTGGACCAGCGCGAGACTGCAGGGGCCGGTGCGGCCGGTGTGATCACAGGGTTCGAGGGTGACCACGGCGGTGCCGCCCCGGGCACGCTCACCGGCCTGGGCGAGCGCGACGATCTCGGCGTGCGGTCCGCCCGCGTACGCGTGGAATCCCTCCCCGACGACCCTGCCGTCCGAATCGAGCAGGACGCAGCCGACGACCGGGTTGGGGCTGGTGGTGCCGAGGCCGCGAGCCGCCAGCGTGACGGCGCGACGCATCGCCTCGTCGACGGAGACGCCGGCCATGGCTCTGCCCTCTCAACTCGCCGGGCCGCGCGCGGGCGGTACGGGAGGAGCCGCGGGCAGGCGGCGGCGGAGCCGGGGAACGGCACGGCCGCCCCCGGGGAGCCCACGCAGCGGCTGGAGTCCAGCCCACGCAGGCCCGCCCCGTCCCGCGCGCTGTCTCCCATCCGGACTTTCTGGGTGCGGAAACCTTCCCGCTCCCAACCGTCGGCCCCGGATTCTCACCAGGTCCACCGGGCGGCCTGAGCCGTCCGGGTCGCGGGCTTACCACGGTCGGACCGTGGATCACCGCCGGTTCGGAATTTCACCGAGCCCCGCCAGCGCGTGGTGGGTACATGGGAAGTCTTACACGTTCCCCCGGCCCGTACGCCACTGCACGCGGGCTAGCTCACACCCCGTCAGCGCGCCGCCGGTCCACCGCCACGTACGAACCGGGCTGGCTCTTGGCGACGGTTTTCATCTCCGAGGCGACCGCGATCGCGGCGAGCGGGTCGGTGAAGCGCTTCCGGGCGTCGGAGAGGGAGACCCCGATGGAGAGGGTGACCAGGTGCGCCTTGCGCACGTTGCCCCGGCGATCCTTCAGCTCGACGTAGCCGCGCTCGGCGTCGGCCGGGTCGTAGAGCTTGTCGGCGGCCTTCTCGAAGTCCTCCACCGCCCGGAAGGTCAACGGCCGGACCTGTTCCGGGGTGCAGACGACGACGAAGTCGTCGCCGCCGACGTGGCCGAGGAAGGCCGGCGGCAGCCCGATCGAGACCACCGCCCGGTGCAGGCTGCGGGCCAGCGCGGAGATGAACTCGTCGCCGCGGACGAAGCCGTACCGGTCGTTGACGCTCTTGAACCGGTCGATGTCGATGTAGCCGACGGCGTAGTCGACGCCGCTGCGGACCCGGTCGCTGATCTCCCGGCGGATCCGGCTGTTGCCGGGCAGCCCGGTCAGCGGGGAGACCTCCCGGAACTCCTTGTTGCGGCGCAGCGTGGAGCTGACCCGGGCCACCAGCTCGGCGGTGTCGAAGGGCTTGACCAGGTAGTCGTCGGCGCCGGCGCTGAGGCCGTGCACCTTGTCCACGGTCATCCCCTTGGCGGTCAACATGATCACCGGCAGGGCGGAGGTCATCGGGTCGGCGCGCAGCCGGCGGGTCAGCTCCAGCCCGTCGATCCGGGGCATCATCAGGTCCACCACGGCCAGGTCGGGCCGGTGCCGCTCGATCATCTCGAGCGCCTCCTGGCCGTCGCCGGCGTGCAGCACCTCGAAGCCGTGCAGCCGCAGGTTGAACTCGACGAAGCGGGCGATGTCCTCGTCGTCGTCGACGACCAGGATGACGTCGGGTCGATCGCCGGCCGGGTCCACGTCAGGCTCCGGGAGCCGCGCGCTCCGCGAGCCCCCGCAGGCGGCGCACCGCCTCGGCCGGGTCGGCCGCCCCGTAGACGGCGGTGCCGGCGACGAAGGCGTCCGCACCGGCCGCCGCGGCTTGCTCGATGGTGTCGGCGGCGATCCCGCCGTCGACCTCGATGCGCAGCTCCAGGTGGCCGGTGTCGACGTGGCGGCGGGCCGCGCGGACCTTCTCCAGCAGCTGCGGGATGAACCGCTGCCCGCCGAAGCCGGCCTTGATCGTCATGATCAGCAGAGTGTCGAAGCTGGGCAGCAGCTCCAGGTACGGCTCGATCGGGGTGTCCCGGTCGATGGCCAGCCCGGCCTTGGCACCGGCCGAGCGGAGGTCCTTGGCCAGCGCGACCGGGTCGTCGCAGGCCTCGGCGTGGAAGGTGACGTTGTACGCGCCGGCGTCGGCGTAACCGGGGGCCCACCGACGTGGGTCCTCGATCATGAGGTGCACGTCGAACGGGATCCGGGTCACCGCGCGCAGGCTCTGCACCACGGGCAGGCCGATGGTCAGGTTGGGCACGAAGTGGTTGTCCATCACGTCGACGTGCAGCCAGTCCGCGGCGTTCTCCACGGCACGGACCTCGTCGGCGAGGCGGGCGAAATCGGCGGCGAGGATGCTGGGCGCGACGATCGGCGGCGGTACGGTCACGGGGTCAGTGTACGAATGCGGCCACCTGCCGCGGGCATCGCGGCCCCCCGGGAACGCCCTGTGACCCAGGAGTGACCGCTGGTGCAAGATTGGGCTCCACGCAACGCAAAACCGGACGGACGGCCGGCCGCGACTGGCCGCCCGACGGAAAGGCGGCAACACTCCATCAGAGACGGTCGGCCGTGCTGCACGTCCCGCGGAACCACAACTCCGCGTGGGCCGCGAGGACCGGCCGTCATCTCCCGGAAAGGGCGGACGATGCGACGGTGGCTCGTGGCGCTGGCGCTGGCCGGCGCGGCGACGATGGCGATGAGCGGCTGCGTCCCGCAGCACCGGCCCGACGGCGACCTGGCCGACGACTGGCCGGACCTGCCCGCACCGCGGATGTTCGTGCCCGCCACGGACGCCTGCCTGCCCCGGATCACGGCGGTGGTCCAGGCGGGCACGTACGACACGGTGGACTGCGCCCGCAGCCACCTGGCCGAGGCGATCCACGTCGGGACCTTCACCGACGACGCGGCGGCCGGGCCGCGCCCCGAGCCGGGCTCCCCGGCGCTGCGCCCCGCCCGCGCCGAGTGCGACCAGCGGGCCCGCGAGGTGCTCGGGGGCGACTGGCACTCGGCCCGGCTCACCATGAACATCGCGCTGCCCTCCGTACCGGCGTGGAACGGCGGCGCCCGCTGGTTCCGCTGCGACCTGAGCGAGACCGACAGCATCGACAACACCCGCCCGGTCAACCGCACCGGCAGCCTGCGCGGCGCGATGATCGGCGACAACCCGCTCACCCACCGCTGCTTCGACCCCAAGCTGATCGGTGACAACCTCAACTACATGGCGCCGGTGCTCTGCTCTGAGCCGCACCGGGCCGAGTTCGTCGGGGTCTACCTCGAACGGGACATGACCTGGGCGGAGTTCGGCCGGGCCAACCAGGAGGTGCACCGGCGCTGCATGGCGCTGATCGCCAACTTCGCGGCCGTGCCGAACAACGCCGACCTGCCGTACCGGGCCGGGTCGATCTTCTACCCGCCGTCGCAGCGGGAGTGGGAGGAGGGCGACCGCGGCATCCGCTGTTTCCTGTGGAGCGACGACCGGAAGCTGACCCGCTCGATGCGCGGCGCCGGCCCGAAGGGACTCCCCGCCATCTGAGGCCCGGTGCCGTAAGCTGCCGCACCGTGACACCCGCTCGGCGGGCGCCACGGTCACGGTCGGCGAAAGGTCGGGTGCGATGCGGCGGTGGTGGACGGCGGTCGCCGTGGGCGGCGCGGCGCTGCTGGCGCTGACCGGGTGCGGCGCCACCGCCGGGGTGGACGCGGACCTCGCCGACGACTGGCCGGCCCTCGCCGCGCCGCAGGGCTTCGTCCCCGCCGCGGGCGTCTGCCACGCCGGGGTGCAGGACGTCGGCTACCTCAGCGGCTACCGCCCCGTCGACTGCGCCCGGTCGCACCGGGCCGAGACGATGCACGTGGGCACCTTCACCGGCGCCGACGCCCGGCGCTCCACTCCCCCGGCCGGCGGCACCGGCGCGATGCTCGCCGCCCGCGCCGAGTGTGACCGGGAGGTCCGGCGGGCGGTGGGCGCCGACTGGCGCTCCGGCCGGCTCGGCCTCGCCGTCGTCTTCCCCTCACCGGCGGCGTGGACGGGTGGGGCCCGCTGGTTCCGCTGCGACCTGACCGAGGTCGAGAGCGTCGACGAGGCCCGGGCCACCCCCCGTACCGGCAGCCTGAAGGGCGCCCTGACCCGCGACACCGACCTGCGGCTGCGCTGCTTCGAACCAAGGGTCGACGGTGACGACGTCGAGGCGATGAAGCCGGTCTCCTGCACGGCGCGGCACCACGCCGAGTTCGTCGGCGTCTGGCCGGCCACCGGCCTCAGCTACGCCCAGGTCACCAAGGGCGACGGGCGGGTCCACCAGGGATGCCTCGGCGTGCTGGCGAGGTACACCGGGGTGCCGAACGACGGCAACGTGCGGTTCCGCGCCGGCTCGATCTTCTACCACCCGCTGGAGCGCGAGTGGCGCGACGGCAACCGCGGGGTGCAGTGCTTCGCGTGGGTCAGCGACCGCACCCTGACCCGTTCGCTCAAGGGCGTCGGCACCCGGGGCCTGCCGGTCCACTGAGCCGGCGGCGGGGCGGCCCTGCCGTGCTCCGCCCCGCCCCCGTACCGCTGCGCCGCCCGCCGCTCAGCCGCGGCGCAGCACCGCCAGGAACATCGCGTCCGTGCCGTGCCGATGCGGCCAGAGCTGCACCGTCGGGCCGTCGCCCAGCCCCGGCATGCCGGCCGGCAGCAGCGTACGGGCGTCGACGAAGTCCGCCGGCACCTCGGCGCGCCGGGCCGCCTCGGTCACCGTCACGTGCGTCTCCACCACGTGCGGGGAGCAGGTGACGTACGCGACCAGGCCGCCGGGACGGGCCGCGCGCAGGGCCGCGGTGAGCAGTTCGCGCTGCAACCGGGTCAGCGGCGGCAGGTCCGACGGCTGACGCCGCCAGCGCGACTCCGGCCGGCGGCGCAGCGAGCCCAGGCCGGTGCACGGGGCGTCCACCAGCACCCGGTCGAAATGCCCCTCGGGCAGCTGCGGGTCCGCGCCGACCGTGCGGCCGTCGGTGTGCAGCACGGTCACCGGCAGGCCCCGGGTGGCCTGCTCGACCAGCCGGGCGCGGTGCTCGGAGACCTCCACGGCGGTCAGCCGGGCGCCACGCTGCGCGGCGATCGCGCCGAGCAGGCCGGACTTGCCGCCGGGGCCGGCGCACAGGTCGAGCCAGCGCCCGTCCGGGCCGTCCAGCGGCGCGACGGCCAGCGCGTTCGCCACCAGCTGCGAGCCCTCGTCCTGCACGTGCGCGCGCCCCTGCGCCAGCGCCGGCAGGTCACCCGGCGCGCCCCCGGAGAGGTAGACCGCGTACGGCGAGAAGGCGCCGGGGGCGCCACCCACCTCGTCGGCCAGCTCCACCGGGTCGGCCAGGCCGGGCCGGGCGCACAGGTGCACCGGGGGTCGCTCGTTGTCCTCGATCAGCAGCCGGGCGGTCTCCCCCAGGTCTCCGCCGAGCGCCTCGGCGAAGGCCCGCACGATCCACTGCGGATGGCTGTACGCCAGCGCCAGGTGGCCGACCGGGTCGGTCTCCATCGGCGGGGCGAGCTTGGCCACCCAGGCGTCAACGTCCCGGCCGGCGATCTCCCTAAGCACCGCGTTGGCGAAGCCGGCGGCGCCCGGCACGACCGAGCGGACCAGGTCGACGGTCGAGGAGACCGCCGCGTGCGCCGGCACCCGGGTGTGCAGCAGCTGGTACGCCCCGAGCCGCAGCGCGTCGCGGGCCGGCGGGTCGATCCGCTCGACCTCCCGCCCGGCGGCGTCGGTGATGATCGCGTCCAGGGTGCCGGTGTGCCGCAGCGTGCCGTAGGTCAGCTCGGTGGCGAAGGCGGCGTCCCGCCCGACCAGCCCCTCCTCGCGCAGGATCGACGGGAGCACCAGGTTGGCGTACGCGTCGTCCCGGTGCACCGCCGCGATGGCCTGGTAGGCGGCGTACCGGGGCAGGTCGACGGCCGGGCGGGCGGGACGGCCGCCGCGCCGGTCGAAGCCGGGGCGGCCGCCGGTCGGGCGGTCGCCGCGGTAACCGCCGCTCGTCGGGCGGTCGCCGCGGTAACCGCCGCCGGTCAGACGGTCGCCGCGCGGCGCGTCGGAGCGCCGGGGCGCGGACCGGTCGAACCGGTCACCGCGGGAGCCGTCGGCCCGCCCGGCGGACCGGTCGTCGCGAGGGCGGTCGGAACGGGAGCTGTCGGGACGGTCCGCGGGGGTGCTCACGCGAGCACCTCGCCGGCGCCGACCCGGACGCCGCGCGCCCAGTCGGTCGCCGGCATCGCCTTCTTGCCCGCCGCGCGCACCTCACCGAGCTGCACCGGCACGGTCGCGGTGCCGGCCAGCACCCGGGACTTCTCCACCAGCAGCTCTCCCGGCTTCAACTCGGGGCCGTTGCCGACCGGGGTCACCGGGCCGAGCTTGACCCGGTCGCCCCGGAAGGTCGTCCACGGCCCGGGGGCCGGCGTGCAGGCCCGGATCCGCCGGTCGACGGCGAAGGCGGGATCGGTCCAGCGCACCCGGGCGTCCTCCACGGTCAGCTTCGGGGCCAGGGACACCCCGTCCGCGGGCTGCGGCTCGGCCCGGGCCGTCCCGGCCTCGATCGCGTCGAGGACGGCCACCAGCAGGCCCGCGCCGGAGTGCGCGAGGCGCTCCAGCAGGTCGCCGGAGGTGTCGGTCGGCCGGATCTCGTCGGTGAGGGTGCCGTAGACCGGGCCGGTGTCGAGGCCCTGTTCGAGCTGGAAGACGCTCGCGCCGGTCAGCTCGTCGCCGTGCAGCACGGCCTGCTGCACCGGGGCCGCGCCGCGCCAGGCGGGCAGCAGCGAGAAGTGCAGGTTGATCCAGCCGTGCCGGGGGATCTGCAGGGCCACCGGCGGCACCAGCGCGCCGTACGCGACCACGGGCACGCAGTCCGGCGCCAGCTCGCGCAGCCGGTCGAGGAACTCCGGCTCGCGGGGCTTCGCCGGGGTCAGCACCTCGATCCCGCGCTCGTCGGCCCAGGCGCCGACCGGCGAGCGGACCAGGCCGCGACCGCGCCCGGCCGGGGCGTCGGGGCGGGTGACCACGGCCAGCAGCTCGTGCCCGGAGGCGGCGACGGCGTCCAGGGCGGGAACGGCGACGGCCGGCGTGCCGGCGAAGATCAGACGCATCCGCCTCACCGCCCCAGACCGAAGGGGCTGCCGGAGGCGTGCGGGTTGAGCTTGACCGTGGGCGGGGCGGCCGGGTCGTACCACTCGGCCTGGCGGATGGCCTTCATGGCCTCCTTGCGCCCGGCCGGGTCCAGCCGGTCGACGAAGAGCACCCCGTCGAGGTGGTCGGTCTCGTGCTGCACGCAGCGGGCCATCAGCCCGGTGCCGACGATCTGCATCGGGTCGCCGTAGCCGTTGAAGCCCTTGGCGATGACGTTCTGCCGGCGCTTCGTGTCGAAGTAGAGCCCGGGGATGGACAGGCAGCCCTCCGGGCCGTCCTGCTCCTCCTCGTCGGGGAACTCCAGCACCGGGTTGACCAGGTGCCCGAGCACGTCGTCCACGTCGAAGGTGAACACCCGCAGGCCCACACCGAGCTGGGGCGCGGCCAGGCCGGCGCCGCTCTGCTCCCGCATCGTGTCGGTGAGGTCGGCGATGAGCCTACGCAGCTCGGTGTCGAAATCGACGACCGGATCGGCCGGCGTGCGCAGCACCGGGTCCCCGAACAGACGGATGGGCTGGACGGTCACGCGGTGTGGCTCCTTCGGCTGTACGGACGAATGCCGTACCAGTCTACGGAGTGCCGGGGGCCGCCCCGGCCGGCGTACCGCGATGCGCCGCCGCCGACTCCGTGTCGATGATCACCGGCAGGGTCTCGTAGCCGCGCAGGGTGAGCCGGGTCCGGTGCCGGGGCCGGCCGGCCAGGGCGAGGCCGGGCAGCCGGCGCAGCAGCAGCGGGAAGGCGACCTGCGCCTCCAGCCGGGCCAGCCCGGCGCCCAGGCAGTAGTGCGGCCCGGCCCCGAACGACAGCGGGTGGACCTGCGGGCGCCACGGGTCGAACCGCTGCGGCTCGGGGTACCGCCGGGGATCCCGGTTCGCCGCGCCGAGCAGCAGCAACGCCCAGCTGCCCGCCGGCAGCTCGACCCCGCCGCAGCGCACCGGCGTCTCGTTGATCCGGGTCGTGAGCTGCACCGGCGAGTCGTAGCGCAGCAGCTCGTCGACGTACCCGGGGGCGAACTCCGGATGCTCGCGCAGCGCGTCGGCCGCGCGCGGGTGGTCCAGCAGCACCACGAGGCCGTTGCCGAGCAGGTTGGTGGTGGTCTCGAAGCCGGCGACCAGCAGCACCACCAGGTTGGCCAGCAGCTCCTCGCCGGAGAGCCGGTCGCCGTCGGCGTCGTGCACCTGGACCAGGGCGGTGGTCAGGTCGTCGGCGGGCGCGGCCCGGCGGGCCCGGACCAGCGCGGCGAAGTAGTCGCGCAGCTCGGTGGCGCCCCGGTCGGCGACCGCCAGCTCCTCGGTGGTGATCTCCGGCTCCAGCACCCCGGTCAGGTCGGCGGCCCAGCGCCGGAACAGCGGCCGGTCGGCCGCCGGCACGCCGAGCAGCGCACAGATCACCCCCACCGGCAGCGGGTACGCGAACTCGGCCAGGAAGTCGACGGGCTCACCGGCGCGGGCCCGCTCCAGCATCGCGTCGACCAGCTCGTCGGCCTGCGCCTGGACCACGTCGCGCATGGCGGCGATCCGGCGCGGGGTGAAGGCGCCGGCCGCGAGCTGCCGCATCCGGCTGTGGTCGGGCGGGTTGGTGCGCAGCATCGACCGGGAGATCGACGCGACGGCCGGGCTGTCCCGCCAGCCGGGGAGGAACTGGTCGCGCAGCGCGTCGTCCATCACCCCGAACCGGGAGTCGCGCAGGATCTCGTCGGCCTCGGCGTAGCCGGTGACGACGTAGAACACCGGCCCGGCCTGGACCACCGGCCCGTACCGGCGCAGCCGCTCGTACGTGGGGTACGGGTCGATGCGCCCCTGCGGCGACATGAGCAGGGCGAGCGCCTCGGCTGCGTCCATGACCGGCCTCCCGCGTCGATGCGTCGGAGGCTCCATCATGCGCGTCCGGGCGCTGCCCGGCGACCCCGCGCGACCGACCGCCGGCCCGCCGGCGATCGGGGCGAGGCTCAGGCGCCGGCGCCGGGCTCCCCCGCCAGCACCGCGGCGCCGCCGAGCAGGGCGTGCTCGGGCAGCGGGAGCTGGATGCCGTGCGCGGCCTCCCAGTCGTAGACGGTGCTCGGACGGACCTGGGCGGCGAAGAAGTCCACCGCGCTGAGCCCGCCGACGACCGGCTCGTCCACCTCGGCGACCAGCTGGGCGGGGACCAGGTTGAAGCCGTTCTGCAGGGCGGCGCTGAGCCGGCGGTGCCCGTCGACGACGAAGAAGTACTCGCCGGTGTAGCCGATCCGCAGCGGCTCCAGGGCCTCGTCGCCGGCCCCGGCCACGTCGCCGACGAACTCCGAGTCCCAGAGCCCGCGCAGGGTGGTGATGTCCTCGGTCGGGTAGACCCGGGCCGGGTCGAGCAGCAGCAGCGGCGGGGCGTCGCGCAGCACCTCGGCGCCGAGCCGGCCCTCGTACGCGTCGACGATGTGCTGGATCACTTCGGGCGCCGGGGCCCGGGTGGTGTCGCAGACCAGGTCGTAGTTGCGCAGCCGGGCCTTGTCCACGCCGTAGCGGAGGATGAACCGGTTCCGCTCGCTCTCGCTGCGCTCCCGGAGCTTGGCCTTGGCCTCCTCCAGCGAGGTGTAGCTCTCGGCCGGGCCGGAGGGACGCAGCAGCACCCGGCGGGCCGCCTCGCCCGGCTCGGTGATCATGTGTACCTTGAGCGCGTCGGTGAAGAAGTGCCAGGCCAGCCGGGAGTCCATGACCAGCGACTCGCCGGAGGCGGCGATGTCCCGCTGGAGCTGGTCGACGTAGCCGTCCACGGCCTGGTCCAGCTCGGCGTGCAGGTTGAGCTGGAGGGCGGTCATCTGCCGCTCCTGCGCCATCTGCCGGTAGAGGTCGCCGACGCTGACCCGGCGCAGCCCCAGCCGCTTGGCGATCTCGACGGAGACGGTGCTCTTGCCGCTGCCGAGGTCCCCGTTGAAGACGATCGATTGACGAACGGTCACGACTGGTCCACCCCTGATCACCGGCTGATTGACATCATCGATATGGCGTCGGATCGACGCGCTCCGCCATCGTCGCGCCATCCGTGCGCCCGGGCATGACGGGCGATGTTATCACTTCGCCGCCACCGGTTTGCCGGACGAGGTGTGCGACGGTACCCGCTCCGAGCCGGGTCGCGCCCGGCCGGTGCCGCGGATCACGGCCGGTCAGAAGAGGCTGAGCGGGTCGACCTGGAGGCGGACCGGGTCGGCGGCCTTGCGGGCGCTGCGCACCCCGGCGGCGGTGTGCAGCGCCTCGGCCAGGGCGGCGGCCCGGGCCCGGGGCACCCGCACCAGCATCCGCTCCCGGTCGCCGTCGGCCGGGACCGGGCCGAGCACCTCCGCCCCGTCGGGCAGCCGGGCCTCCGCCAGCAGGTCGGCCACCGCGACCGCCGGACCGGTCACGCTGGCCATCTTCGTCGCCGGCGGGAAGCCCAGCTCCCGCCGCTCGGCCAGCTCCCGGGCGGCGAACCAGGCCGGGTCCCAGCGCAGCAGGGCCTGCACCGGCGCCAGCGCGCCGTCGGCGACCACCACCACCCGCCCGCCCGCCGACGCCGGCCGGGCCAGCGCGGCCGCGCTCAGCCAGCGGCGCAGCGTCTCCTCGCCGGCGCGCAGGTCGGCCCGGGTGAGCAGGGCCCAGGAGTCCAGCAGCAGCACCGCGCCGTAGCCCCCCTCGGCCAGCGGCTCGGCGCCCGGGGTGGCGATCACCAGGCCAGCGCCGCCGGGCACGCCGGCCAGTACCTCCTCCCGGCCCGAGGTGCGTACCGGCACGCCGGGAAAGGCGCGGCCCAGCTCCTCGGCGGTGCGCCGGGCGCCGGTGACGGCCGCGCGCAGCCGCCGACCGCCGCACTCCGGGCAGGCGTACGCGGCGGCGACCCGGCCGCACCAGCGGCAGGCGGGGATGCCCTCGGCGGAGGGCAGCGCCAGCGGGCCGGCGCAGTGCGGGCAGCGGGCCGGGGTGCGGCAGTCCGCGCAGGAGATCGAGGGCAGGTAGCCCCGGCGCGGCACCTGCACCAGCACCGGGGCGTCCGCGCGCAGGGTGTCCCGGGCGGTGGTCCAGGCCAGGCTGGGCAGCCGGGCCGTGGCCGCGCCGGGGTCGCGGGCCAGCTGCGGGTCGTCGCCGGTCGGCGCGATGCTCGGGGTACGCGCCCGCAGGGTCGCCCGGTCGGCGACCACCTCGCGGGCCCAGCCGGTCTCCACCAGCAACTGCGCCTCGGCGGTCCGGGTGTACCCGCCGACCAGCGCGGCGGCCCCGGCGAGCTGGGCCCGGGTGAGCAGCACGTCCCGGGCGTGCGGGTACGGGGCCCGGGGCTCGGCGTGCAGGTCGTCACCGTCGTCCCAGATCGCCACCAGACCGAGCCGGTCGACCGGGGCGAACATCGCCGCCCGCGTGCCGATCACCACGGGTGCCGTACCGCGCCGGGCGGTGAGGAAGGCCCGGTAGCGGCGGGCCGGGCCGAGCGCGGCGGAGAGGCAGACGTGCCGGTCCGGGCCCAGGATGTCGGTCAGCGCGGCGTCCAGCCGGTCCAGGTCCCGGGCGTCGGCGACCACGACGACGGCGCCCCGGCCCCCGGCGACGGTCGCGGCGACGGCGTCGGCGTACCGGGCGGCCCAGTCCTCCCCGGCCAGCGCCGACCAGACGGCGCGGGGCGGGCGGCCGTCGGCGAGCGCGCGCAGGAACGCCGGGCCGGCCGGGTAGTCCCGCCAGCCGCGCGGGTCGACGGCGGGCGCGGCCGGTGCGCCGCTCGGCTCAGCCGCGTCCGGTGCCGCGGCGGCCCCGGTCGGCCCGGTCGAGGCCGGTGCGGCGGTCGCCCCGGTTGATCCCGTCGTGGCCGGAGCAGCGGCGGTCCCGAGGGGTCCGGTCGTGGGCGGCGAGGCGGCGACCCCGGCGGACGGCGGCGGGGCCGCGGCGGCGACCACGTTCGTCGGCGGGGCCTCGGTGGCCGGGGCCGCGCTGACCTCACCGGACGTCGTGGCGGTGTCGGCGGCCGGAGTGTCGGCGGCGGCGGTCGGCGGCTGGGCGCGCAGGTCCTTCTCGACCCGGGCGTGGCGGGGCGGGACGGCGAGCCGGAGCACGTCGGCGAGGCTGCCGGCGTACCGGTCCGCGACGGCCCGGGCCAGCCGGGCGATCTCCGGCGCCAGCACCGGCTCCGGGGAGACCACCTTCTCCAGGTACGCCAGCCGGCCGGTGTGCCCGGAGCCGTCGGCGCGGTCCAGCAGCCAGCCGTCGACCAGTTGCCCGGCGAAGCGCACCTTCACCCGCACCCCGGGCACGGCGTCGGCGTCCAGCTCGGCGGGGACCAGGTAGTCGAACGGGCGGTCGAGGTGCGGCAGCGGCACGTCGACGCAGACACGAGCGACCGGCGACCCCTCGGCGGGCCGCCGGTCGCTGCGCCTGGTGCCGGTCAGGCTCCCGCTACCGACTTGAGGTCGGCGGCCCGGTCGGTGCTCTCCCAGGTCAGGTCCGGCAGCTCGCGGCCGAAGTGGCCGTACGCGGCGGTCTGCTGGTAGATCGGGCGGAGCAGGTTGAGGTCCCGGATGATGGCGGCCGGGCGGAGGTCGAAGACCTCGGTGACGGCCTTCTCGATCGAGGCGACCGGCACGGTCTCGGTGCCGAAGGTCTCGATGAACAGGCTGACCGGGTGGGCCTTGCCGATCGCGTAGGCGACCTGCGCCTCGCAGCGCTCGGCGAGGCCGGCGGCCACCACGTTCTTGGCCACCCAGCGCATCGCGTACGCGGCCGACCGGTCCACCTTCGACGGGTCCTTGCCGGAGAACGCGCCGCCGCCGTGCCGGGCGTACCCGCCGTAGGTGTCGACGATGATCTTGCGGCCGGTGAGCCCGG
The DNA here is from genome assembly GCF_036906755.1 of Micromonospora sp. CPCC 206171. Lineage (NCBI taxonomy): Bacteria > Bacillati > Actinomycetota > Actinomycetes > Micromonosporales > Micromonosporaceae > Micromonospora > Micromonospora sp. CPCC 206171. The sequence continues at coordinate 46,776 of NZ_JBAKHT010000023.1, read as the reverse complement.
CGTCGCCCATCGGGCCACCGATCTCGAACCGGCCCGTGGGGTTGACCAGCAGCCGGTAGCCCTCGGTGTCCAGGCCGAGGCTCTCCAGCTCGGGGGCGATGACGTGGTCGCGCACGTCCGGGGTGAGCAGCGAGTCCAGCGAGATGTCCGCGGCGTGCTGGCTGGACACGACCACGGTGTTGAGCCGGACCGGACGCAGGCCGTCGTACTCGATGGTGACCTGGGTCTTGCCGTCGGGCCGCAGGTAGGGGATGGTGCCGTCCTTGCGCACGGCGGCCAGCCGGCGGGCCAGCCGGTGCGCCAGCGCGATCGGCAGCGGCATCAGCTCAGGGGTCTCCGAGCAGGCGAAGCCGAACATCATGCCCTGATCGCCGGCGCCCTGCGCGTCGAGCGCGCTCTCCGACGCACCGGTACGCAGCTCGAAGGCGTTGTCCACACCCTGGGCGATGTCGGCGGACTGGCCGCCGATCGAGACGCTGACGCCGCAGGAGGCGCCGTCGAAGCCCTTCTTCGACGAGTCGTACCCGATCTCGAGGATGGTCTCCCGGACGATCGTCGGGATGTCGGCGTACGCCTTGGTCGTCACCTCGCCCGCGACGTGCACCTGCCCGGTGGTGATCAGGGTCTCCACCGCGACACGGCTGTGCGGGTCCTTGGCCAGCAGGGCGTCCAGGATGCCGTCGCTGATCTGGTCGGCGATCTTGTCCGGGTGGCCCTCCGTGACCGATTCGGACGTGAAAAGACGTGTCACGGCACTCCTAAGCACTTGAGTCTCTCTGGAAAGGTCGCTCCGCGGCAGTTTAGTCACCCGGTTCCAGGGTGCCGCAGCCAACGCGAAAGTGACCAGCGTTCAGGACAACGCGGCCAGCCGGGTCACCACGAGGTCCCAGACCCGGTCGGCCAGGTCTTCCTTGGACTGTTCCGGGAGGGTGGTCACGCTGCCGTCCGCGCCCACCACGGTGGCCGCGTTGGTCTCGGCCCCGAAGACCTTGTCCACGCCCACCTCGTTGATGACGATCAGGTCGGCCCGCTTGCGGGCGAGCTTGGCCCGGCCGTTGGCCTCGGCGTCGCCGGTCTCGGCGGCGAAGACGACCAGCAGCTGCTCCGGGCGGCGCTGCCGCCCCAGCTCCGCGGCGATGTCGGGGTTGGTGACCAGCGCGATGGTCGGCGCGCTGCCGTCCTCCGACTTCTTGATCTTGCCGGGGGCGTAGGTCGCCGGCCGGAAGTCGGCGGGCGCGGCGGCCATCACCACGACGTCGGCGTCGGCGGCGGCCTCCAGGGTGGCCTTGCGCAGTTCCTCGGTGGTGCCCACCCGGACCAGGTCGACCCCGGCCGGGTCGGGCAGGGCGACGTTCGCCGCGACCAGGGTGACGCGGGCGCCTCGGGCGACGGCCGCGCGGGCGAAGGCGTACCCCTGCTTGCCGGAGGAGCGGTTGCCGAGAAAGCGGACCGGGTCCAGTGGTTCGCGGGTGCCGCCGGCAGTCACCAGGACGTGCCGGCCGACCAGGTCGGCGGGGGCGTCCAGGCCGCGGGCCAGGGCGCGGCGGGCGACGGCGAAGATCTCGGCCGGGTCGGGCAGCCGCCCCTTGCCGGTGTCGGCGCCGGTGAGCCGGCCGACCGCCGGTTCGATCACCCGTACGCCGCGCGAGCGCAGCGTCGCGACGTTGGCGACGGTGGCCGGGTGCTCCCACATCTCGGTGTGCATCGCCGGGGCGAGCACCACCGGACAGCGCGCGGTGAGCAGCGTGTTGGTGAGCAGGTCGTCGGCGAGGCCGTGGGCCGCCTTGGCGAGCAGGTCGGCCGTCGCCGGCGCGACCACCACCAGGTCGGCCCGCTGGCCGAGCCGGACGTGCGGCACCTCGTGCACGTCGGACCAGACGTCGTCGGCGACCGGCTGGCCGGAGAGCGCCGCCCAGGTCGGCGCCCCGATGAAACGGAGCGCCGACGCGGTCGGCACGACCCGGACCCGGTGGCCCGACTCGGTGAAGAGCCGCAGCAGCTCACACGCCTTGTAGGCGGCGATGCCGCCGCCGACCCCGAGGACGATCTCGGCGGGCATCGGCGGAGCGGGTGTTACGGCTGGTCGGTCGGCTCGGCGGTGAGCAGGCCCGCGTTGATCTCGCGCATCGCGATCGAGAGCGGCTTCTCCTGCGGGGTGGTCTCCACGAGCGGGCCGACGTACTCCAGCAGGCCCTCACCGAGCTGGCTGTAGTAGGCGTTGACCTGGCGGGCACGCTTGGCGGCGAAGATCACCAGCGCGTACTTCGAGGTGGTCTTCTCGAGGAGCTCGTCGATCGGCGGGTTGGTGATGCCCTCGGGGTTGGCGATGGATCCCACGAAATACCCTCTGCGTCTGAAGTGTCCGCGCGAGCGCGGCTGGTCGCTCAACCGCGCAGTCGCGGCTGGGCGGGAGCCAGATAGGAAGAACCGAGCAAGCCTACCAGTTCGGCCACGACCCGCTCGGTGAGGTCGTGGACCACGGTGTGTCCGACGGCCGCGAGGACCGCCGGGTCCGGACGGTGGCCCGGAGGCGTCAGCAGGACCAGCCGGACGTCCGGCAGGGCCTCCCGGACGGCGAGCGCGCCGGGCAGGTCGAGCGGGAGCAGCACCGGCCGGCCGTCGGCCAGCCGGGACCGCAGCGGCTCGCGGGGCGTGCCCCGGCGGTGCCCGCCGATCCGCGACCACTCCAGCAGCTCGCCCGCGGCGACCATCCGGTCGAAGCCGACCGGGTCCACGAAGCGCCGGTCGACGCCGTCGACCTCGTCGGGGCGACGGGGCCGGGTGGTCACCGGCACCGGCACCCACACGGACGGAGAACGCGCCCGGACCAGCTCGACGACACTCTCCCGCGCGGCGCCCGAGGGCCCCGTCAGGACAGTGAGCCGAGCCGCCGGGCGCGCCTCGTCATCCGTGCTCACCGCTTGTTTCTACACGTTGCGGCGTTCAGTTGGCGGCGAACTCTCCAAGCAGAGCCTTGCGCTGCTGCTCGCCGAGCCCGCGCAGGCGACGGCTGTCGGCGATCTTGAGCTTCTCCATGATCTGGGTAGCCCGGATCTTGCCGATGCCCGGCATCGCCTGCAGGACGGCCGAAACCTTCAGCTTGCCGACGACGTCGTCGGACTCGGCCCGCTCGAGGACGGCGGCAAGGGTGGTCTTGCCCTGCTTGAGCTGCTCCTTCAGCTCAGCACGGGCCTTGCGGATCTCCGCGGCCTTCTCCAGCGCGGCAGCGCGCTGCTCGGGGGTCAGTGACGGGAGCGGCACCAGTTCTCCTCAGGTCCCTATCGCGGCGGGCGGGGCGCACCGCCGCTCTGTGAAACGTGGTGTCGCTGGCAACCAAAGGGGTCCGTGGTTCCCAGCGCGGGGAAAACTAGCGGTCGCGGGCGGTTTCGGCAACGTGGGCGCGCCAAGATCGGAAAAAGTGACCGAGCCGTCAGTCAGCCAGAACGTCCCGACAGTCGGCCAGCACGCGGTCCACGGCGGCCCGCAGAGCGGCCTCGTCCGGGCCGGCGTTCAGCACCTCGCGGGAGTACGACGGCAGCACCGACGACAGGCTGGAGCCGAAGACCGTCCGCAGGTCCGCAGCCGTCGCGCCCTGCGCGCCGAGCCCCGGGGCGAGCAGTGGCCCGTTCACCTTGGACAGGTCGTGACCGGTGTCGCCGATCGTCGCGCCGACCACCAGCCCGAAGCTGCCGATCGGCTCCGCACCCCTGTTGAGCTGCGAAATCTCGTCGATGACAGTCTGCGCGACGGTGCGCCCGTCGGCCGTACGGGCGCGCTGGACCGCGGCTCCCTCCGGGTTGGAGGTGAGCGCCAGCACGAAGACGCCACCGCCGTGGGTGGCCGCCAGCTCGAACATCGGGGCCAGCGATCCGACCCCCAGGTAGGGGCTCGCGGTGACCGCGTCGACGTGCAGCGGACCGGACGGGTCGAGGTAGGCCGAGGCGTACGCGGCGACGGTCGAGCCGATGTCGCCGCGCTTCACGTCCAGGAGAACGAGCGCGCCACAATCTCGTAACTGTCGGATAGTTGACTCAAGAATTCCGACACCTCGGGCACCGAACCGCTCGAAAAAGGCCGACTGGGGCTTGACCACCGCGACGCGGTCCGCAAGCGCTCCCACGACGGTGCGCGCGAACCGGTCCAACCCGTCGACGTCGTCCGGCAACCCCCAGCGGGCCAGCAGCCCGGGATGCGGGTCGATGCCCACGCAGAGCGGCCCCCGCTCGGCGACGGCGCGGTGCAGCCGGGCCCCGAAACTCTCCATCGGCATTCCTCTCCTCACGCTCGCGCTCGGTGGCCGGCCGGTGCCGGCCCCGTCCTGCCCGCCGGCTCAGCCGGCCTCGTCCTGCCCGCCGGCTCAGCCGGCCTTCACCGCCGCGGCGATCCCGGCCGCGATGCGGGCCAGGTCGGCGTCGTCGGTCACGTACGGCGGCATGGTGTAGACCAGGTCCCGGAACGGGCGCAGCCAGACGCCCTGCGCCACGGCGGCGGCCGTCGCCGCCGCGATGTCCACCTCGTGGTCGAGCTGCACCACGCCGATCGCGCCCAGCACCCGCACGTCCGCCACCCCGGACGCGCCGCGCAGCGGCTCCAGGCCGGCCCGCAGGCCCGCGCCGACCCGGGCGACCTGGGTGGCCCAGTCGCCGGCCCGCAGCAGCTCCAGCGACGCGTTGGCGACCGCGCAGGCCAGCGGGTTGCCCATGAAGGTGGGGCCGTGCGCCAGCACCCCGTCGGCGGAGATGCCCCGAGCGACCCGCGGGGTGCACAGCGCGGCGGCCAGGGTGAGGTACCCGCCGGTCAGCGCCTTGCCGACGCAGAGCACGTCCGGGCTCACCCCGGCGTGCTCGGCGGCGAACATGGCGCCGGTACGGCCGAAGCCGGTGGCGATCTCGTCGAAGACCAGCAGCACCCCGTGCGCCCGGGTCACCTCGCGCAGCACCCGCAGGTACTCCGGGTGGTGGAAGCGCATCCCGCCCGCGCCCTGCACCACCGGCTCGACGATGACCGCGGCCAGTTCGTCGGCGTGCCGCTCCACCGCGTCGGTCAGCGCCGCCACGTACGCCGGGTCGGGCGGGTCGTCGAAGCCGCCGGGCGGGACCGGCGCGAAGACCTGCCGGGGCAGCACGTCGCCCCAGAGGTGGTGCATGCCGCCCTCCGGGTCGCAGACGCTCATCGGGTGGAACGTGTCGCCGTGGTAGCCGCCCCGCCAGGTGCCCAGCCGGCGGCGTTCGGGCCGGCCGGTGGCCCGCTGGTACTGCAGGCACATCTTGACGGCCACCTCGACGCTGACCGAGCCGGAGTCGGCCAGGAAGACGTGCTCCAGCCCGGCCGGGGCCAGCTCGACCAGCGTCCGCGCCAGCCGCACGGCGGGCTCGTGGGTGAGCCCGCCGAACATCACGTGGCTCATCCGGCCGAGCTGGTCGGTGACCGCCGCGTCGAGCACCGGGTGCCGGTAGCCGTGGATCGCCGCCCACCAGGACGACATCCCGTCGACCAGTTCCCGGCCGTCGGCCAGCCGCAGCCGGACGCCCTGGGCGCTCTGGACCACGTACGGCGGGTGGGCCGGGGGCAGCGCCGCGTACGGGTGCCAGACGTGGGCCCGGTCGGCGGCCAGGATCTCCTCGGGCGTCACACGCTCTCCTCCGTACCGTCGAGGGTTGCCCGGCCGGGAGGTGTCACCCGGCCGGCACCGGCGCGGTGGCGCCCGCCGAGCCGCGGGCCGCGGCCCGGACCAGACCGGGGCCCCGGTAGATGAAGCCGGTGTAGAGCTGGATCAGGCTGGCCCCGGCGTCGAACATCCGGGCGGCGTCGTCCGGGTCGAGGATGCCGCCGACACCGACCACCGGCAGCCGGCCGCCGGTCTCCCGGTGTACGAACGCGACCACCTCGCGGGCCCGGGCGGCCAGCGGGCGGCCGGAGAGCCCGCCGGTCTCCGCGCCCCGCGCCGCGTCGGCCGGGGCGAGCCCGTCGCGGGCCAGGGTGGTGTTGGTGGCGATCACCCCGGCGGCGCCCCGGGCCAGGCAGACCTCCAGCAGCTCGGCGATGGCCGGCTCGGTCAGGTCCGGTGCGATCTTCACCAGCACCGGCTTCTCCCCCACCAGCGCCGCCAGCAGCGCGTCCAGGTGCGACTTGTCCTGCAACGAGCGCAGGCCGGGGGTGTTCGGCGAGGAGACGTTGACCGCGAAGTAGTCGCCGTGCTCCCGCAGCGCCCGGTACGAGGCCAGGTAGTCCTCGACCGCGTCGGCCAGCGGGGTCACCTTGGACTTGCCCAGCGAGATGCCCAGCGGCGCCCCGATCGGGCGGGGCAGCGCCGCCAGCCGGGCCGCCAGGGCCTCGGCGCCGGCGTTGTTGAAGCCCATCCGGTTGACCACGGCCTCGCTGTCGCGCAGCCGGAACAGCCGGGGCCGGGGGTTGCCCGGCTGGGCCTGCGCGGTGACCGTGCCGACCTCGACGAAGCCGAAGCCCAGCGCTGGCCAGGCCGGCAGGGCCACGCCGTTCTTGTCCATCCCCGCCGCCAGCCCCACCGGATTCGGGAACTCGACCCCGAACACCGTGCGCGGCGCCCGCACCTGGTACCGCGCCCGCACCGCCGCCAACGCCGCCGGCCGCCGCGAGAGCGCCGCCAACCGCCGCAACGTCCACTCGTGCGCCGCCTCGGCGTCCCCGCCCCCCACCCGGAACAACTGCGGCCGCACCACCCTCTCGAAGATCACGCCCCGCCTCCCCCCGGCTCGGTGATCATGAAGTTGTCGCCACTGCCGGTGGCGGGTCGGGGCGACAACTTCATGATCGACGCGGGGACGGAGCGGGTCATTCGCCGGCTCGCAGGGCGGCGTGGAGCTCCTGGAGGGGGCGGACCTGCATGTCGCCGCGGATGCGGGCCTCGATGCCCATGACGGCCGCGGCGGCGCCGGGGACGGTGGTGATGCAGGGGATGTCCGCCGTGACGGCGGCGCTGCGGATCTCGTAGCCGTCCGAGCGGGCGCTCGCGCCGGAGCCCTGCGGCGTGTTGACCACCAGGGCCACGTCGCCGCCGAGGATCATCGACACCGCGTCCTCCCCCTCGCCCGACTCGTAGTGCTTGCGGATCTGCTCGCAGGCGATGCCGTGCCGGCGCAGCACCTCGGCGGTGCCGGTGGTGGCGACGATCTCGAAGCCCAGGTCCGCCAGCCGCTTGATCGGGAAGATCATGCCGCGCTTGTCCCGGTTGGCGACCGAGACGAAGATCCGGCCGCCGGTGGGCAGCGACCCGTACGCGGCCGACTGGCTCTTGGCGAAGGCGTGCCCGAAGTTGGTGTCGATGCCCATCACCTCGCCGGTGGACTTCATCTCCGGGCCGAGCAGCGAGTCGATGCCCTTGCCGGACGGGGTGCGGAACCGCTTGAACGGCAGCACCGCCTCCTTGACCGCGATCGGGGCGTCCGCCGGCATCACGCCGCCGTCCCCGGTCGGCGGCAGCAGCCCCTCGGCGCGCAGCTCGGCGATGGTGGCGCCGAGCGCGATCCGGGCCGCCGCCTTGGCCAGCGGCACCGCCGTGGCCTTGGAGACGAACGGGACCGTCCGGGACGCCCGGGGGTTGGCCTCCAGCACGTAGAGCATGTCGTCCTTGAGGGCGTACTGGACGTTGAGCAGGCCCTTGACGCCCACTCCCCGGGCGATCGCCTCGGTGTAGCGGCGCACCTGGGTCAGGTGCGAGCCGGCCAGGGTGATCGGCGGCAGCGCGCAGGACGAGTCGCCGGAGTGGATGCCGGCCTCCTCGATGTGCTCCATCACGCCGCCGAGGTAGACCTCGCCGTCGGCGTCGCAGAGCGCGTCCACGTCGATCTCGATGGCGTCGTCGAGGAAGCGGTCGACCAGCACCGGGTGGTCCGGGGAGATGTCGGTGGCCCGGCCGATGTAGTCGCGCAGCGTGGCGTCGTCGTAGACGATCTCCATGCCCCGCCCGCCGAGCACGTACGACGGCCGGACCAGCACCGGGTAGCCGATCTCGTCGGCGATCGCCTTCGCCTCGTCGTACGAGGTGGCCATGCCGTGCGCCGGGGCGCGCAGCCCGGCCCGGGCCAGCACCGCGCCGAACGCGCCGCGCTCCTCGGCCAGGTGGATCGACTCCGGGGAGGTGCCGACCACCGGCACCCCGGCGTTCTTGAGCCGCTGCGCCAGCCCCAGCGGGGTCTGCCCGCCGAGCTGCACGATCACGCCGACCACGCCCGGGCCGCCGGCCGCCTTGCCCGACGAGTCCTCCGCGTGCCAGACCTCCAGCACGTCCTCGAAGGTCAGCGGCTCGAAGTAGAGCCGGTCGGCGGTGTCGTAGTCGGTGGAGACCGTCTCCGGGTTGCAGTTGACCATGACGGTCTCGTAGCCGACCCCCCGCAGGGCCATGACCGCGTGCACACAGGAGTAGTCGAACTCGATGCCCTGGCCGATCCGGTTCGGCCCGGAGCCCAGGATGAGCACCTTGGGCCGGTCCGAGGGCGCGACCTCGGTCTCCTGGTCGTAGGTCGAGTAGTGGTAGGGAGTGGTCGCCTCGAACTCGGCGGCGCAGGTGTCCACCGTCTTGTAGACCGGCCGCACGTCGAGCCGGTGCCGCAGGGTGCGTACGCCGTCCTCGGCGGCCAGCTCCGGGCGCAACGCGGCCAGCTGCCGGTCGGAGAGGCCGGCCCGCTTGGCCCGGCGCAGCAGCTCGGCGTCGAGCACCGGGGCGTCCACGATCTCCGCGCGCAGCTCGACCAGGCCGGCGATCTGGTCCAGGAACCAGGGGTCCATCCCGCCGGACGCCGCGGCGACCTCGGCGATGGTGGCGCCCAGCCGCAGCGCCCGCTCCACCGTGTAGAGCCGGCCGTCGTGCGGCATCCGCAGCGCGGCGAGGGTGTTCTCCACCGTCGCTCCCCGCGGATCCGGCACAGTCCAGAAACCGGCTGATGCAGTTTCCATGGAGCGCATCGCCTTGTTGAGCGCCTCGGTGAAGTTCCGGCCGAGGCTCATCGCCTCGCCGACCGACTTCATGGTGGTGGTCAGCTCCGGGTCGGCGCCGGGGAACTTCTCGAACGCGAACCGGGGGATCTTCACCACCACGTAGTCCAGCGTCGGCTCGAACGCCGCCGGAGTCTTCAGGGTGATGTCGTTGGGGATCTCGTCCAGGGTGTAGCCGATGGCCAGCTTCGCGGCGATCTTCGCGATCGGGAAGCCGGTGGCCTTGGAGGCCAGCGCCGAGGAGCGGGACACCCGGGGGTTCATCTCGATCACGACGATCCGGCCGTCGGCCGGGTTGACCGCGAACTGGATGTTGCAGCCGCCGGTGTCCACCCCGACCTCGCGCAGCACCGCGATGCCCAGGTCGCGCAGGCGCTGGTACTCCCGGTCGGTGAGCGTCATGGCCGGGGCGACGGTGACGCTGTCGCCGGTGTGCACGCCCATCGGGTCGACGTTCTCGATCGAGCAGACCACCACCACGTTGTCGTGGCGGTCGCGCATCAGTTCGAGCTCGTACTCCTTCCAGCCGAGCACGCTCTCCTCGATGAGCACCTCGTGCACCGGGCTGGCGGCCAGGCCGGCCCCGGCGATGCGGTGCAGGTCCTCGTCGCTGTGCGCCATGCCGGAGCCCAGGCCGCCCATGGTGAACGACGGCCGGATCACCACCGGCAGGCCCAGCTCGGCGGCGGTGGCCTCGACCTCGGCCATCGAGTGGCAGACCCGGGAGCGCGGCACCAGGCCGGTCGGGTCCTCGACGCCGAGCCGGGCGCCGGCCTTGGCGACGATGTCCTTGAACAGCTGCCGGTCCTCGCCGCGGTTGATCGCGTCGATGTTGGCGCCGATCAGCTCCACGCCGTACTTGTCCAGCACGCCGGCCTCGTGCAGGGCGACCGCGGTGTTCAGCGCGGTCTGCCCGCCGAGGGTGGGCAGCAGGGCGTCCGGGCGTTCCTTGGCGATGACCAGCTCGACGAACTCCGGGGTGATCGGCTCGACGTACGTGGCGTCGGCGAACTCGGGGTCCGTCATGATCGTCGCCGGGTTGGAGTTGACCAGGCTGACCCGGATGCCCTCGCTGCGCAGCACCCGGCACGCCTGGGTGCCGGAGTAGTCGAACTCGCAGGCCTGCCCGATGACGATCGGTCCGGAGCCGATCACCAGGATGTGCTTGAGGTCGGTGCGCTTAGGCATTCTTCCCGCCTTCGATGAGCTCGGCGAAGCGGTCGAACAGGTAGTCCGCGTCATGCGGGCCGGCCGCCGCCTCCGGGTGGTACTGAACGGTGAAGGCGGGCACGTCCCTGGCCCGCAGCCCCTCGACCACGTTGTCATTGAGGCAGACGTGCGACACCTGCACGCCCCCGAACTCGGTCTCGATCACCTGGTCGGGGACCACCACGCCGGGCCTTCGGCCCGGCGCCTGCACGGCGCTGAGCTCCTGTTCGCGGCCCGACACGTCGACCGCGAAGCCGTGGTTGTGGCTGGTCACCTCGACCTTGCCGGTGGCCCGGTCGAGCACCGGCTGGTTGATCCCTCGGTGGCCGTAGCCGAGCTTGTAGGTGCCGAAGCCCAGCGCCCGGCCGAGGATCTGGCTGCCGAAGCAGATGCCGAACAGCGGCACCTCGCGGCGCAGCACCTCCCGGGCCAGCGCGACCGGCCCCTCGGCGGTGGCCGGGTCGCCGGGGCCGGGCGAGAGGAAGACCGCGTCCGCGCCGGTGGCCAGCAGGTCGTCGATGGTGGAGCCGGCCGGCAGCACGTGGGTGGTGACCCCGCGCGCGGCGAGCCGCCGCGGCACGTTGCGCTTGATGCCCAGGTCGAGCGCGGCCACGGTGAACCGGTGCGGGCCGACCGCCTCGACGACGTACGGCTCGGCGGTGGTCACCTCGGCGGAGAGGTCCGCGCCGACCATCTGCGGCGACTGGCGGACCCGGGCCAGCAGGGCGCGCGGGTCGTCGTCGACGCTGGAGATGCCGACCCGCATCGCGCCACGCTCGCGCAGGTGCCGGGTCAGCGCCCGGGTGTCCACGCCGGCGATGCCGACCACACCCTCGGCGGCGAGCCGGTCCTCCAGCCCGCCGGTGGCGCGCCAGTTGGAGCCGATCCGGGCGGGGTCGCGCACCACGTACCCGGCGACCCAGATCCGGCCGGACTCGTCGTCCTCGGCGTTGACGCCGGTGTTGCCGATGTGCGGCGCGGTCTGCACCACCACCTGCCGGTGGTACGAGGGGTCGGTCAGGGTCTCCTGGTAACCGGTCATGCCGGTGTTGAAGACCGCCTCGCCGAAGGTCTCCCCGACGCTGCCGTACGCCTCGCCGTGGAACGTGCGCCCGTCCTCGAGAACGAGGATCGCGGGCCTGCGCTTAGCCATTACTTGACAGCCTTTCCGTCCAGGACCGTCGGCTCGCCACGCAGGAAGGTCGCCACGATGCGACCCGGCAGCGTCATGCGGGCGTACGGGGTGTTACGACTGCGGCTGGCCAGCTCCGCGGGCTCGATCACCCGACGGGCGGCCGGGTCGACCAGGGTGAGGTTGGCCGGCACGCCGGGCGCCGGGTCGAGGCCGTGCCCGTCGAGCCCGGCGATCCGGGCCGGGGTACGCGACATCCGCTCGGCGATCAGGTCCCACTGCGGCCCGAACACGTCCAGGGCGATCGAGAGCGCCGTCTCCAGGCCGAGCATCCCCGGCCGGGCGTACGCCCACTCGCACTCCTTGTCCTCCACCGCGTGCGGGGCGTGGTCGGTGGCGACGACGTCGATGACGCCCTCGGCCAGCGCGGCCCGCAGCGCGGCGATGTCGGTGGCCGTGCGCAGCGGCGGGTTGACCTTGTAGACCGGGTCGTAGGTGGACGCCTTGTCGTCGGTCAGCAGCAGGTGGTGCGGGGTCACCTCGGCGGTCACCCGCACCCCGCGCGCCTTGGCCTGGCGCAGCACCTCGACGCTGCCGGCGGTGGAGACGTGGCAGACGTGCAGCCGGCTGCCGACGTGCTCGGCGAGCAGCACGTCCCGGGCGATGATCGCCTCCTCGGCGACCGCCGGCCAGCCGGTGAGCCCGAGCCGGGTGGAGACCTCACCCTCGTGCATCTGCGCGCCCTCGGTGAGCCGGGGCTCCTCGGCGTGCTGGGCGACGATCCCGTCGAACGCCTTGACGTACTCCAGGGCCCGGCGCATCAGCTTGGGGTCGGCGACGCAGAACCCGTCGTCGGAGAAGATCCGGACCCGGGCGGCGGAGTCGGCCATCGCGCCCAGCTCGGCCAGCCGCTCGCCGGCCAGCCCGACGGTGACCGCGCCGATCGGCTGCACGTCGACCAGTCCGGCCTCGCGGCCCAGCCGCCAGACCTGCTCGACCACGCCGGCGGTGTCGGCGACCGGGGAGGTGTTGGCCATCGCGCAGACGGCGGTGTAGCCGCCGAGCGCAGCCGCGCGGGAGCCGGACTCGACCGTCTCGGCGTCCTCCCGGCCCGGCTCGCGCAGGTGGGTGTGCAGGTCGACCAGGCCGGGCAGGGCGACCAGCCCGGTGCCGTCGACGACGGTGGCCTCCGGCGCGGTAAGCCCGGCGCCGGTCTCGGCGACGACGCCGTCGCGGATCAGCAGGTCGGTCGGCGCGGCGCCGACGACGCTCACGTTGCGGATCAGGTACGAGCTCACAGGTGGTTCCCCCCGAGCAGCAGGTAGAGGACGGCCATCCGCACGGAGACCCCGTTGGCGACCTGTTCGACGATGGTGGAGCGGGGCGAGTCGGCGACCTCGGGCGTGATCTCCATGCCCCGGTTCATCGGGCCGGGGTGCATGACGATCGCGTGCTCGGGCAGCCGGCGCATGCGCGGGCCGTCCAGGCCGTAGCGGCGGGCGTACTCGCGGGCGGAGGGGAAGTAGGAGTCGTTCATCCGCTCCCGCTGCACCCGCAGCATCATCACCACGTCCGACTGTGGCAGCACCGCGTCCAGGTCGTAGGAGACGTCGGTGCCGGGCGCCAGCGCCTGGCCGATGTGCACCGGGATCAGCGTCGGCGGGCCGACCAGGGTGACCTTGGCGCCGAGGGTGGAGAGCAGCAGCACGTTGGAGCGGGCCACCCGGGAGTGCAGCACGTCCCCGACCACCGCGACGTGCAGGCCGGCGAGCCGGCCCAGCCGGGAGCGCATCGTGTACGCGTCGAGCAGCGCCTGGGTGGGGTGCTCGTGGGTGCCGTCGCCGGCGTTGACCACCGACCCGTCCACCCAGTTGGCCAGCCGGTGCGGCGCGCCCGAGGCGGGGTGCCGGACGACCACCGCGTCGGCCCCCATCGCCTGGAGGGTGAGCGCGGTGTCCTTCAGGCTCTCCCCCTTGGCCACGCTGGAGCCCTTGGCCGAGAAGTTGATCACGTCGGCGCTGAGCCGCTTGGCGGCCGCCTCGAAGGAGATCCGGGTCCGGGTGGAGTCCTCGTAGAAGAGGTTCACCACGGTCCGGCCGCGCAGCGCGGGGAGCTTCTTGACCTCCCGGCCGGCGACGGTGGCCATCTCGGCCGCGGTGTCGAGGATCTGGGTGGCGGTGGCCGCGTCCAGGTCGGCCCCGGAGAGCAGGTGCCGGATCATGAGGTGGTACCCCCGAAGAGCTTGACCTCGTCGGCACCGTCGGTCTCGGCGAGGGTGACCTTGACGCTCTCGGTGAGCGCGGTCGGGATGTTCTTGCCGACGTAGTCGGCGCGGATCGGCAGCTCGCGGTGGCCGCGGTCGACCAGGACGGCGAGCTGCACGCTGGCCGGCCGGCCGACGTCGTTGAGCGCGTCGAGCGCGGCCCGGACGGTGCGGCCGGAGAAGAGCACGTCGTCGACGAGGATGACCCGCTTGCCGTCGATGCCGCCCGGCGGGAGCTGGGTCGGGCCGACCGCGCGGGTGGCGTGTCGGCGCAGGTCGTCGCGGTAGAGAGTGATGTCGAGCACCCCGACCGGGACGTCGACGTCCTCGAAGGTGCTGATCCGGGCGGCGAGCCGCCGCGCGAGCGGAGCTCCGCGAGTGGGTATGCCGAGCAGGACGGTGTCGGCGGCGCCCTGGGTCTTCTCCAGGATCTGGTGGGCGATCCGGTCGACGACGCGCTGGACGTCGGCACTGGCGAGGATCACCTTCACCGAGGGTTGTCGCGGCAGCGACGATGGGGCAGCCGGTGGGCAGGCCACGGCGGACCTCCTTCCCCGCCTCACGGGACGGGTCGTTAAAGGACGTCTGGGGACTCCGGTCGGATCGCGAACGGCCCGGACCGGGGCTTCATGCCACGTTACCAGCGGTCACCGGCACGGCCCTCGGCACCCACTGATCCCCGGATCAGGACGGTGAAATGGGGATAAGTCCCCCCGCGCTCCCCAACTGTAAGGACACGACCACTTGACCACGTGTCGCAATCCCCGTACCGTCACGCTCCGTAGCGATCGCTGGGAGAACCCCAAAGCAGCACTGGGAGTGTCCGAATGCCCTCTGAATACGCCAAGTCGCTGGGCGCCCGCCTGCGCTCCATCCGCCAGCAGCAGGGCCTGTCCCTGCAGGGTGTGGAGGAGAAGTCGAACGGGCGGTGGAAGGCCGTGGTGGTCGGCTCGTACGAGCGCGGCGACCGGGCCGTCACCGTGTCCCGCCTGGCGGAGCTGGCCGACTTCTACCGCGTTCCCGTCTCGGAGCTGCTGCCCGACGGCAGCGGGGTGCGGCACGAGCCCACCAGCAAGATCGTCCTGGACCTGGAGCGGCTCTACGACGAGGCCTCCGAGGACCTCGCCTACGTCGCCCGGTACGCCCGCGCCATCCAGCAGCAGCGTGGCGACTACAACGGCCGGGTGCTCTCGATCCGCGCCGACGACCTGCGCGCCCTCGCCATCGTGTACGACGCCTCGCCGTCGGGCCTGATCGAGCGGCTCACCGAGCACGGTGTGCTGGTCGCCGACCCGCGGGCGTTCTTCGCGTCCTGATCCACTGTTCGCAGAAAAGGGCCCGTGCCGTCCGGCACGGGCCCTTTTCTGCGTGATCGGGTGATCGGGTGCGGCCGGCGGCGGAGGGCCGGCGACCCGGATCAGCGGGTGGCGTACTCGGCGATCCGGCCGAGGATGCCGTTGAGAAAGCGCGGCGAGTCGTCGGTCGACATCTGCCGGGCCAGCTCCACCGCCTCGCTGATCGCCACCGCGTCGTCGATCTCGTCGACGTAGAGCAGCTCGTAGACCGCGATGCGGGCGAGGTTGCGGTCGACCACCGGCATCCGGTCCAGCGTCCACCCCTCGGCGTAGCTGGCGATCACCTCGTCGATCCGGTCGAGGTGGGCGGCGACCCCCTCGACCAGGCCGACCGCGTAACCCAGGTGCTCCGGCCGCGGCTTCTCGATCCGCTCCACGTAGCCGGCGAGCACCTCGACCGGGGGCCGGTCACGCAGGTCGGCCTCGTAGAGCACGTCCAGCGCCCGCTTGCGCGCCTTGCGGCGCGACGGCATCTGCTGCTTGGGACCCTCGGCCATCAGGCTCGGCCGAGGTAACGGCCGTCGCGGGTGTCGACCTTGATCTTCTCGCCGGTGGTGATGAAGAGCGGCACCTGCACGGTGGCGCCGGTCTCGACGGTGGCCGGCTTGTTGCCGCCGGTCGACCGGTCGCCCTGCAGGCCCGGCTCGGTGTAGGTGACCTCGAGCACGACCGAGGTCGGCAGCTCGATGTAGAGCGGGACACCCTCGTGGGTGGCGACGGTCGCCTCGGCCTCGGGGAGGAGGTAGTTGGCCGCCTCGCCGACGGTGCCGCCGGGGACGGTGATCTGGTCGAACGTCTCCAGATCCATGAAGACGTAGTCCTCGCCGTCGGCGTACAGGTACTGCATGGTGCGCTTGTCGACGGTCGCGGTCTCGACCTTGGTGCCCGCGTTGAAGGTCTTGTCGACGACCTTGCCGGACAGCACGTTCTTCAGCGTCGTGCGGACGAACGCCCCACCCTTACCGGGCTTGACGTGCTGGAACTCGACGACGGCCCAGAGCTCCCCGTCGAGGTTGAGTACCAGGCCGTTCTTGAGGTCGTTGGTGGATGCCATTTCCTGCCTTGATCATCAATTGGCGGACAGACCTGGCAAGTCTACTAGTTGTGTCCAACCGGCGACTCCGCCGCCGGCCGACCCCCTCCCGGCCCGGCCGACGCCGCCCTCCCGGTCGTGATCGTCAACGACGGCGCGCCGGGCGCGGCGGGCCCGGCCGTCGACAGCGATCGTGCCGCCGGTCACGCTGCGACCCGGCAGCGCGACGGTGGCGTGCGGCGCCGTCGCCAGGGGCGGCCGGCCGGTCGGGCGCCCTGCGACGGCGACGCTCAGCCGGTCGCGCCGAGGCGGGTGGCCAGGTGGCGCAGGGCGAGGCGGTAGCCGTCGACGCCCAGGCCGCAGATCACCCCGGTCGCCACCGCGGAGACCACGGAGTGGTGCCGGAACTCCTCCCGGGCGTGGATGTTGGAGATGTGCACCTCCACCAGCGGCCCACGCAGCATCGCGCAGGCGTCCCGGACGGCGATCGAGTAGTGCGACCAGGCGGCCGGGTTGAGCACCACCGCCGCCTGCTCGTCGGCCGCCTGGTGCAGCCAGCCCAGCAGCTCGTGCTCAGCGTCGGTCTGCCGGACGGTCACGTCCAGCCCCAACTCGCGGCCGGTGTCGACACAGAGCGTCACCAGGTCGGCGTAGCTGGTCACGCCGTACACGTCGACCTGCCGGGTGCCGAGCCGGCCCAGGTTCGGCCCGTTCAGCACGTACACCCTCACGAGGCGATCTCCCGGTAGGCGGCGTGCAGCAGCTCGTCGTCCGGGCCCTCGAGGATCGCCGGCCGGGCCAGGCCGTCGAGCACCACGAAGCGCAGGGTGCTGCCCCGGGCCTTCTTGTCCACCCGCATCGCGGCCAGCAGGTCAGGCCAGGCGTCCGCCGGGTAGCTGGTGGGCAGGCCGAGCGCGGCCAGCACCGTGCGGTGCCGTTCGGCGGTGGCGGCGTCGAGCCGGCCGGCCAGCCGGGCCAGGGCGCCGGCGAAGACGGTGCCCACCGCGACGGCGTGCCCGTGCCGCCAGCGGTAGCCCTCCACCTTCTCGATCGCGTGCGCCAGGGTGTGGCCGTAGTTGAGCACCTCGCGCACCCCGGACTCGCGCAGGTCGCCGGAGACCACGTCGGCCTTCACCCGGATCGCCCGCTCGATCAGCTCCCGGGCCACCGGGCCGGTCGGGTCGACGGCGGCGGCCGGGTCCCGCTCGACCAGGTCGAGGATCACCGGGTCGGCGATGAAACCGCACTTGACCACCTCGGCCAGCCCGGCGGCCAGGTCGGCCGGGGGCAGGCTGTCCAGCGTCGCCAGGTCGCAGAGCACGCCGGCCGGCGGGTGGAACGCGCCGACCAGGTTCTTGCCGGCGGCGGTGTTCACGCCGGTCTTGCCACCGACCGCCGCGTCCACCATGCCGAGCAGGGAGGTCGCCACCGGCACCCAGCGCACTCCGCGCAGCCAGCAGGCGGCGACGAAGCCGGCCAGGTCGGTCACCGCTCCCCCGCCCACCCCGACCACCGCGTCGCTACGGGTGAACCCGGCCGCGCCCAGCCGCTCCCAGCAGTCGGCGGCCACCTCGATCCGCTTGCCCGCCTCGGCGTCGGGCACCTCGATCGGCAGCGGGGTCACGCCGACCGCGCGCAGCCGTTCGGCCAGCGTGTCGGCCAGGTCCTTGAGCGGCGGCGCGAACAGCAGCGCGACCCGCTCGGCGCCGGGCAGCAGCCGCGGCGGCGGATCGAGCAGGTCTCGTCCCACGAGCACGTCGTACGGCCGCTCGCCGCCGACCGGAATCCGGGTCACCTCGTCCATCGCAGGGCAGCCTAGTGCAGCCGGCACCGCCGCGACGGCGCTCGTCCACCTGGTGGCAAGCGACATTGCCGCCCACCCGGTACGTTCAGCTCGTAACGGCCGGACGTGGGGCGAAGCGGACCCGGCCCACGACGGCGGAGGTTCCCATGGCCACCACGACCATCGACGGTGCCGACATCCGGCTGCCCGCCACCATCCTCGGCGTCGGGCTCGGCGGCTTCGCCGACGGCATCGTCCTGCACCAGGTGCTCCAGTGGCACCACCTGCTCAGCAGCACCGACACCGACAACGTCGGGATCCGGGCGTACCCGGTGGACACCGTCCCCGGCCTGCAGATGAACACCCTCTGGGACGGCATCTTCCACGTGGTCACCTGGGTGGCGGTGCTCACCGGGCTGGCCCTGCTCTACGCCCGGGTGACCCGGTCCCGCGGCCGGCTCTGGCGCTCCCCGGCGCTGTGGGGCTGGGCGCTGGTGGGCTGGGGCCTGTTCAACCTGGTCGAGGGGATCGTCGACCACCACCTGCTGGGCATCCACCACGTGCACGGCGGCCCCCACCAGACGGCCTGGGACGTCGGCTTCCTGCTGTTCGGCGCGGCGCTGATCGCCGTCGGCTGGGCGGTACAGCGCCGGGCCGGCACGGTGGACACCTGCGCCGACCGGCGATGACCGGGCAGCACGGCGACGGAGTCGGCCCGCTGCTGCTCGTACCGCTGCTGGTCTTCTGGGTCTACCTGGCCGCGGCGCTGCGCCAGCGCGACCCGGGGCGCGGCGGCTGGAGCCACTGGCGTACCGCGAGCTTCGGTGCGGGCGCGGCGCTGCTCGCGGTGGCCGCGGTGCTGCCCGGCCACGACCTGGTCGGACACATGTGGCGGCACCTGCTGGTCGGGATGCTGGCGCCGCTCGGGCTGGTGCTCGGCGCACCCGGCACCCTCGCGCTGCGCACGGTACGTCGCGACATCGGGCGGGCGGCGCTGCGGGTGCTGCGCCACCCGGTCCCGCGGGTGGCCGCCCACCCGGTCACCGGCCTGCTGCTCACCGCCGGCGGGCTCTACCTGCTGCACCTGACCCCGCTGTACCGGGCCACCCTGGCCCACCCGGGGCTGCACGGCCTGGTGCTGCTGCACTTCCTGGCCAGCGGGTACCTCTTCACCTGGGCGATCGCCGGCCCCGACCCGGGGCCGCACCGCCCCGAGGTGCCGCTGCGGCTGGTCGTGCTGGGGTTGTCGGTGACCGCGCACGCCGCGCTGGCCCAGCTCATGTACGCCGGCCTGGTCGACACCGCCGCGCCGGTGGCGCAACTGCGGGCGGCGGCGACGCTGATGTACTACGGCGGCGACCTGGCCGAGCTCCTGCTCGCCCTCGCCCTGCTGGTCACCTGGCGGCCGGTGGTCCGGCGCGCGGGGTCCGAGCCGGTGCCGTCGCCGGCCTGAACCGGGACCCCGTCCGCCGGCCCCTGGCGGCGGCGCCACCGGTCCCGGCCGCCGCCGGCTTCGCCGCTTCCCGTCGTTCGTCAGGCGGACGGTGGGGCGGGCCCGGGCCGGTCGGCCCAGCCGGCCAGCCGGGTCGCGTGGGCGCGGACGGCGTCGCGCAGCGCGTCCGGCCGGAGCACGGTGAACGGCCAGCCGAGCCCGGCGAGCAGCTGCGCCATCCCGTCCAGGTGCTCGGCGCGGGTCCGCAGCAGCACCCCGTCGGCGGCCTCGGTCAGGTCGCCGACGCTGGGCGGGACGCGGCGTCGGGCGGTTACCAGATCGGTCTCCAGCAGCACCTCGACGGAGTGCGCGTACGGCACGCCGGCCAGCGAGCGGGTCACCTGGGCCACCGGGTCGAATTCGTCCGGCACGGCGAAGGTCTCCTGGTCGGTGCTGACCGCGCCGATCCGGTCCAGCCGGAAGGTGCGTACCTCGTTTCGGAGGTGGTCGTGACCGGTGACGTACCAGCGGCCGGCGTGGAAGACCAGCCCGTACGGGTCGAGCTGCCGCCGCGACGGGTCACCCCGCCAGGAGCGGTAGTCCAGCGTCACCCGCCGCCGCTGCC
This sequence comes from Micromonospora sp. CPCC 206171, assembly GCF_036906755.1. Lineage (NCBI taxonomy): Bacteria > Bacillati > Actinomycetota > Actinomycetes > Micromonosporales > Micromonosporaceae > Micromonospora > Micromonospora sp. CPCC 206171. The sequence continues at coordinate 26,974 of NZ_JBAKHT010000023.1, read as the reverse complement.
GAGCCGCCGCGCCGAGGGTGAGCAGCGTGCCGGTGGCCGGGCGCAGCGCTGGATCGGCGCGGCGCAGCGTGAAGCCGAGGTGGTCCTGGACGGCGGCGAGCCGCTCCGCGAGGGGAGCCGGCAGCACCCGCCGGATCTTGGCCAGGGCGGTGGCGGTGGCCGGCTCCTCGGTGCCCAGCCCCAGCCGTTCCGCCGCGACCAGGCCGAGCAGCACCGCGACCGCCTCGTCGTCGGTGAGCATCAGCGGCGGCAGCTTGTAGCCGGGACGCAGCCGGTAGCCGCCGTACCGGCCCCGCTCGGCGGTCACCGGAATGCCGAGGTCGACCAGGGTGGCGGCGTACCGGCGCACGGTGCGCTCGTCGACCCGCAGCCGGTCGGCCAGGTCGACACCGGTGAGCCGGTGGTGGCTCTGCAGCAGTTCGAGCATCGCGAGCACCCGGCCGGCGGGATGTGACACGGGCCACCTCGCAATACCGGGCGGGAACTGTCCGGATTCGAGCCTACGGTGTCCATGGACATCGAGACGAGGGAGGTTCGAGATGGCGACGTTCGTGCTGGTGCCGGGGTTCTGGTTGGGCGGCTGGGCGTGGCGGGAGGTGACCGCCGACCTGCGCGGGCGCGGCCACGACGTGTACGCGGTGACGCTGACCGGGGTGGCCGACCGGGCCCACCTGGCCGGCCCGGAGGTGGGCCTGGAGACGCACACCACCGACCTCACCGCGCTCATCGAGGCGGAGGAGCTGCGCGACGTGGTGCTGGTCGGGCACTCCGGCGGCGGGATGCCGGTGACCCAGGCGGCCGACCGGATGCCGGACCGGATCGCCCGGGTGGTCTACGTGGAGAGCGGGCCGCTGCCCGACGGCATGTCCCAGTTCGACGTCAACCCGCCGGAGGAGCAGGAGCGGCTGCGCGCGCGGATCGGCGACGGGCACCTGCTGCCGCCGCCGGCCTGGGAGCCGGCCGAGGACCCGCAGAACCTGGCTGGTCTGGACGACGGCGCGCTGACGCTGCTGCGGCGCCGGTCCACCGGACACCCGCTGGGCGCGGCGACCGACCCGGTGCGGCGTACCGGGGGGCGGCCGGTGCCGACCGCGCTGGTGGCGTGCACCTTCCCGGTGGAGGTGGCCGCCGCGATGATCGCCGAGGGTCACCCGTTCTTCGCCGGTCTCACCGGCGCCGAGCTGCACGGCCTGCCGACCGGTCACTGGCCGATGCTGAGCGAGCCGAAGGCCCTGGCCGACCTGCTCGACACCATCGCCCGGGGCTGACCGCCGGCAGCCGGTCGGGTCAGGGCTTGAGCAGGGCGACGATCTCGGCGGCCAGCTCCGGCGGGGTACGCCCGTCGGTCACCACCGTCGCGGTCGCCACCTCGGCGTAGAGCGGGCGGCGCTGGTCCATCAGGTGCTTGAGGGTGGCCCGCGGGTTGATCGCGAGCAGTGGCCGGCCGGCGCCGAGCCCGACCCGCTTCACCGCGTCGGGCAGCTCCACCGACAGGTGCACCACGGTGTGCCCGACCAGCGCGGCGCGGTTCTCCTCGGCGAGGACCGCGCCGCCGCCGAGGGCGAGCACCCCGCCGTGCGAGGCCAGCGCCGCCGCCACCGCCGCCCGTTCGAGGGTACGGAAGTGCGCCTCCCCCTCGTCGATGAAGATCTCCGGGATCGGCTTGCCGGCCATCCGCTCGATGTCGGCGTCGGTGTCCCGGAAGTCGACCCCGAGCAGCGCCGCCAGCTCCTCGCCGACGGTGGTCTTGCCGGAGCCGGGCGCCCCGACCAGCACGCAGAGCGGCTTCGTCACCGGAGCACGCTCCGTCCCGCCGCCGCCCGGCCGGTCACCGGATCACCAGCGCGTCGAGGTATCCGGCGAGGTTGCGGCGGATCTCCGCCACCGAGTCGCCGCCGAACTTCTCGGTGGCCGCCTCGGCCAGCACCAGCGCCACCATCGCCTCGGCGACCACGGCGGCGGCCGGCACGGCGCAGACGTCGGAGCGCTGGTTGATGGCGGTGGCCGGTTCGCCGGTGGTCACGTCGACCGTGGCCAGCGCCCGGTTCAGCGAGGAGATCGGCTTCATCGCGGCCTTCACCCGCAGCGGCTCACCGGTGGTGATGCCGCCCTCCAGGCCGCCGGCCCGGTCGGTGACCCGGCGGACGCCGGTGGCGGTGGGCATGATCTCGTCGTGCGCCTCGGAGCCGCGGGAGCGGGCCTGCTGCCAGCCGTCGCCGATCTCCACGCCCTTGATGGCCTGGATGGACATCAGCGCGGTGGCCAGCCGGGCGTCGAGCTTGCGGTCCCACTGCACGTGGCTGCCCAGGCCCGGCGGCACCCCGTACGCCAGCACCTCGACCACGCCGCCGAGCGTGTCGGCGGCCTTCTTCGCGGCGTCGACCTCGGCGACCATCCGGGCGCTCGCCTCCGGGTCCAGGCAGCGCAGCGGGTCGGCGTCGATCCGCTCGGCGTCCTCCGGGCGGGGCCGCAGGCCCGGCTTGGCGGCGACCGGGCCGAGCTCCACCACGTGCGAGACGATCTCGATGCCGAGGGCCTGCTTCACCAGCGCCTTGGCCACCGTGCCGACGGCCACCCGCGCGGCGGTCTCCCGCGCGCTGGCCCGCTCCAGGATCGGCCGCGCGTCGGTGTGGCCGTACTTCTGCATGCCGGCCAGGTCGGCGTGGCCGGGCCGGGGGCGGGTCAGCGGGGCGTTGCGGGCCTGCCTGGCCAGCTCGTCGGGGTCCACCGGGTCGGCGGCCATCACGGTCTGCCACTTCGGCCACTCGGAGTTGCCGACCCGGATGGCGACCGGGCTGCCCAGCGTGACGCCGTGCCGCAGGCCGCCGATGACCTCGACCTCGTCCCGCTCGAACGACATCCGGGCGCCCCGGCCGTAGCCGAGCCGGCGCCGGGCCAGCTCGTCGGAGATCTCCCGGGTGGTCACCTCGATCCCGGCGGGCACCCCCTCGAGCATCGCGACGAGGGCGGGTCCGTGGGATTCACCTGCAGTCAGCCAGCGCAACACAGCGCTCAGTCTGTCACGGTCGGTCGCCGCCCCGGCGTGCCGCCCGGCGCGTCCCGCCCTGCGGACGCGGACGTCCGCCGGGCGGGTCACCGGTGGCCGGTCAGGCCGTCCGGACCGCGATGATCGACTTGGTCAGGCCGAGCATCCGCTCGGCCCGGATGGTCGAGTCGGGGAAGAGGTAGCGCATCTCGGCCCGACCGATCAGCTCGGTGGTGAGCACCTGCTTCATGGCCTGGTCCCAGGACTTGCCCGGGGTGTAGGCCAGCGGCCACTTGCGGGCCACCGCCACCCGGGCCGGCACCGGCAGGAACTGCATGCCGGGCGCCACCCAGTGCGGCTCCACCGGGAAGTACCGGTACGGGGTCTGCACCCAGTGCCGGGGGGCGAGGGTCCGGATCGCCTCGGCCATCCGGCGGCGCCGCTCGTGCCCGCCCACGTGCTCCAGCACGCTGTTGCTGAACACCAGGTCGTAGCGGCGGCTCAGGATGGCCGGGGGCAGCTCGCAGGCGTCGGCGTGGTCGGCCTCCACCCAGTCGGGCAGCTCCGCCGGCAGCGGCTCCAGGTTGACCACGTGCACGTGCTTCGGGCGTACCGGCGCCGTCGACCAGCTGTCGACCCGGCCGCCGAGGTCGAGCACGGACATCCGGGCGAGGTCGGGGAACGTCTCCGACAGCCAGAGCGCCCGCTTCGCCCGGCGCTTCGCGCCGTACGAGTCCGGGGAGTCGACCAGGCGGAAGCGCAGCGCGTTCAGGGAACTCCGGGGGCGTGCCGTCGGGTTGTCGTCGTTGGTCCGGGTCCCGCTCGCCACGGTCAGCTCCCCCAGTCGAAGGTCATGCCCAGCCGGCCGGCCAGGGCCTCGTTGTACGGCGCGTAGTACCGGGTCAGCTCGTCGCGGACCGACCGGTCCATCGCGCTGCTGCGCCGGTCGTTGAAGACCTCGTACCGGTCGAGCTGGTGGGCCGGCAGGCCCAGGAAGTCCAGCACCTGGGCGTAGGTGGCGGCGGGCTCGCGGTACAGCGTCTCGCTGGGCAGGATCAGCAACTGCCCGCGGTCGAAGCGGTCCAGCCACGGCTCCAGGTGCTCCAGGTAGCGGCCCCGGGCCCGGTAGGTGTACCAGTCGTAGGCGGTGCTGACGTACGTCGGGTCGGCGAGCAGCTTCTCCCGCTCCCCCGCCGTCCGCTCCTCCTCCCGGGCCAGCGCCTCGGCGAAGTCCAGCGGCTCCACGCCCTCGGTCCGCCGTTCCTTCCAGTGCGAGTACGCCCGCTCCACCGGGTCGCGCAGCAGCACGATCAGCTTCACGGCGGGGATCAGGTCCGCCACCCGCCCCGGCGACTGGGGGTGGAACATGTACAGCGGCGCGGCCTCCCCCACCCGGGTCGGGCCGCCGTGCCGGCGTTCCAGCGCCCGCCGCTGCCGCAGGGTCGGAAAGTGCGAGCGGTACCAGGTCTCGCCTCGGGCGAAGGTGTCCTCGAAGTAGTGCGAGGTCTTGGTGTTCCACGCCGGGAAGAGCCGGGGCACCAGCGGATGCTCCAGCAGGTAGCGCCAGAGCGAGGTGGTGCCGCCGCGCTTGGTGCCGATGATGAGGAAGTCCGGCAGCGGGCGCCGGTCGCTGGTGCGCTCCCCGTAGCGGACCAGCGAGGTGCGCACCCCGGTCCGCACCGGGGCCGGCACCAGCGCCTTGACCCTGTCCCGCATCGTCATCTCGTCCTCCTCGTCAGCTCGGCCCGCGGCCGAGCAGGGTCGGCGCCGTCGCCCGCGCCCGTCGGCGTACCCCCGGATGCAGCAGCAGCGCGACGCCGAGCAGCACCGCGACCCCGAGGGTGAGGAACAGGCCGGCCACGCCCCGGCCGGCGACGGCCGCGCCGGCCGTGGCCAGCACGGCGGTGGCGCTGCCGGCGGCGGCCGCGGCGCGCAGCACCGAGCGGGTGATCAGCGCCTCGCCGACCACTCGGCGGGCGGCCACCGTCGCGATGACGTTCTCCGCCACGATGCCGACCGTCCAGGCCACCGCCGCGCCGAGCGCCCCGTGCGGCGGGATCAGCAGCACGGCCAGCGCCACGTTGAGCAGCAGCCCGGTGGCGGCGGCCAGCAGGTGCCGCCCGCTGCTGCCGCTCATCAGCAGCAGCGTCTGCACGATCCCGGTCCCGGAGTTGACCATCATCGCCCCGGCGAGCACGACCATGGCGGCGGCGCCGGCGGTGAACTCCGCGCCGAACAGCCGCAGGAAACCGGGCGCGAAGACCGCCAGCAGCAGGTAGCCGGGCCAGGAGAACGCGATGATCACCGCGGTGATCCGCCGGTAGACCAGGGCCGCCTCGCCGGTACGCCCCTGGCCGAGCAGCCGGGACAACTGGGGCGCGACGGCCACCCGCAGGCCCTGCATGATCAGCAGGCCCGCCAGGGCGTAGCGGCCGACCGCGCCGATGATGCCGGCCTCGGCCTGGTCGGCGAGCGCGGCGGTGAGCAGCACCGTCAGCCACATGCTGCTGGCGTCGATGGTCGCCGAGGCGGCCCGGGGCAGCGCGAAGCCCCACAGCGTCCGCCAGTCCGCGCCGACCGGGCGCAGCGTGGCGCCGGCCCCCAGGCCGAGCGGCCGGGCCAGCAGCGCCACGCAGACCAGCACGGCCACGGCGATCGGGGCGAGCCAGCCGGCGAAGGCCACCGTCACCCCCGCGCCGGCGAGCAGCGCCGCCGACACCAGGGCCGGGCGGGCCGCCGGCACGAAGACGTACTGCACCGCCACCAGGGCGGCGACCGGGCGCACGGCCCGCACGGCGGCCAGCAGCACCGTGGTCGCCACCACGAACGGCAGGCCGGCGAAGGCCAGCCGGAGCAGGCCGGCGCCCTCGCGCGTGCCCGGGTCGAACAGCACCGGCGCGAGCGCCCCGGAGAGGGCCACGCCGGTCATCGCCACGACCACGGTGAACAGCAGCGCGGGGAGCAGGGCGACGGGCAGCAGCCGGGCGGCGTCACCGTCGCGACCCGTCCGGCGTCGAGGCAGGGCCCAGACCAGCGCGGTGTCGGCGCCGGCGCAGCAGAGCACGCCCATGATCGCTACCACGCCGATCGCGGTGAACATCGCGCCGGAACCGGCCGGCCCCAACCCGCGGACGATCACCACGGTCAGTACGAAGCCCAGCAGTCCGTTGACCGCCGCGCCGGCCAGCCCGATCATCCCGCTGCGCGTGCTGCGGCGTACCTCCCGCTCGCCGGCCGACCCACCGGCGTCCGCGACGGCCGTGGCGGCCGCGCCGGTCGGCCGCGTACCCCGATCGGTCATGCCGTCCCTCCCTGGCGTGGCGCGTCCGCGACCGGCCGGTCCGGGTCGGCCGCCGGCGGCCCGGCCGCCTCGGATGCCGCCGGGACGGTCGGGGCCGGCGCGGGAGGCGGGGTGGTCGCGGCCCGGGGCGCGGGCACGGCGGTGCCGGCCGTCGTAGCCGGCGCAGGAGGCGGGGCGGTCGCGGCCCGGGGCGCGGGCACGGCGCTCGTGGCGTCCGCCGCCGTCGACGGTGCGGCGGTCGACGCGGGCGGGGCGGTCGCGGATCGCGGCGCCGGCACGACCGGCGCGGCGCTCGGGCCCGGGACCGGCGCGGGAGGGGTGGCCGGCGCGGATCGCGGCGCCGGGACGACCGGCGCGCCGCTCGGGGCCGGGACGGCCGGCGCGGAAAGCGGAGCCAGCGGTTCCGGCATGCGCAGCGGGACGGCGGCCACCCCCGTCGCCGGCTGCGGCGCGGGCGGGGGTACCGGCGGCGCGGGCACGGAAGCCCGGCCGACCCCCCGGGTACGCCAGGGTGCGAGCGGCACCGGTTGGGCCATGGTGGACGGGCCGGTCGACGCCCGGTTGACCGGCCCGCCGACCGCCGCCAACCCCGCCCCGACCGCGAAGAAGATCACCGACAGGTTCGGGTCGATGTAGGCGTAGACCGGGATGACCACCAGCGCGATCACCGGAACGGTGCTCAGCCAGTGCCCGGCCGGCGAGACCGCGGCGGCCAGCCGCCGGGCCACCAGCACCAGCCAGCCGAGGAAGACCACCAGCGCGGGGATGCCGTGGCTGTACAGGATCTGCCAGATGAGGCCCTGGGTGCCCAGCGGCTCCTCGGCGAGGGTGGTGTCCACGCTCTTCGGCGCGCCGTACCCGAGCAGCGGCGAGCGTTCGACCGCCTGCCAGGTCCGCACGTACAGGTCCATCCGGTCGACGTTGGTGTCGGTGCTGCTGACCCGGGCGTCGATCATCTCCTGCACCGGGACGACCAGGCTGACCACCCAGACCAGCACGACCAGCCCACCGATCGAGACGATCAGCCGGGCGTTGCCCCGGACCAGGGCGCGCAGGCCCAGGTAGAGCAGGCCGGCGCCGAGGCCGAGGAACATGCCCCGGTTGAGCGTCAGGAACGCCGGCACCACCGACAGCGGCAGCGACACCCACAGCGCCACCCGGAACCGCCCGGTACGCACCGAGGTCAGGTACGCCAGCACGCAGGGCACCAGCAACGCGTACGCGGTGCCCCAGTTGTTGGTGTACGGGTACGGCGCCGCGGTGCGGTAGATCGGGGTGCGCGACTGCGGGTTGAACTCGTTGGCCCGGACGTGGGTCAGCGCCTGGATGAACCGCTCCCCCGAGATGCTGTGCGGCAGGGCCATCTCCACCGGGGTGGTCAGGGCGAAGGTGGGCATCAGCACGGCCAGCCAGCCCAGCGCCACCACCCCCAGCCAGTACCAGCCCAGCGGACGCAGCACCCGGTCCCACCGAGCGCCCTCGCGGACCAGGGTGTGCACGTACACGCAGACCACCAGTGCGGTCGCCAGGAAGCCGAAGCGCAGCCCGAAGGTGAGGTAGGCGGTGACCCGGTCCAGCCGGGTGGCGCTGAGCAGCACCAGGGTGAGGAAGACCAGCCAGCCGGCGCTGCCGGGAGGCAGCGCGACCCGGCCGCGGGTGACCAGCAGGGCGAGCAGCACCACCCCGAAGACCGACCAGCCGAGGTAGAACGCGCCCAGCGCCCACCAGAGCGGCACCAGGGCGAACATGGCCGTCAGCGGCCAGACGGGCAGCGGCGGCGCGGTCGCCCCGGGCCGCCGGTCAGACACCCCGGCCCCGGCGCTGGGCCAACCGGAGCACCCGCTCCCCGGAGAGCAGGCCGAGCACCACCGGCACGGTCACCAGCACCCGCTTCTCGCGGGGGTTGAGCCGGACCACCCGGCCCAGCTCGCGCAGCGCCTCCCGGCGCCGCCGCCCGGAGGCGAGCGCGAAGGCGATCTGGCCGTGCAGGCGGGCCAGCCCGGTCCGGCTGCCGGCCAGCTCGGGGTGCTTGGCGAGCAGGTAGCGGGTGGCGTCGACGATCATCGCCCAGCGGCCGAAGAAGAACGACCCGCCGTGCCAGTCCACCACCACCAGCACCTCCGGCACGATCACCACCGGGCCGTGCGCGGCCACCCGCAGCAGCCACTCGTAGTCCTCGCCGTAGCCGCCCGGCAGCTCCTCGTCGACCGGGCCGACCGCGTCCCAGGTGGACCGCCGGACCAGGATGGTGCTGGAGTGCACCTCCATCACCCGGTCCTCGACGAAGTCGGGCAGGCCGACCTCGGCGGTGTCCAGTCGCCGCTCCTTGGCGATGCCCGGGCCCTCCAGCCGGATGCCGCAGCTCGCGGCGGCGGCGTCGGGGCGGGCCGCCAGCAGCTCCACCTGCCGGGCGAGCTTGGTCGGCAGCCAGAAGTCGTCGTCGTCGCAGAACGCGATGAGGTCGCTGGTCGCCTCGTCCACGCCGGCGTTGCGGCCGCCGGGCAGTCCGCGCCGGTGCGTGTTGGTGACGTACCGCAGGGTGCGCCCGGCCGGCACGGCCAGGTCGAGCGGGCGGATCTCGGTGTGGTCGTACACCACCAGGCACTCGACCGGCCCGGGGTAGTCCTGGTCGAGCACCGCCCGGACGGCCCGCTCCAGCAGCCCCGGCCGGTCCCGGGTGGCCACCACCACGGTCACCGGCGGGTACGCCGCTGCGGCGCCCGGCTGGTCGCGGTCAGTCACGGCCGTCTCCCGTCAGCACGAATCCGACCGGCTCCACCCCGACGGCGCGCAGCCGGTCCACCAGCTGGGTCAGCTGAGAAGTCCGGGTCCGGTCCCGGGCCGCGACCAGCAGCGCCCGGCCCTCCCGGGCGGCCCGGACCCCGCGCTCGTCGTGCAGCGCGGGCGGCGCGTCCAGCACGGTGAGCCCCTCCGAGGCGGCGCCGTCCAGGTCGACGAGGCGGACCTTGCCGGTGCCGATGCGCAGCTCCTGGCCGTCGGTCGCCGCGCCGGCGGCAGCCGGCCGGGCGGTCGGGATGATCTCCGTCTTGTCCTCTCCGGTGGTGGTGGAACGGTAGACCGCGCCGTTCTTCGCCTCGGCGGAGGTGGGGAACGGTCGGGGCTTGCGGACCGCCGGGATCACGGCGGTGTCCTCCGGCCCGGCGGCGCCCGTCGTCGCCGGGGTGGTGGCGGGCACCGGGCGGGGACGGGGCAGCGGGCGGGAACGGGCCGGCTCCACCGGCGGGTTGCGGCGCTGCGCGTCCAGCATCAGCGGACGGATCCGGTCCAGGCTCTCCGGCGTGACGCCGAGGCGTACGTCGTGCCCGGCGGTGGCCAGCACCGCGGCGAGCCCGGCGGTGATCTGCTCGCGGCCCTCGTCGGTCGCCGAGGAGAGCACCACCAGCGGGGTCCGCTGGGGCCCGTCGACCCAGCGGCCCAGGGCCAGCACGAGGTAGCGCAGGTCCGACTCGTCCGGCTGCCCGCCCCGGCGGCAGTGCACCGTGCCGAGCAGCGGCGCGCCGATCGTCGCGGCGGCCTCGGCGGCGGTGCGCACCCGGCGGTCCAGGGACTCCCGGACGAAGGCCACCAGCCCGCCGAGGAGCAGCCCGCCGAGCAGGCCGGCGACCAGGAGCAGCGGCGCCGCGTCCCGGCTGGAGGGCACCGGGGTACGGGCGGCGCTGGTCACCGAGCCGGGGCTCAGGTCGGCGGAGGCCACCTTGGACCGCTGTTCGGCGAGGGTGGCGAGCTGGTCGTTGAGCGCCCGCAGCTGGTCCAGCAGGGCGCTGGTGCGCGGGGACGGGTTGCTGGAGCTCTGGTTGGCCGGCAGTGACCGCTGCGTCGTCGTGCGCTGGGCGGTGACCAGGTCGATCGTGTCGTCGTACGACTTGAGCACCGCGGCGCGCTGGTTCTCGTACATGCCCTTGCGCAGTTCCAGGTACGACTCGGCGGCGCCGTTCGCGCCGTCCACCGCCTCCCGCTCGCTGTGCCCGGCGTAGCTGAAGCGCATCACCTGCCCACCGACCGGGGTCTCCACCTCCAGGGCGTCGGCCACCTCCTTGGTGTCCCGCCCGGTGATGCCGGCGACCTTGTCGATGACGTCGTTGCTGGTGGCGATCCCGCTCTCGGCCGTCATGTTCACCGCGCGGTCGGCGCCGCCGGACGGCACCGAGAACGGGTCGGTCACCACCGGCCGGACCACCACGGCCGTGGTCGCGGTGTAGGTGGCCGGCAGCACGAACAGGTAGGCCAGCACGGCCGCCAGCACCAGCGCCGCGGAGGCGAGCACGATCCGCCACCGCCGCAGCGGGATGCGGGCCAGCTCGACGAGGCCGACCGGGCGTTGCCGGGCGGAAGCGACGTCGGTCACGTCCATCAGGTCAGGTCCTTGCGCGATGAGGAAGGGGTGGCCGGCACCGGCCGGGTGACGACCGCGCCGGGCCGGTGGGTCGTCTCATTGTCGCCGACCGTTCACCCGCGGTCGACAGCCGACCGGCCCCCTGCGGTACGGGCGGTCCGCCGGTGTCACGGGGACACCGGCGGACCGCCCGGAACCGGATCGGGTCAGGAGGTGGCGAAGAACAGCGTCCGGCTGGACCAGTTCACGCCGGCCGAGGCGGGCGCGAGTTGGACCGAGGCGGTGCCGTCGACGGCCGTCTCGTCGAACGGGACGGCCCGCAGCGAACCGTCGGTGTTGCCGTACACGATCTTGCCGTTCACCCAGGCCATGCCCCGGACGTTGCCCCAGGCGAGGTTCAGGCTGGGCAGCGTGAACTCGGTGCAGCCGACGATGTAGCCGTCCGGCTCCAGGTAGCGGTAGAACAGCTTGTTCGTACCGGCCTTGGTGTAGTACATCCGGCCGTCGAGGTAGAACGCCCCGCTCATGGTGGCGGCCTTGAACCAGTTGTTGTAGCCGCTGCTGATCCAGGGCGCGCCCACCGAGCCGCCCGAGAAGATCGACACGTCCAGGTAGCTGCCGTTCGGCGCGCTCGCGTCGGTCTTCGACCAGTAGAGCTTGTTGCCGACGGAGAACGCCGCGCCCGCCGCGGTGAGGTTCGGCTGGCTGCTGGCCACCGGGGTGCCCAGGGTGGTGCCGTCGAACGGCACCTTGGTGGCCTGGCCGTCGGCGGTGCCGACGTAGAGGTAGCCCGAAGCGGCCGACGGCGCGTTGACCGCCGGGATCGTCCGGCCACCCGCCAGCGGGAACAGCCCCATCCGGCCGTGGTACTCGTTGCCGAGCCCGTCGTTGTCGAAGCCGGCGAGCAGGCCGTTGCTGCCCCGCCACAGCTCCCACAGGATGGGGCCCCAGTCGGTGGTGCCGGCCGGCGCGCCCGAGCGGGTCGGGTTCCACACCAGCGGCAGGCCGTTGATCGGGTCCAGCGCGCCCAGGCCGAACCGGTTGATCGCCCCGGCGCCGGCCGAGTCGTTGCCGTTGGCGTTGTTCAGCCAGCGGAAGTGCCCGCCGACGTAGACCACGTTGTCGGCCACCTCGACCGAGGTCACCGAGTCGGTGCCGGTGTAGTTGACCCAGGTGCCGTCGATGGCGGCGCCCCGGGTCGCGGTCTCGAACCGGGCGATCGCGTCGCAGTACGCCCCGTCGGCCCGGCCGCCGTCCGCGATGATCACGAAGTATCTGCCGTCGTCGGAGAAGTCGACGTCACGGGCGTAGAACGGGAAGCCGTTGTAGCAGGGCGCCACGTACCGCTGGGTGCTCCAGTTGGCGACGGCCGGCGTGCCGGTCAGGTTCTCGACGACCACCACCTGGTTGCGCGCCTGCCCGTTGACCTGGGTGAAGTTGCCCACCGCGACCAGGGTTCTGCCGTCCGGCGCGACGGCGAGGCCCCAGACCAGCTCGGCGCTGCTGCGCGCGACGCTGGCGTCGATCTGGAAGGTCGGGTCGATGGCGCCGGTGGTGGCGTCCAGCCGGGCCAGCAGCGAGTGCTGGGTGCCGTTGACCCAGTGGAAGGCCCCGGCGATGTAGAGCTTGTTGCCGAGCACGACGGTGCGCCGGACGAGTCCGCCGTCGCTGCGGCCGACCCAGGAGGCGACGGTGGCGCCGGTGGTCGGGTCCAGCTCGACCAGGTTCTTGCGGGCCACGCCGTTGACCGTGCCGAACGCGCCGCCGACGATGAGCTTGCCGTCCGGGCTGGCGGCCAGCGCGTGCACCGCGCCGTCCAGCACGGGCGCGAACCCGGCCTTCAGCGCCCCGCTGACCCGGTCGTACGCGAACAGGTAGCTGCGGGCCGTCCAGCTCGCGTCGCCGGCCGCCTTGATCGAGGTGAACGAGCCACCGACGTAGACCGTGGTGCCAATCTCGGCGAAGGCCTTCACGTCGCCGTTCTGCGCGTGCGGGATGTTGTCGGCCGGGTTCGCCGAGGTGAGGGTCATGGGCACCGGCGGCAGGCCGTCCGCCTGGGCGGGTGCCGCCAGCAGGCCGACGGCCAGCACCGCCGCGGCGAGCGCGGCGAGCCACCGCCGCAGCGCCGGCCCCCGGCGCGATCGAGACGACGTTCTGAGCAGCACGGGCGCCCCCAATGATGAAGTGAGATCCTGCGTAGCTTGCTGTGTTCCGATTTGTCGCACCATCAACCGACCGGTCCGCTCCGACGGCGGCTCGGTCCGGTCCCGTCGTCCGGGTCGCGGCGGCACCGCCCACGGTGGACGAGGATCGCGCCTCGACCGGTGGACGTCCCGACCGGGCCGGGCGTCACGTCGTCCACCGGAACGGAGCCGGCGCGCCGCTCGCGCCGACCGTCCACGATGCCGCCTCGGCCAGGTCGTCGACGGTGATCTCGTCGGCCTCCCGGGCCAGCACCAACCCGCGGCGGTCCAGTTCGCGGGCCATCGCGACCTGGTGGTCGTCGACGTGCTCGCCGTGCCGGCGCCGACGGGGCACGTAGACCGCGCGGTGCCCGGCGCGCATCGCGGCCAGCGCCGAGCCGACCCCGGCGTGCGTGACGACTACGTCCGCCTCCCGCATGGCCTGCTGCATCTCGGCGTACGGCACCTGGCGGCGGGCGCCGGCGGGCATCTTCGGAACGACCGTCGAGCCGACCTGCCACAGGACCTCCGCCTCCGGCGGAAGGACGTCGACCAGGCGACGCAGCAGCCGGTGGAACCCGAACCGGTCGTGGGTGCCGAGAGCGACCACGATCCGCGACACCGGTCGAGGCGTCGTCCGCCGGGTGGCGAGGTAGGTGTCGAAGATGGAGCCGCCGTAGGTCCACCGGCCGGCGGCCCAGCCCGGGTACTGGGTGTAGAGCCGGGTACGGGGCACCCGGGCGACCAGCCGTCCGGTGAGCGAGGGCCCCTCGGTGCGGGTGGCGCTCTCGATGTAGTGGCAGGCCACGCCGTGGCGGACGGCGGGCAGGAAGAACGACATGGCCACGCTGGCGCCGGTGCTGATCACCTGCCGGAACCGTCCGCCGCCGAGCACCCGGCGGGCCGCGAGCAGGTCGCGCAGGGCGCCCACCGCGTCCCGGGTGGTGGCCGGCGGCACGTGGATGACCTCCTGGCCGTCGAGCAGCGACCGGCTCTGCGGCGAGTCGAAGGTGGCCCAGACGCAGTCGTCCTGCACACCGAGCCGGGGGGCCAGGTCGTGCAGTTCGGCGAGGTGTCCACCGGTGGAGGCGACGAGAAGGGTGGTCACGTCGGTGCCAGCTTCCGTGGTGAGGAGTGGTGGATCGGGCGTTCCCGCCGCCGCGCGACGGGTGCGGCGTCGGGGCTCGTGCTCAGGTGGCGGTCGTGACGCGGTCACGGGTCGCCGGGGTGGTCACGTCGGACGGTGCCGGCGGCCGGACCCGACCCTCGGCGACGAGCACCGCCAGCGCCGCCACCGCGAACAGCAGGGCGGCGAAGATCCAGCCGCCGAGCACGTCGGTCAGCCAGTGCTTCTCGGCGTAGATCCGCGTGTAGCCCTCCAGGCTGACCAGCGTCACCACCAGGGCCATCAGGGCCACCCGGACGCCGCGCGGCAGGCGCCAGGTCAGCATCGCCAGCACGGCGATGGTGCCGAAGGTCATCATGATCCGCGCGCAGCCGCCCGACGGGTAGGTTCCCAGGTCGGTCGGGGGGTGGCCCCGGTCGACCATCGTCGCCAGAATGGCCTGGACGTACTGCTCGACGACGAACTGCAGGGGCAGCACGAGCAGCGGAACCCACCACCGACGGCGCCGCCACAGCACGACGAAGACCAGCGTCGCCACGCCGGTGACCCACTTGAGCGGGTACCGGTCACCGAGCGCGGTGTAGAAGGAGTTCAGCTCCGCCCAGGTGTCGACCCGTCGGGCGTGCACGTAGTCGAAGACCGGATGGTCGACGTGCGGTTCGAGGCGGGACAGCGCCTCCCCCAGCGGCCAGCAGATCGCCACCACCGCGGCGCAGCCGGCGAGCAGCACGACCAGCGCGGCCCCGGTCCGGCCGAACGCGTCGGTCAGCCCGGCCACCGCCACCCGCAGCCGGTGCGCCGCCCGACCGTCGCGGACCAGCGGCGCCCAGCGGGTCGCCGCCACCGGCGTCAGCACCGCGGGCACCAGCACCGCCAGCAGCCCCAGCGCGTAGATGAGCGTCATCGTCGGTCGCCGCCGTTCCGTCGGCCGGTAGACCCGCCGACCACCGTCCGCCGGGCGGCCCCGCGCCCGACGTCGCCTGCCGTTGCCATCCGTCCCCCTGCCACGCCGGCCCATCGCCGGCCCCCCACACCGGAGCCCGGCGGCGCCCCCACGCCGGGCAGGATCGACCACGCCGTCGCCGGCAGGTGGTGATCGGGTGGTGACACCCTAGAGGACCGCTTCCGATGAGCGGTAGTGAGCAGTTGGTTCACGCGGCTTTTCCCCGGGTTTGCCGGTCGCCTCCCCGACGGTCGCCGCCCCGATCAACCAATCCCGTCGGACAGCCGCTCGACGAGGACGTGCAGCAGCGCGGGGTGCAGCCGGTCGCTCCAGCCGCCGCCCCCGGCGGCCAGCTCCGCCGTACGCAGCCACAGTTCGACGAGGTACGCGTCGGCGACGAGCCGGCGGCGGGTCGCGTCCAGCCCGAGCGCCTCGCCGTGCCGCTGAAGCACCGCGACTATCTCGGCGGCGGCCGCCGGCACCGGCCGGCCGCCCAGCGACAGCGCGCTCTGGAACCCCTGGTGGGCCAGGTCGAACCCGACCGGGCGGTGCGCGCCACTGTTCTCCCAGTCCCAGGCGACCAACCGGCCGCCGTGGCGGCCGAGGTTCCAGGGCACCCAGTCGCCGTGCCAGTGGCCGAACTCCAGTGTGGTGTCACCGTCGCGGGCGACGAGCGCGGCGACCGCGTCGACGACGGGACCGCCGGCCCGTTCGGCGCGTGCCAGGAGGTCGGCCAGGAACGGCGAACCGCGCAGCGGGCGGGGGGCGGCCGCCGGGCCACCCCGGCGGGCCACCGCCAGCATGGCGGCCACCTCGGGACGCTGCGGCTGCGGCAGCCGGCGGACCCGGGCGGGCATCGGCTCGACCAGGGTCACCGCCAGGTCGCCCCAGCGCAGCTCGCGCAGCAACCGGGGCACGTCCGGGAAGTCGCCGCCGTCACGGGGCAGCTCGCGCAGCGCGACGGCCTCCGCCGCCACCATCGCCCGGGTGGCGTCGTTCCAGCCGATCTTCGCGTACCCGCGGGCCGCGCCCCGGTCGTCGAAGAGTTGCAAGGTCGGCTTGTGGTGCGGGTCCGGCGGCCGGATGCCGATCGCCGCGTGCAGCGGCTGGCCGGCCAGTCGGCCCAGGTGGGCGGCGAGCAGCAGCTCGGTCTCCTCGGCCCCGGCCGGCACGGCGACCGTCAGCACCGGCATCCGGGCCAGCCCGGTGGCGCCGAGCCCGGCCAGCACGCCGACGGCGAGCCGGTTGGCCCGTACCCGGGGTGGCCGCAGCGCGTTGTACGCCAGCGTCGAGGCGGCCCCGACCCGCCGGGAGGCCAACGGCAGCAGGAACTTCGCCCGCGCCGCGGACGGCACCAGCGCGTAGCGGGCGGCGACGCGATGCCCGGGTGGGGGCGGGGCGGCGGAGACGTCCAGCCACAACCGGGGGTCGCCGAAGATCGCCCGGCTCACCCAGCCGATGCCGTCGGAGCGTTCGCGGGGATCGTCCGCCCGGTGCGCCGCCATGCCGTCTCCCGTCCGCCCGCACCTGCCACCGGTCCGCGCTGGCGGACACGATAGGGCCCGGGGGCAAGGCACCGCCCGACGGGCTGCGAGCCCGCCGGGCGGCGTGGTGCCGGTGGCCGCGGTCAGCGCTGCCAGACGCGGACGTGGTCGACCCGGAAGTCGGCCGGGAAGCGGGTCGCCGCGTCCGGGTCGCCCAGCCAGCCGCCCACCTGGAAGTTCAACCGCAGGTTGTACGGCTTGTGGAAGACCTCGTCGAACCAGGGCGTGGTCGCCCGGTCGCGCTGCCAGACCAGCCGGCCGTCGACGTACCAGCGGATCCCGTCCGGCTCCCACTCGGTGGTGTACGTGTGGAAGCCGTCGCCCGGGTAGCCGGTCGG
Organism: Micromonospora sp. CPCC 206171; assembly: GCF_036906755.1. Taxonomy (NCBI): domain Bacteria; kingdom Bacillati; phylum Actinomycetota; class Actinomycetes; order Micromonosporales; family Micromonosporaceae; genus Micromonospora; species Micromonospora sp. CPCC 206171. The sequence continues at coordinate 10,199 of NZ_JBAKHT010000023.1, read as the reverse complement.
GAAGGGGTACCGCTGGTCCTGCTTGACCGGGGTGTAGTCGGAGAAGATGCCGAAGGTGGCGGCCTGGTAGAACGCGCCGCCGCCGGGCAGCTCCACCACGTCGATCTCGCCCCGGCCGCCGTCGTCCGGGCGCAGCCAGAACGCCGGCCACAGGCCCTTCGAGCCGGTGGGCCCGTTGGGCGACTGGGCGCGCACCTCGAACCGGCCGTACCGGAACGACGCCCGGCCGATGGTGTCGAGGTAGCTCTGCGTGTACTCACGGGTCTGCGAGCTGCACACCGCGGTTTCCCGCTGAGCGCGCAGGGTCAGCACACCGCCGGCGACGACGGTGTTGTCCGGGTCGTCCACGTTGCAGCCCCGGTCGATGTCGCGTCCCTCGTCGTCGCGCAGGTTCCACTTCGACCGGTCCACGCCGGCGCCGTCGAACTCGTCGGACCAGACGAGCCGCCAGCCGGGCACCTGCTCGCCCGGGCGGGTGGTCGGCGACGGGACGGGCGCGGTGGTGCTCGGCGGCGGGCTCGGGGCGGTCCGGCTCGGGGTGGGCAACGCGGTACGGCTCGGCGACGGCGCGGGGGCGGCGGTGGTCGCGATCGGGCTCGGCGCCGCGGTCGTCCGGGTCGGCGCGGGCCGGCCGCCGCGTCCGTAGCGCAGCACCAGCTGCGGCCGAATGGCCACCTTGACGTTCTCCCGGGACGCCCAGTAGATCCGGGTGTTCCAGGTCTCCTGGGTCAGGGCGAAGGCGAACCGGCCGTTGCCGATGACCGAGCCGGACACGTCCCACTCGTTGAAGCCCTGGCCGACCCGCTCGACGCTGGACAACGCCGGCCCGAGCTCGGGCCGCAGCGACCAGGCGCCGGTGCCGGCGGCGGTACCGAAGGCCCGGTGGGCGTGCACCCGGGAGGAGAACGGCTGCCAGGCGTGCACCCGCAGGGTGGCGCGGACGTCGACCGCGTCGGCCGGCAGGTCGCGCACCGCGAACTCGACCAGCGCGTTCCGCTCGCCGGTGCGGTTGCCGTCGCAGAGCCGGGGGCAGCTGGCCAGGGTGGTCTTGACGCCGTTGTCCCCGTCCTGCGGGACCTGGGTGGCGGTGGTGTCCGCCGCCGCGGCCACGACGAGCGGGGGCACCTCCGCCGCCACCAGCGGCATCATCGTGGCCACCACGCCCGCCACCATGCCGGCGCTCAGGACACCCAGGACGACGGCCGTGCGGCGCGCGCCGAGGCGGGATGCTGCGCGGTGGAGTCCGTGCCGGCTCAAGGGACACTCCCCGTGTGGGCGACGATTACCGGCAGCAGCGTATCGACGCCTGACGCTCGTCGTCCGTCGGACGTCCGGTTGCCGCGCCGAATTAACCGGCAGCTAAGAAATCCCGGTCCGGTGCGCGGCCAGCGCCCTGGCCATCGCCGCCCGGGGGGCGGGCACGCCGGTGAACTGCTCGAACTGGCCGACCGCCTGGGCCAGCAGCAGGTCCAGCCCGGAGACCACCCGGGCACCGGCGGCGAGCGCCGACGCGGCCAGCGGGGTCGGCCAGGGGTCGTAGAGGGCGTCGAACAGCACCGTCGAGGGCCGCCAGCGGATCTCGCCGGCCAGCGGGTCGGCCACGCCCTTCGGCACGGTAGAGACGACCACGTCGGCCCCGGCGTGCGCGGCGGCTTCCGCCCAGTCGGCGCCGGTCAGGGGCACCCTGAGCGCGCCGGCGACCGGTCGCAGCTCGTCGACCGCCGCCGCCCGGCGGGCCACCACGGTCACCGCGGCCGCGCCGAGCCGGGCCGCCGCGGCCAGCGCCGCGCGGGCGGTACCGCCGGCGCCGAGCACGGTCACCGTGCCGCCCGGGGCCACCCCGGCCGAGGTCAGCACCTCGACCATGCCGCTGACGTCGGTGTTGTCGGCGTACCAGGAGCCGTCGGGACGGCGTACCAGGGTGTTGGCGGCACCGACGGCGGCGGCGACCGGCGAGACGGCGTCAGCCACCGCGAGCGCCGCTTCCTTGCCGGGCATGGTCACCGACAACCCGGCCCATTCGGGGCCAAGGCCGGCGACCAGGGCCGGCAACTCCGCCGCCGCGCACTCCACCCGGGTGTACGACCACCCGGTGAGCCCGGCGGCGGCGTAGCCGGCGTTGTGGATCACCGGGGAGAGCGAGTGCGCGATCGGCTTACCGAGCACCGCGGCCCTGTGCACCGTCACGTCACTCCTCCCGCTCACCGCCTCGCCGCTCAGAGGACGCCGTTCTCCTTCGCCTTCGCGACGTTGCGGTCGTGCTCGGCGTTGGTGGAGGCGAAGGCGGAATGCCCCTGCTTGTCGATCGCGACGAAGAAGAGCCAGCCGCCCTCCGGCGGGTCCATCGCCCCCTGCAACGCCTGCTTGCCCGGATTGTTGATCGGGGTCGGGGTCAGGCCGGGGTGGGCGTGGGTGCTGTACGGGTTCTTCGGGTCGCGGATCTCCGCGGTGGTCATGTCCTTCGACGCCTTGGTCTTCTTGCCGGTGAGCTGCCAGTAGTAGTTCACCGACACGTCGAACTCCAGGCAGCTGCACGGGAACTTGCCCGTGTAGGCGCGGTTGTAGGCGACCCGGGCGATCTTGCCGAGGTCGTCGGCGTTGCCCGCCTCCGCCTGCGCCATCGAGGCGACGATCAGCGCCTCGTACGGGCTGATCCCGCCCCGCTTCTCCTGGACCTGCTCGGCGAACTTCATCGCCTCGGTGACGGTGAGGAAGTTGTTGACCATGTCCTTGAGGATGCCCTCGGCGGTCGCGTTCGGCGCGATCTCGTAGGTGTCCGGGTAGAGGAAGCCCTCGATGGACTTGGTGACCTTCTTGCCGTCCCTGCGGACGAACCAGAAGTCCGGCACGCCGAGCGCCTCCGGGTCCTTGGCGGCGGCCTCGAACTCCTTGACCGGGATCTTGGTCTTGTCGGAGAGCAGCTTGTAGGTGTCCTTGGCGGTGCGCCCCTCGGGGACGGTCACCTGGTTGGTGATCTTGTTCTTCCGGTCGAGCAGCATGGCCAGCGCCTTTTCGGCGCTCATCTGCTTGCGCACCTTGTACAGGCCGGGCTGGATGTTCTTGCTGAGCGCGTTCGCCTCGGCCGCCTCGATGAAGGCCTTGGTGCTCTTCACCACGTCGGCGGCGACGAGGGTGTCGCCGATGTCGGCGATCAGCGCGCCCTGCTTCACCTCGACCATCGCCTCGCCGGTGCCGGCGCCGTCGTAGTCGGGGGTGACGAAGTAGTTCTGGACCCGGTCGAAGCCGTAGAAGGCGCCGCCGCCGATGCCACCCAACAGGACGAGCGCCATCAGCAGGGCGAAGATGGTCTTCCCCCGGCCGCCGGACCTGCCTTTGCGCTTCTCGACGAAGCCGCGTCGGTGCCGGCCCTTCTCACCCCTCTCCGGCTCGTCGAACCCGAGGTCCAGATCGTCGATCATTCCGTCCGCCTCCGCTGCGCTTCCAGCCAGCTCTGCAGGATCTCGACCGCGGCGGCCTGGTCCACCACCGCGCGTTGGCGCTTTCCCCGGACGCCTCGCTCCGCCAGCCTACGAGACGCGACGACGGTCGACATCCTCTCGTCGGTGAGCGTCACCGGAACCGGCGCTATTACATCGGCCAAACGGTCCGCGTACGCCGTCACGTGGCGCGCCGCCGGACCGAGCTTACCGGCGAGGTTGACCGGAAGGCCCAGTACGACCTCCACCGCCTCGTGCTCGGCGACCAGCTGCGCCAGTTGCGTCATGTCGCTGGGCACCGCGTCGGGCGCCGCCGTCAGGTCCCGGGCGAGGGTGACCAGCGGGGTGGCCAGGACGCCGTGCGGGTCCGACCGGGCCACCCCGACCCGGACCTGCCCCACGTCCACGCCGAGCCGGACGCCCCGGGTCAACTCACCCACGGCGGACCACTTCCCCGGCGGAACGAGCCAGGGCGGACCGGGTCGGTCCACCCTGGGTTCCATCGTGCGTGATCACGCCTCGGCGATCGCCTTCTCGACGGTGAGCAGCAGGTTCGGCGCTTCCGCCGCCGGCAGGCCGCCACCCTGGGCGACGTCCGGGCTGCCCCCGCCGCGGCCGGAGAACGCCGCCTTGACCAGGTCGTTGGCCGCGAGCCCGCGACCCCGCGCCGCCGCGTTCACGGCCACCACCAGGGACGCCTTGCCGTTGGCGCGGGCCGCCACGGCCACCACCGCCGGCCGGGCCGGGTCGATCTTGCCGCGGATCTCCTGGGCCAGGGTCCGCACGTCGTTGCCGGCCGCGCCCTCCGGCGCCTCGGTGCCGACGTACGCCACACCCCGGACGTCCTTCGCCTGCCCGGCGAGCGCCGCGGCGCCGCCCAGCACCAGCTGGGCCCGGAGCTTCTCCAGCTCCTTCTCCGCGTCGCGCAGCTGCGTCACGGTCTGCTCGACCCGGTCGGCCACCTGGTCGCCGGGCACCCGGAACAGCTCCGCCAGCCGGGAGACCAGCAGGTGCTCGCGGGCCAGGAAGCCGAACGCGTCCATGCCGACCAACGCCTCGATCCGGCGCACGCCCGAGCCCACCGACGCCTCGGAGAGGATCTTGACGAGGCCGAGCTGCGCCGAGCGGGCCACGTGGGTGCCGCCGCACAGCTCCCGGGCGTAGTCGCCGACCTCGACGACCCGGACCCGCTCGCCGTACTTCTCGCCGAAGAGCGCCATCGCGCCGATCCGGCGCGCCTCCTCCTGGGTGGTGGTGAAGGCGTGCACCTCCAGGTCCGCCAGGAGCACCTCGTTGACCTGCTGCTCCACGTCGTGCAGCACGCTCGGCGCCACCCCGGTCGGAGTGTTGAAGTCGAACCGCAGCCGGCCCGGCGCGTTCAGCGAACCCGCCTGGGTCGCCGACTCGCCGAGGAAGTTGCGCATCGTCTGGTGCACCAGGTGGGTCGCGGTGTGCGAGCGGGAGATCGCCCGCCGCCGGCTCACGTCGATCTCCGCGTACCCGGTCTCCCCGGCGCGCACCTCGCCGCGCAGCACCCTGGCCCGGTGCACGATCAGCCCCGGCACCGGCTGCTGCACGTCGAAGACCTCGACCTGGCCGCCACCGACGGTGATCAGGCCCTGGTCCGGCTGCTGGCCACCGCCCTCGGCGTAGAACGGGGTGGTGTCCAGCACCAGCTCGATCGTGTCGCCCTCGACCGCCGCGCCCACCTGGGCGCCGTCGGCGAGCACCGCGCGGACCCGGGACTCCCGGTTCAGCTCGGTGTAGCCGGTGAACTCGACCGCCCCGCCCGCGTCCAGCACCGACCGGTACGCCGACACGTCGGTGTGCCCGGTCTTGCGGGCCTGCGCGTCGGCCTTGGCCCGGTTGCGCTGGTCGGCCATCAGCCGGCGGAAGCCGTCGGCGTCCACCTGCAGGCCCTGCTCGGCGGCGATCTCCAGGGTCAGGTCGATCGGGAAGCCGTAGGTGTCGTGCAGCTGGAACGCCTTGTCGCCGGAGAGGGCCGGCTTGCCGGCCGACTTCGTCTCGGCGATGGCGGTGTCCAGGATCGTGGTGCCGGCGCGCAGCGTGGCCAGGAAGGCGTCCTCCTCGGCGTACGCGTACTGCGAGATCCGGTCGAACTCCTCCGCCAGCTCCGGGTACGACGGGGACATGCAGTCCCGGGCCACCGGCAGCAGCTCGGGCATCGCCCGGTCCTGGTAGCCCAGCAGGCGCACCGCCCGGATCGCCCGGCGCATGATCCGCCGCAGCACGTACCCGCGGCCCTCGTTGGTCGGGGTCACCCCGTCGCCGATCAGCATCAGCGCGGTCCGCACGTGGTCGGCGACCACCCGCAGGCGCACGTCGTCGGGGTGCGACTCGCTGGCCACGTGCCCGGACTGGGCGCCGTACCGCTTGCCGGTCAGCTCGGCCGCCCGGTCGAGGATCGGCCGGACCTCGTCGATCTCGTAAAGGTTGTCGACGCCCTGGAGGATGGAGGCCATCCGCTCCAGGCCCATGCCGGTGTCGATGTTCTTCGCCGGCAGGTCGCCCAGGATCGGGAAGTTCTCCTTGCCGGTGCCCGGGCCCCGCTCGTACTGCATGAAGACGAGGTTCCAGAACTCCATGTAGCGGTCCTCGTCGACCGCCGGGCCGCCCTCGCGGCCGTACTCCGGACCGCGGTCGTAGAACAGCTCGGAGCAGGGGCCGCACGGGCCGGGAATGCCCATCGACCAGAAGTTGTCGGCCTTGCCCCGCCGGACGATCCGCTCCGCCGGCACGCCCACCGAGCGCCAGATCTGGAACGCCTCGTCGTCGTCGAGGTAGACCGTCGGCCAGATCCGCTCCGGGTCCAGCCCGTAGCCGCCCTCGGCGACCGGCTTGGTGACCAGCTCCCAGGCGAGCGGGATCGCGCCGTCCTTGAAGTAGTCACCGAAGGAGAAGTTGCCGTTCATCTGGAAGAACGTGCCGTGCCGGCTGGTCTTGCCGACCTCGTCGATGTCCGGGGTACGGATGCACTTCTGCACGCTGACCGCCCGCCGGTACGACGGGGTCTGCTGCCCGAGGAAGTAGGGGACGAACTGCACCATGCCGGCGTTGACGAACAGCAGGTTCGGGTCGCTGATGGCGGGCAGCGGAGCGGACGGCACCACGGTGTGTCCGTTCGCCTCGAAGTGGGCGAGGTACCGCCGCTTGATCTCCGCCGTCTTCATCGCTGGTGTTCCTCCGGAAAGATTTCTCGGTCGCCGATGCGCGGGGCCTCCCGCAGCTCGGCGAACTGGTCGTCGAACGCCTCGCCCCGGGCGAACGCCTCGTGGATCTCCTGCTCGCGCTCGGCCATCCCGACCCGTACGTCCTCCACGAAGCTACGCAGCGACTCGACCAGGCTGCCAGCGGATTCGGACAGCCCGCTCGCGATTCCGGCCGGGGTGTACGCCTGCGCGGTGCGGGTCGCCTTGCGGACCACCACCACGCCCACGGCCAGGCCGATGCCCAGCCAGAACAGTCGCCTCATGCTCTCATCCCTCCGGCTCGTCGCCGACCGGCTCAGCGGTTGCCGCGCCGCGCGGCACGGCGCTGCTGCTTGATGGTGTCGCGCACCTCACGCTCGGTCTCGGCGTGCCGGCGGGCCGAGGCGGCCCGGCGTACGCCGTACCCGAAGGCGGCCACCTTGACCAGCGGGTTGGCCGCGGCGGCGGAGACGACGGTCGCCAGGTTCGCCACGTTGGCGGTGACGTTCTGCGCGTGGCTGGTCATGGTGTCGACCTTGGCGAGCTGGAGGTTCACCCCGTCCAGCGAGGTCTGCACCTGCTCGAGGGCGGTGTTGACGTTCTTCACCGTGGTGGTCACGTCCCCCAGCAGCGGGGTGGTCTGCTCGTTGATGTCGTTGATCATCCGGGTCGTGGCGTCCACGGTGTGCCGCAGGCGCAGGATCGGCACCGCCAGCACGAGCACCAGCATCAGGAACGCGCCGGCCGCGATCAGCGCAGCGATCTGTCCACCATCCACGCATGTCCTCCTCAAGCAGAGTTCCGGAACGAACGTCCGGAACGCGCGACCGTCTCCGGGCCCGCCGTCGCTCCGCGCCCACGAGGGGCCGGCGGGAGCGGGCGGGCACGCCAGCCCCAGACCCTACCGTCCGTGATGAAAACCGGCTCAGGACGGTGAGCGTGTCAGTTCCTGGAGCGGATCCTCGGTGAACGTCGGGAAGGGATCCTCACCGGTCAGCGACGGGTCCGTGCTCGGCTGCGGCCGGGTCCGTTCGTCGTCGATCGCGTTGCGGACCTTCACCGACACCAACGAGCCGGCACACGTCCCCGCAGCGGGCGACGCCTCGGTGGACGGCGGGACCGTCGACTCCCCGGCGGCCGGCGGCGCCGCGCAGGTCGGTTCGCGTACCCACAGGTCGAGGGTGAGCTCGTCGCGGCGCCAGCAGGTGTACCGGCCCTTCTCCTTCTGCTCCGGGCAGCGGCTGACCTGCCAGGGCTCCCAGCCGTCCTTGCGCAGCGCGGCCTCGTACACCCCGGCGGTCTCCTCCGGCGCGCGCTCCGACTCCACGGTGCGTTCCCGCAGCCGGCAGTCCTGCAGGCACCAGCGGCTGCCGCTGACGTTGTCGACCGTCTGCGCCGCCGCCCAGCCGGGCACGTCCAGCTCGTCGAGGGTGTCGAAGACCGGATCGTGGCTGAGCGTACGGATGCCGAAATAGAGCGGGATCGCGCCGAGCAGCACCACGCTGACCAGCACCAGGATGCCCAGCCGGAGCCGGCGCCGCTCGCGCATCTGCCGGCGCAGCTCGGAGCGGGCGCCCTGCAGCCCGCCGGCGGGCTCCTCCTCGTCGAGCCCCCCCGGACCGCCGGCCGGCTCGACGGCCGGTCGCGGCCCAGCCGGCACCACCGCCGCCGCGCGGGCGACGCCCACCGGCTCGCCCGGGCGGGGCGGAGCGGACCCGGTGCCGCCGGGCTCCGGCCGAGCGGCCTGCCGCTGCGGCCCGGTGGCCCGGTCGGGGTGCTCGTCGGGGCGCAGGCCCGGGGCGGCCGCGCGGGCCACCGCCGGCTGGCCCGAGGTCCCGGCACGCGGCCCCGCCTCGGACTGGGGACCGCCCCGACGCGGGTCGTCGCCCGCCGCTCGGGTGACGCCCGGACCGGCGCCGTCCGGGCGCACCGCCGCGCGGGCCGGCCCGCCGGGGCGCGCCCCGGGCTGCTGTTCGGGGACGACGGGACGGGGCCCGGCCACCGGGCCGGTGCCGGCCGGGGACGCGCCGGGGCGCCCGCCCCGGATGGGGGCGGCCCCCCGGGCACCGGCCTCCGGGCCGGCGGGACGCGCACCCCGGCCGGGGTGCGGGCCGTCGCCACGGGGACCCCGGACGGGTGCGGCCCCCTCGGCCCGGGCACCCCCGGTGGGGTGCGGACCGTCGGCACGCGGGCCCCGGGCGGTGGTGGTGCCGTCGGGGTGCGGGTCCGCTCCGTCCGGCCGGGCGGAGATCGGGCCGGACACCGGCGGGACCGCGCCCGGTCGGGCTGTTCCCCGTGCCGGACCCGGCTGACCGGGTACGCCATCGCGGGGCGGGGCGGGTGGCTCGGCACCGGGGCGGGCCCGACCCACCGGGGCGGGGCCACCACGACGGCCGGGAGCCGGCGTGCCCGGGGGCACGGCGGTACGGCCGGCCGGGGTCGAGCGGTCGAGGGTCGGCAGTGCCGGATCGGTGTGCGAGGTCCGGCCGGCCTGGCGCAGCCAGTCCGCCGGCCGTTCCGGCCGGTCGCCGCGGGGCGTACCGCCGGGCGGGGTGGCCCGACGTCCGGTGCCGGGTTCGTCGGCGCGCGCCCGGCGTCGGCCGTCGGAGTCCCGTCCGGCGGGCACCGGGCCGGGCGGGGTGGCGCCGGCGCCCGAGACGGGGGCGGTCGGCGGCACGGGTGGGGCGTTGCCGGTCATCGGCACGGACTGGTCCGGTTCGGCGGCGCGGCGTCGACCGGTGGGCCGCTCCGCGGCCGCGCCACGGCCGCCTCGGCGCGCGGCGCCACCCGGCTCCTCGCCGCCGGTCGGCTCCGCGGCGGCGCGGCGACCCCGGCCGGCACGGGGCTCGGGGGCCGCCGGGTCCGGGCGGGGCGCCCCGCTGACCGGCGTCGGAGGACGGGGCCCGCCGCTCACCGGCGTCTGGTCCGGGCGCGGGCCGCCGCTGACCGGGTTCGGGTAGGCCGGGTCCGGCGGGAAGGCCGGCCCGCGACGAGCCGGATCGGCGGTGTCGGCCGGGCGACGAGCGCCCTCGCGGGGCACGGTGCGGCGTCCGGAGGCGGCGCCGGCGGCTCGGGGGGCGGGTGCCGACGCCTCGGCGCCCGGGGCCGCCCAGCCGGAAGGCTGCTGACCAGCACCGGCAGCCCGGGGCGCCTGGGCGCGGGCCGCCGCGCCGCCACCGGCACCGGAGACGGGGGCGCCGGCGGCGTCCGGCTGGGGTCGCTCGGGCCCCCGCTGGCCGGGGCGCGCCCCGGCCGCCGGGCCGGGCCAGGCACCCTCGCCGGGGCGGGGACGCTGTTCGGGTGCGGCGGGCCAGCCGCCGCGTACCGGTGGGGTGGCCTGCGGAACGCCCGCGCGCGCTGCGGGCGGTCCGTCGGCGCGCGCCGGGCGGGGGCCGCCCGGGCCCGGACCGACGACCGGGCCGGGACGGGCCGGCCCGCCGTCCGGGCGTGGGGTGGCGGACCCGGGACGCGGGGTGGCGGGTGCGGGGGGCCCGTCGGGGCGCGGCGCGGCGGCCCGACCGGGCGGCGGCCCGTCAGGGCGTGGCCCGGCGGC
>NZ_JBAKHT010000022.1:0-106008 GCF_036906755.1 Micromonospora sp. CPCC 206171 | reverse complement strand
CCCCCGACTCCGCCGCCCGCGCCGCGTCCCGGTCGCCGGCTGCGGCGGCGGCCTCCGCGTGCGCCCGCCGGGCCTGCTCGGCGTGCCGGTCGGCCTCGGTACGCGCCCGCGCGGCCTCGGCCGCGGCACGCTCGGCCTGCCGCACCGCCTCGGCGGCGGCGGCGGTGGCCCGCTGGGCGTCGGCGCGGGCGGCGTCGCGTTCGACGGTCAGGTCGGCGGCACGCTGCCGGTCGGTGTCCCGTTCGACGCGCAGGCCGCGCAGCTCGTGGCGGGCGGCGTCACGGTCCCGTTCGGCCTGGGTGCGCAGCGCCTCGGCGGCGCTGGCCTCGCGGCGGGCGACGTCCCGGTCCGCCTCGGCCCGGTCGGCGCGGTCCCGCGCGGCGGCGGCCCGCGCGTCGGCCTGCTCGGCGCGGGCCAGGGCGGCGTCACGTTCGGCGGCGGCGGCGCGGGCCTCCTGCCGGGCGCGGGTGGCCTCGGCGGCGGCGGTCTCGGCGTCGGTGCGGGCCTCGTCGCGCTCGGTGTGCGCCCGGGCGACGTCGGCGGCGGTCTCGGCGCGCAGCTGGGCGAGCTGACGTTCCACGCCGGCCGGGGAGAGCTCGGCGTGCAGCGCCTCGGTCAGCGTCTCGACGATCTGGTCGAGCCGGTCCACCGCCTCCCAGGTGCGGGCCACCTGTCCCGGCAGGCCGGGAGCGGTGCGGTGCCGCATCCGGGAGTTGCGGGAGGCCCGCTGGCAGGCGCCGTCGTTGTCCCGGCAGTAGCGGAACGGCCGGCCGGCGCCGACGCGCTGCGGGACGTCCCGTCCACAGTGGGCGCAGGGGCGGGTGTCGGCGGGGGCGGGCTGGGCGTCCATCGAGGCGGAAGTCTAGTGCCGGCGTCGGGACGGTCAGTCCCCGGCGCGGGCGGTACGGTCCAGGGTGTAGCGGCGTTGCAGCAGCAGCGCCGCGAGCAGCGCCGCGGCGGGCAGCAGCCCGAAGCCCCAGCGGATCGCGTCCAGCGCCGCGTCGGGCTGGGTGACGCACTGTCCTGGTCGCCGCCCGCGGCCGGGTGATCTTCGTGGCCAGCCGGATGGCGGTGCTGCCGCTGCCCCTCGCCGCCGCGTACGGGGTGAGCAAGCCGGCCCTGGTCGCCTACGCCGACGCGCTGCGCCACGAGGTCGGCACCCACGTCGGCGTCAGCGTCGTCTACCCGAGCATGGTCGCCTCACCGATCCACGACAGCACCGCCGAGGCCGGCCTGTCGCTGGGCGGGGTGTCCCGGCTGGAACCCGTCGACGGAGTGGTCGCGGCGATCCTGCGGGCAGCCCCCGCCCGCCGGGCGCCCCGCGACGTGGCCACCACGACCCGGGGCCGGCTGGAGCTGGCCCTCGCCCGGCACGCGCCCGCGCTTGCCGACCGGATGGTGCGCCGTACCGTCGCGGGCCGGATCGCTGCCGGTGACCTCGACGGGGCGCCGCTGGCCGCCGGGATGGTCCGCCGGCACCGCGACGCCACCGGCTAGCGTGTGCCGGTGCCCGTCCCTGCGTACGTGACCAGGCTGCGCGCCCACATCGGCCACGACCTGCTCCTGCTGCCCGGGGTCAGCGGCGTGGTGCGCGACGACGCCGGGCGGGTGCTGCTGGCCCGGCGGGGCGACAACGGCCGCTGGTCGGTGCCCGCCGGCATCGTCGACCCGGGCGAGCAGCCGGCCGACGCCGTGGTGCGGGAGGTCTTCGAGGAGACCGGCGTGCGGGTCCGGGTCGACCGGGTCGGCGGCGTCGCCACCCACCCGGTGGTCTATCCCAACGGCGACGTCTGCGAGTACCTCAACGTGTGGTTCCGCTGCGCGCCGGTGGGCGGCGAACCGCGCGCCGACGGCGACGAGTCGACCGAGGTGGGCTGGTTCGCCCCGGACGACCTGCCGGAGCTGGACGAGTGGGCGCGGCTGCGCATCGACACCACGCTGCGCGACGACGCCCCGACCTGGCACGCGCGGCCCGGCGAGCGGCACCGGGCGCTGCGCCGACCCGACGCCCTCTGAGGCTCGGTGCCCAACCGTGCGGTCGGGACGGGTCAGCCGGTGGCGACGGCGGCCCGGGAGCGGTCGGCGGCGATGCGCACCGCGAGGCCGGCCAGCACGGTGCCCATCACGTACCGCTGCGCCCGCGCCCAACCCGGCCGGCGGACCAGGAACGCCGACACCGAACCGGCGGTCAGCACGATCAGCGCGTTGACCGTCAGCGCGATCACGATCTGGGTCAGCCCGAGCAGCAGGCTCTGCACCGCGACGTGGCCGCGCGCCGGGTCGACGAACTGCGGCAGCAGCGACACGTACAGGATGGCGATCTTCGGGTTGAGCAGGTTGGTGACCAGGCCCATGGTGAACAGCCGGCGCGGCCGGTCCGGCGGCAGCGGCGTCGGGGTGAACGCCGACTGCCCACCCGGGCGCAGCGTCCGCCAGGCCAGCCACAGCAGGTACGCCGCGCCAGCCAGCTTCACCGCCGTGTACAGCGGCGGCACCAGCACGAAGACGGTGGCGATGCCGGCCACCGCGGCGGCCAGGTAGACCAGGAAACCGACCGCCACCCCGAGCAGGGAGACCAACCCGGCGCGGCGGCCCTGGGTCACCGACCGGGACACCAGGTAGACCATGTTCGGCCCGGGCGTCAGCACCAGGCCGAGTGCCACCAGACCGATCCCCACCAGCGCGCCCACCGTGACCATCGCCGCACCGCCCTCCCCGTGTTCGCCCCGACCCTACGCCGGGAACCGCCGCCCCGTGTGCACCGGATCTTTGCGCCGGCCCGTTCAGCGGTGACACTGCTGTGATGTCCGTCGTCCTGCGGCTGCCCGCCACCACGTCCACCGCCGAGCTGGTCCTGCGCCCGTGGCGCGACGACGACGTCGAGGCGCTGCTGGAGATCTACCGCGATCCGGAACTGCGGGCGCGCACCCGGCGCCCGTTGCACACCGCCGCCGACGCCCGCCGCTGGGTGGCGCGGCACCGGCAGGGCTGGGCAGCCGGCCGCCGCTTCTGCTTCGCCGTCTGCGAGACGGAGCCGGTCGACGACGGGCAGCGGCTCGTCGCCTGCGTGCTGCTCAAGGACGTCACACCGGGACGGCCGGACGCCGAGGTGGGCTACTGGACGGCCGCGGCGGCCCGGGGCCGCGGGGTGGCCTCGCGCGCGGTGGACGCGGTGAGCCGGTGGGCGTTCACCCGCTTCGCCGCCACCGGGCTGACCCGGCTGGAGCTGCTGCACGAGGTCGACAACCCGGCGTCCTGCCGGGTGGCGGAGAAAAGCGGATACCGGTTCGTGGAGGTGCTGCCCGCCCGGCCGCCGTACCCGGGTGACGGGCACCGGCACGTGCGCTGGCGGGACTGACCGTCTCCGGCGCGGCTCAGGCCGGCGGCGTGGGGGGCGGGCCGAGCAGCCGCAGCAGCAGGCGCGGCTCGCCGGGCCAGGCGGCGAGCAGCACCTCACGCGGCACCTGCCGGCCCGCGTACCGCAGTGCGAGGGCGACCACCACGATGTCGTCCAGCGGGCCGATCACCGGCAGGAACTCCGGGATCAGGTCGATCGGGCTGGCCAGCCAGAGGCCCGCCACCACGATGGCGATCTTCGCCTTGCGGGGGACCCGGGGGTCGGCGCGCAGCCGGCGTACCGTGGTCAGACAGTCGGGGATGAACGCGGCCAGATCGCGCAGAATGCCCGGCGGTAGCCGCCGAGCCAGCAGCACCAGCAGCGCCCAGCTCGCCAGCAGGCAGGCCACCGCCACACCGAGCCCGATCAGCCAGTCCCGCACGCTGCCCTCCTCCGCCCCGCGTCGACCCTGCCGGGAATCTACGCCCCGGCCGCCGCCACCACCCGCCGGCGGGGAATGCCCGGCCGCGCCGGCACGCTGAACCTCGGCGGTACGGCGGATACGGTGGTTCGGGGAGGTGGGTGACGTGAGCAACGCGTGGGAAGCGGCGGTCGAGGCGCAGATCCGCACCGCCGTGGAGCGCGGCGACTTCGACAACCTGCCCGGAATGGGCAAGCCGATCCCGGGCCGCGGCGCCCCCTACGACGAGTCGTGGTGGATCAAGAGTTTCCTGGAGCGGGAGGCACTGCCCAGCGATCTGCTGCTGCCGACGCCGCTGCAACTGCGCCGCCGGGTCGAGCAGGTCCCCGGCGAGGTCCGTGACCTGCCCACCGAGGAGTCCGTCCGGGCGTACGTGGCCGCGCTGAACACCGAGATCGTGGCCTGGCTGCGTACCCCGACCGGCCCGCGGGTCGTGGTCCGGCCGGTCAACGTCGACGAGACGGTGCGACGCTGGCGGGCCGACCGGGAACAGCGGTCGGCGGCGGTCGTGGCCGCTGCCACCGAGCCGGCGACCACCGCCGGCCGGCCGGCCCGGCGCCGCCGCTGGCGTTTTCCGTGGCGACGCTCGCGCTGACCGCGCCCCGTCGCGGGTGCCGGCCGTACGGTTGGCCTCCTCTGGCCGGGAGTGGCGGATGGCCCACATGCTGGTTCACACACTGATCCGCCGGGGCATTAGGTTGGCGGGATGGCGCTGCGACTTGTTCAGGTCAATTTCAAGGCTCGGGATGACCAAGCCCTCGGCCGGTTCTGGGCGGAAGCGCTCGGCTGGGGTTTGTCCAGCGAGGGACCCGGTGTGACCAACGTCGAACCCGTGGCCTTCACCTACCCGGACCCCATCGCCGTCTGCGTCGATGTTGTCACCGTCCCGGACCCCGAAACCGTGAAGTACCGCGTGCACCTTGATCTCGCCACCACCTCTGCGGCCCATCAGGCGGAGTTGGTCGCGCGCCTGAAGGATCTCGGTGCGACGCCCGCGGATGTGGGCCAGGGCGATGTCCCGTGGACGGTTCTGGCCGACCCGGAGGGCAACGTGTTCTGCGTGTTGGAACCTCGGGAGATCTACCGGGACACCGGGCCGATCGCCGCGGTGGTGGTTGACTGTGCGGATCCGCGGGCGATGGCCCGGTTCTGGGGCGAGGCAATGGACTGGACCCTGCACGAGGTGACCGATGATCACGCGGTGCTGCGCTCGGCCAAGGGTGTCGGGCCGTATCTGGAGTTCCTTCGCACGCCCGTGAAGACCGTGTGGACCCGCGTCCATCTCGACCTGAGGCCGTATTCCGGTGATGATCAGGGGGCGGAGGTGGCCCGGCTGGAGGCTCTCGGTGCCACCGGCGCCGACGTCGGCCAGGGTGATGTGTCCTGGACGTGCCTCGCCGACCCCGAGGGCAACGAGTTCTGCGTCCTCACCCCGGGCTGACGAAGTCTCGGTCGAAAACCGTTTGAGCCCTCCGGCCGCGTTCCCGTAGGTTGCCTGCGGCCCCGTCGCCGTGAGGACAGAGGACAAACGCGTGACCCCGCCCGCTCTCTAGACCTGACACCTTCTTCCGCTCACCTGTAGCCGACGCTCTCCGTCGGTTCTGCCGGGCTGCCCTGGTGCGCCCCGGCCGTACAGCGTCTGAGGCCGCGCGCGTAATCGGCCTCGTGTCAGGTCCAGAGAGAGATCATGTCTTCACAACCTCATATCGTGCTGCCCTGGGTCGTTCGTCGGACCAGGCTGCCTCTGCTGTCGTTGCGGTGCGTCAACTGCCGGGCGGAGTCGGCCACCACCGCCGAGGGCAGATTCCGCGTCAACGCCAACGGCAAGCTGCTGGACGTGTGGCTGCTGGTCCGCTGCGTGTCCTGCGACCGGACGAGCAAGCTCACCGTCCACGAGCGAACGCCGGTCAGCTCCTTCGATCCGGCCGAGCTGCACGGCTACGGCGTCAACGATCCGGAACTGGTGGCGTCCAGGCTGCTGGATCCGCTGCTCGCCCGACGCAACCGCTTCAGCTTGGACTGGACGGGGGCCTGGCGGCTGGACACCCCGCCGGCATGGCCGGACGAGGCGTGGCCGGTCCAGGTGGAGGTCGTCTTCGAGGATCCGGTACCGGTGCGCCCGGAACGGCTCATCGCGCACGGGCTCGGCCTCAGCAGGAACGAGGTACTGCGCCGGATCAAGTGCGACATTTCGCTGCGCCGTCCGACGAGCGCCGGATTCACCTTCACTGTGGTGGCCGGGGACTAGTGGGGATGTAGCCGGGCGGGCCACTCGGCGCGCCCGGCTACATCCCCGAACCATGCCGGAGGCGCACGCCACATCCGTCACAGAACGGTGCGGCCCGCAGTTGGGTCAAGCCCTCGTTGGGCTGACGCTGCCAACCTCTACAGGCCGCCAGTCAGGCATGATTGTCTGTTTATTGAATAACCGGTAACGACAATTCAGTAATCAGGGTGGACATAACGGGCAAAGGGTCGATGCATCATAATGTCTGTTCTGTTGCTTCCTATCGGAGCGATAGGTTTTTTGGCGCACGAGCCGGGCCATGTTGAGCGCCAGCCGCTCTTCATTGGCTGGTGACGCGGGCGTTCAGTAGGGACGACAACGTCCTTCAGTGGGCGCGTCACCGATCTTCAGTGGTTCGATCTTCGGGCTTAAGAAGATCGGTTCGGCGATTCGGCCCGCCCGACTGGCTTCCAGCGGAACCAGCGCCAAGGAGTTGATCTAGCTGACGGGCCGGCCATTGGGGGCTGTTCGAGAATCGATCGTTTCCTGAACAAGATCAAGACAGGGTCCGCCTGCCGGTCAGAGCTGTCCAACAAACCTGTCCAGAAAGTCGGCGTGTCCAACAAGCCGATCACAGGTTTGTCGGACACCCTGAACCGCATGACCGCTTCCACGTCCGCTCCGGACGATCCGCTCGCGCAGGCCCCGCTGTCCGGGGTGCTCGTCGGCTACGGACGGGTGTCGACCCGGGAGCAGAACCTCGCTCGCCAGGAGGCGGCGTTGACCGCGGCCGGATGCGCCCGTTGCTTCTTCGACAAGGCTTCGGGCAAGAACGCCGACCGGCCGGAGCTGGCCCGCATGTTCGACTACGTTCGACCCGGTGACGCCCTGACCGTGGTGTCCCTCGATCGTCTCGGCCGCTCCCTGGAAGACCTCATCGCGATTGTCGGCCGGCTCAAGCGCCAAGGCGTGGGATTCCTGTCGCTGCACGAAAAGCTGGACACCACCACCGCCGGCGGCATGTTCGTCTTCCACGTGTTCGCGGCCCTGGCCGAGTTCATCCGCACCATCATCGTGGCCAACACCAACGAAGGCCTGGCGGCCGCCCGCGCCCGCGGGCAACGACTCGGCCGGCCGCCAGCGATGACCCCCGAGAAACTTGCCTACGCCCGTCAGCTGCTCGCAGAGCCGGACCGCTCGATCAGCGCGATCGCCAAGCTTGTCGGCGTGTCCCGCAGCACGATCTACAAAGCACTGCCCGAGCTGCTCCCGCCGCAGCTGGCGCAGCAGCACCTCGCCGCGCAGATCGCCGCTACCCAGCTCACGTCCGACCTGGCCGAGTACGACCGCCTGCTGTAGGACGGTCTGATTTGGCCCCACCCTGGGCTTGCTTCGCTTCGGCCCGACCCAACTGGGGGCGGATCGCCAGGCCGTCCGCCCGGTTTGACCGGGGGCGCGCGGGGTAGCCGCTGCGGGTGGGCGAGGTGCGGATCAACGATCACGGGCTGCTGGCCGACGGGCTCAGCGCCGCGCTGGTCGACGTGAGCGGCTCGGTGAACTGGTGGTGCCCGGCCAGGTTCGACGGGCCGTCGGTGTTCTACCGGCTGCTCGACGGGACCGGCGGACACTGGTCGCTGCGGCCGAGCGAGCCGTTCCAGGTCCGGCGCGCCTACCTCGCGGACACCCTGGTGCTGCGGACCGTCTTCACCACCGACCGGGGCGAGGTGGCGGTGACCGACGGGCTCGCGCTGGAGCCCGGGGCACGCGGCCACGGCATCGGCCGCCGGTCGCCGCGGGTCCTGGTCCGGGAGGTGGAAGGGCTCTGCGGATCCGTCGAACTGGCAGGTCGGCGACGAAGTTGTGCGACACCCGGATGTCCTCGTGTCGGGCGAGGTGGGAGGCCATCTCCCGGCTCGACCAGTGCGACAGGCCGGTCACCTCCGGCGGGGTCGTCCGGGTCAGGGCGAGGATCCGCGCCCGTACCGGGCCGGGCACGACCGCCGGCTTACCTGGCCGGGGCCGGTCGGCGAGACCGGCCAGGCCGTAGGCGTGGTAGCGGCGTACCCAGGTGTTCACCGTCGGACGCGACGCCGAGGCCAGGGTTGCGACCTCCTCCGCGGTGTAGCCCTCGTCCCCCACAGCACCATCCGCGCCCGTCCAGCCACCACCGCGTCCACCGACCGGTCACCGACCACTCTGGACAACTCTGCCGCTGCTCCCACGTCAAACCCACACACCGCAGGCACCCAACACGAAGTAACACCAAAGCACGTAAACGATCTCAATTACGAAATATTAGGCGCGGGCGGAAAGTCCCGTACCCGCGGTGCGGTGCGGCGCCTCGTCGGCGTGACCGGTGGCCTGCTCGATCAGCATGGTCGCGAGGGTTCGGGCGTCCTGGAATGGGCGTGAGTCGTTCAGCGAGGCCGACAGAGCTCGCGCTCCCTCGAACAGGACTGCGAGCTGGCGGCCAAGGTCCTCCGGGTCGCGGGCGCCTGCCGCCGCGGCGTTGTCGATCAGTCTCGCAGTGAGCTCTTTCTTGTGGCGTTCGACGAAGGCTGTCGCATCGGGCATCGTCCCGGCCGCTTCGACCACGGCGTTGTGGAACGGGCAGCCTCTCACCACGGCTTCTGACCGGGAGTCCTCCGAGCCCTCAGCGAAGAGCTCAATGAGTCGTTCGCGCGGAGTCAGATCTTCGCGCTGAAGAGCGGTCTCGACCTGTGCTGGCCCGTCCGGCTCGGATTCGATGCGCTCGAGGTAGGCGCTCACCAGCGCTTCCTTGCTCGGGAAGTGCTGATACAGGGTTCGAGTCGATACGCGAGCCGCGCCCGTCAGCTTCGCGATGCCGGTCGCATGGATGCCATCACGCGCGAAGAGCTCGACAGCAGCCTTCAAGATCCTTTCCCGCGCACCCCGACCGCCTCTCGTTGCGGGAGCGGTCGCCTCAGCTGTAGCCATCCCCAAAGTATAGCGATCGTCTTACTTGGTGCAAAAGATCGGTTACAGTACGAAGTACATCGACCATTTTACTTTGGCCAGGGGGCCCCGGGGCCGCTGCCACGAACTCGAGAGGAGCGAGCACCGAATGTCTGACCAGACCTTCATCTCCGTCCCCCATCAGGTCGTCCGCTGGTCGATCGACACCGGAGCGTCCTTCGCGGACTTCCGTGCTCGATACGAGGCCGTCGTGCCCGTGCTGGACACGAAGCGAATGGAGCGGCTGCGCGCCGACCGGGCCGACTGGGACACTGTTCTCCGCGCGGCAGCGGACAACGCCCCGCACGGCTTCATGCGGTTCTGGAGCACCGACGTCGGCGGGACCATGCAGCTCGCCGGGGACGCAGGTGACTGCTCCTCCTACCTGATGGGCAACCACACCATCGCCGAGCGGATGTACCGGCACGACCCGGCAGTGATGCTCTACGCCCCGCTGGGGGCAGCGATCCATCGCGACGAGTTGGGCATCACTCGGTTCTCAATCGATCAGCCCAGCACTCGGTTCTCCAGCTTCGACACCCCGGAAATCACGGCTGTCGGGGAAGAACTGGACCGCAAAGTTATCCACTTGCTCCAGGTGCTCGATGTGCCCGTACCCGACACGCTCTTCGCTGGTCCAGTGAACCAGTGACCGCGACGAATCGGCCCCACAACGATCCAGAGGAAGAAATCATGCTCGATGACACAGCACGAGCCGGCGACACCCAGCTCGTAGAGCTCGGCGTCGCGGCTGCCGCCGCCGCGATCCGCCGCGGCGACACCACCGCCGAGTCCTACGCCGCCGCACTCCTTCGCCAAGCACGCAGGAACTCGGATATCCACTCGTTCATCACGATCGACGATTCGGCTGTGCTCGAGGCGGCCAACGTTGCTGACAAGGCACGCGCCGCGGGCTCCACGGCACCCCTGCTCGGTGTCCCGGTGGGAATCAAGGACAGCTACCAGACGCGGGATCTTCCCACCACGCTCGGCCTGAAGGCCCTCAAGGAGTTCGTTCCCGAGGCGGACGCCGAGGCCGTCACCGCCGTCAAAGCCGCCGGGGCGATCGTGTTCGGCAAGAACAACCTCGTCGAGATGTCGTACGGGATCACCGGCCACAACGACGAGTACGGACAGGTGCTGAACCCGTACAAGCGGGACCACCTGTCAGGCGGATCCTCAAGCGGTTCGGCCGCCTCGGTCGCCGCTCGTATCGTGCCGGCGTCGTTCGGCGGGGACACTGTTGGCTCGATCAGGATCCCCGCGGCCTTGACCGGCGTCGTCGGCTACAAGCCGACCACCGGGCGGTGGCCGCGAGGCGGAGTAGCCCCGGTCTCACATGTGCTCGATACCACAGGGCTCCTGGCTCGCAACGTCGAGGACTGCATCCTGGTCGACCAGATCGTCGGGGGCAGCGCGATCGTTTCCCCGTCTGAGGCTTCTGGCCTCACTGGTGCACGGTTCGCCTACGCCCCCAAGTACTATCTCAAGCTCGTCGATCCCGACGTCCAGCAGCAGTTCTGGGAGACCGTGCGCCGCCTGCGCGACGCCGGCGCCGAAGTGGTCGAGATCGACCTCGGAGACGACTTCTCCGACCTTGCGGACCGGACGGCGTGGAACCTGTTCCTCCGTGAGACGCAGCAGGCCGTGACCCAGTTCCTCCGCGAGAACGACTACCCGGTTTCGTTCGACGACGTCCACGACGGACTCAAGCCGCAACTCCACGCAGTGTGGAGCGCCACCGTCGTGCCGGGCGCCCCCGCTTACCTCTCGGATGAGGAGTACGCCGGCACTCTCGCCGTCGACCGTCCGAAGCTGCAGCAGCGGCTCGGTGATGTGTTCGCACGAGACGGCTTCGACGCCCTGATCTTCCCCACCACCCCTGCGCCCGCGCCGGCCATCGCTGACCAGTGGGAGTTCAGCGTCGCAGGTGAAGCCGTGACGCATCTCTTCCTGTCCAAGAACACGGTTCCTGCCAGCGGCGCAGGCATCCCGGGGATCAGTCTTCCGGCAGGGCTGACCAGCAGCGGACTGCCGATCGGGATCGAACTGAACGGCGCACACGGCCACGACCAAGAGCTTCTTGCCCTGGCACTCCGCGTCGAGAGCGTTCTCGGCACGCTGCCCGCACCCGCCTGACCCTGACTGGTGCTGCTCGACACGAGGTGCACCGGCCTAACCTGGCGATTCACGGTGATCGTCGAGATGGGTCGTTCGTCGGCGTGTAGATGAGTGAAAGTGCCTCTCCTGCAAGGGAAACTTGTGATTGCGACATCTACAGGTTTCTCTACGAGGGAGGCACTTCCGAGGTGCAGTTTACGGCGTGGTCGAAGGATCTGCGGGTCACCGCGGAGGGTTCGGGTGTGGTGTCGCACGTGGGGGCGGCACTGCTGCGGATGCTGGCCGACCGGGCGGGGTTGACCGCGGCGTTGTCGGCCGGGTTGGCCCGGACCGGTTGGTGGCCGGTCCATGATCGGGGCCGGGTACTGGTCGATCTGGCGGTGATGATCGCCGATGGTGGCGAGGCGATCTGCGATATTGACGTGCTGCGCGCCCGGAATTAGGCAACAGAGTCGCACAGGCCTTCAGCGGGGATGTGGCGGCGGAGCAGACGATCGAACAGAGCCGGCAACAACTCAAGCTTCCGGCGGCAGCATTTGATCCTGCTGCCGGCCCCGGTAGGTCTCCAGCAGCCTCAGCCAGACCTCACTGATCGTCGGGAACGCGGGCACGGCATGCCAGAGTCGTTCCACCGGCACTTCGCCTGCGACCGTGACGGTGGCCGAGTGCAGCAGTTCTCCGACGCCGGGCCCGACGAAGGTGACCCCCGCCACCGTTCCGCGGTCCACATCGACCAGCATACGGGCCTGGCCGCGATAGCCCTCGGCGTACTGGTGCGCGCCCGCGACGCGTCCGATGTCGTAGTCGACCACCTCGACCCGGCGTCCGGCCCGTTCCGCCTCGCGCGTGGTCAGGCCGACGGACGCGACCTCCGGGTCGGTGAAGACGACCTGCGGCACGGCCGCGCCGTCGGCGGTCGTTGCGTGCGCGCCCCACCTGGCGTCGTCGACCGGCTCTCCCTTGGCGCGGGCGCCGATGGCGGCGCCGACGATCCGGGCCTGGTACTTCCCCTGATGGGTCATCAGTGCCCGGTGGTTGACATCGCCGGCGGCGTAGAGCCAGCCGTCGGCGACGGCGGTCACCCGGCCGGTGTCGTCCACGGTCAGCCAGTCGCCCGCGGTGAGACCGACGGTCTCCAGGCCGAGGTCCGCCGTCCGCGGGGCTCGGCCCGTGGCGAACAGGATCTCGTCGGCGGCCAGTTCTGCGCCGTCGGCCAGCGTCATCCGCACCTCGCCGTCCTCGCGCGCCACGTATGTCACAGAGGCCCCGAAACGGATGTCGACGCCGGCTTCGCGAAGCCCGTCCGCGACCATCTCGCCGGCGAACGGCTCCATCCTCGGCAGCAGTCCGGCGTCGCCGCGGACCAGCATCGTCACCTGGGCGCCGAGCGCCTGCCAGGCGGTTGCCATCTCGACGGCCACCACGCCGCCGCCGACGATGGCAAGACGGCCTGGTACGTGGTCGGCGCTGGTGGCCTCACGGCTGGTCCAGGGGCGTACGGTGTCGAGTCCGGGTGTGTCGGGCAGGGCCGCGCTGGTGCCGGTGCAGATGGCGACGGCGTGCCGTGCGTTCAGCCGGACGGTGTCGCCGTCAGGGGTCTGCACCGCCACCTGGCGGGGGCCGTCGAGCCGGCCGTGGCCGCGTATCAGGTCGACGGAAACCGCGTTCAGCCAGTCGACCTGGTTCTCGTCGTTCCAGTACGCGGACATCTTGTCACGGTGCGCGAGGACCGCCTCGACGTCCAGCGGCCCGGCCACTGCCTGGCGCAGCCCGGGGACGCGTCGGGCGTCGGCGCGTGCCAGCACCGGCCGCAGCAGCGCCTTGCTGGGCTCGCAGGCCCAGTAAGAGCACTCGCCGCCGAGCAGTTCGCGCTCCACGATCACGGTGCTGAGCCCGGCGGCGCTGGCCCGGTCGGCCACGTTCTCGCCGACCGGGCCAGCGCCGATGACGACCACGTCGTAGGTGCGGGGTGCCTCGTTCGTCACTGCTCCTCCACGACTGCGTCTGAGACTCTGTCTAGACTGCGGCTTCCGCAGAAGCGGGGCTGCCGGGCCGAGGCTCCCTGGTCGTGTCTGCGGTACGCCGGCCCGCCACCGAAGCGCCCGCTGATGCCGCTGCATGCCGGCGACGGTG
Organism: Micromonospora sp. CPCC 206171; assembly: GCF_036906755.1. Classification (NCBI taxonomy): domain Bacteria; kingdom Bacillati; phylum Actinomycetota; class Actinomycetes; order Micromonosporales; family Micromonosporaceae; genus Micromonospora; species Micromonospora sp. CPCC 206171. Next base: position 92,733 of record NZ_JBAKHT010000022.1, on the reverse strand, counting down.
CCCGAGGTCGCGCCTCGGGTCGCCTAGAAAGGGCCGTGACCCGGGCCTGGGTCTCGGCTGGGCGCCGTTGTGCCCGTCCCCGGCCGGCCCAGCTGCGGCACGGTACGGCGTATGGCTGTGGTCAAGCTTGGGGCGCGGAGGGCGCCCCGGCGGCAGCGGTCCGGCGCCGGTGTCGGACCGAGGGCGGAACGGGCCGGCCGCCACGTAGGCTGGTGCCGGCTCGTCGCGCCCTCGCTGGCTGAGGTGGTGTCAGCGGCCGGGGGCCCGCTTCTTGACCTCTTGGAGTACCCAGCCGTTGCCGTCCGGGTCGCTAAAGGTGGCGAAGGAGCCGTAGTCGGCACGGGTGGGGTGGGGCCAGCGATCCGCGCCTGGCCGCCGGCGCGGTGGACGACGTCTCCGCCGTCGTGGCCGTGGTACACGGTCCCGCCGGCATCGTGGAACACCTCGCTCACCTCGATGCCGCGACCGACGAGCTCCGCGCGGGCCTCTTCGATGTCCGAGACGACGAGCTGTGGCCCCCGTCGTCGTCATCCACACGTCGCCGCCGCCGCCGGGCCGGGTGCGCGTGAACGGCTAGACTTGCGGGAGCTTCAGGGTTGCGCTCATCGTCATCGGTGGGGCTTCGGTCCGTGTCCCCCCTCCGACATGAACTCCCACGACAGCCGGCGGGAAGTCACGCGCTGCTCGTCTGGCTGACGGCGGGGAAGTCGATGTTGGCGGGGGAGTGGTGCGACGACTCCTTTACTCGGCCCGGGCGTAGTCGAAAATCGACATGTGTGAGGCAGGCGGTAGGTGGTGGAGCAAGGACGCGGCTTGTAATGTCACGAACGGGCCTCGCGACCCGGCATGCGGGTAGTGACCTCCTGCAGCGTCCAGCCGTTCCCGTCCGGGTCCTGGAATGAGGCGTGCGAGTTGTAGCTCTTACGTTCGGGGTCGGGGCCGGGTTGGCGCGCCTCGGGCCAGAAAGGGCTGCCGGGGCCGTGGTAGACCTCGGTGATGTCGACGCCCCGCTGAACCAGTTCCTCCCGTGTGGCCACGATGTCGGAGGTCACCAGCTCTAGGTGCCGCATCGACCCCGGTGCAGCGGCTATCGGCAGGCCTTTGCCGAACACGATGGACGTATGGCCGTCACCAGTCGGGGTCAGTTGCACGACGCGGACGTCCTCGCCGACCTCGATGTCTAAGTCCAGCCGCCAGCCCAGGCGATCCCGGTAGAACTCCATCGCCCTGTCGACATCCGACACCGGGATCGTGACCACCTCAAGATTGACGTGCATCGTACCCACTCCTTGTCCGCCCTGTCTGCGGTGTTCTGTCCCGACGGCGGGAACCCTTTGGTCCCGGCCCCGGACCACCCGGGCTCCCGCCGGCCATCAGTCACCAAGGCCGGATCAACGCCCCTGTGATCAAGGACCGGGAGCGGCGACTGCCGCCGCTGTTCCTACCGCCGGACGCTACCCCCGATTGGACCATGTCACGGGAGGATCCGGAGGTTGTGCTGGTCGGATGTCCGTCGCGAGGGTCCGTGACCCTGTGCCTGCCGAAAACCTCGTCCGTGCTGCTCAAGCGGCACGTCGGTACTCGTGGAGGATGCCGCCCAGTCGATCACTTCGCTCGATGCGCAACTGGCTGATCGCGGCCGTGTCGGTCAGCGGTTGGGGGAGTGTAGCCAGCGGTCGGGCGTTGGCAATGCCTTGATGTGGTCGGTGCTCGTTGTAGTGCCGCTCGAACTCACCGAGTGCCCGCAGCAGGTGGCGCTGGTTGAAGATGAGGGTGCGGTCGAGCAGTTCCCGGCGGCAGGTGCGTACCCACCGTTCCATGATCGCGTTCATACGGGGCATGCGGACGCCGGTGAGGATCACCTCGATTCCCGTATCGGACAGGATCGCGTCGAACAGGTCGGGGAACTTGCCGTCCCGGTCACGGATTAGGTACCGGGCCCGTACGCCGGCGTCCTGTAGGCCCATGGCCAGGTTTCTGGCGGCCTGGGTGACCCAGGCGGCGGTCGGGTGGGCGGTGGCGCCGAGGATGCGTACCCGGCGGGTGGTGTGCTCGATGACCGCGAGCACGTACATGTGGGTACCGAACAGTGTGGTGGTCTCGAAGAAGTCGCAGGCCAGCAGGGCGTCGGCCTGCGAGCGTAGGAACTGCGCCCAGGTGCTGGAGGCTCGGTCGGGTGCGGGGTCGATGCCGGCCTGTTTGAGGATCTCCCACACGGTCGACGGGGCGACCTTGATGCCCAGGACCAGCAGTTCCCCGTGCACGCGGCGGTATCCCCATCCGGGGTTCTCGGTGACCAGCCGCAGGACCAGGGCACGGATCGACCGTAGGGTCGGTGGCCGCCCCGGGCGTTTCGGCCGCGATCGTGCGGCGTGCTGTCGGGCGAGCAGGTCCCGGTGCCAGCGCAGGATCGTGTCTGGGCGTACCAGCAGCCGCAACCCGCGCAACGCCTGCCGCGGCATCGGTTGCAGCAGCGCCGCCAGCAACGCCCGGTCGGCCGGGTTGAACCAGATACGTCGGTCGCCAAGTTGCCGCTGAAGGACGCCGAGTTGATGCCGTAAGGAAGGATCTCCGCGTCCTTGTCCCGGTCACCGACCGGAAGAAGCCGCAGCACGGCGAACACGTTCGACACCGTCAGATAGGCCAATCGCATCAGCACGACAGGTCATCATGCCGCCCAAGCGGCCACCTGTAGTAGGCCGGGTGACCCGCCGACGCGGAAGGGGTACCGAGCGGCGGACCGGCTCTCACCAGGGCGGACGAGGTTTTCGGCAGGCACACGGTTGATACTGGTGGGAGCGGAACGAAAAGAGGCTCCCCACCGTCATGAATCCCGACCTCGTAAGCGCCGCCAGCGACCTACTGCCCAACCCCGACGCCAGCGTCGCCTCCATCGCCCGACTCCTCGGCGTCAGCCCGGGCACCCTCTAAAACCACATCCCCGACCTACGCGAACTACGCGCCGCCGGCCGCACCCGCGCGGAGACCACCTCATGATCAGCCGACCGACTCCGCCGTCGACTGCATGGCTGGAGCATCAAGTGACCACCTCACCCCGGCGGAGCCACTGAAGAACAATGTCGTTCTCACTGAAGTTCACATGTCGTTCAACACTTACTTCGCCGCGGTGGCAGACTGCACCGATGATCGACGAGGCCGGTGACGAGGACGCCCTGGATCGCAGCGATTTCGTTCCGGCCGTGGGCGGTGAGTGGCGCGGGCTGTTGTTCGAGAACCCGACGCTAGGACTTGCACCGCAGCTGACTTGGAGCTTTCACTTCCCCTTCCAGCCGGTGTCCCGCGATCATGGGAGCAGCCCACTCACCCTGGACCTCGAGTGGCTGCCGATTCAGGCGGACGGGTGGCGGAGCATGGCAGGCCGGAGCGCCAGCAGCTCACGCTTCGCCGAGCCGGGCGAGGCCAGCGTCTACTACTTCGCGCACCATCGCTATGACGCGATCCAGCTGCAGATACTGGAGCAGCGCGACCTGGCCATCCGGGTCCGGGCGAACGTGTCCGGTGACCTGGACAGCCTGGGAGTCGAATCGGTCGCCGCGGAGGCGTGGTTGCACTTTGCCGGCATCACCGTGGCGCTGAGCGACACGGTGACCGCTGACGCGGCCCTTGCTCGGCTCAGGGGCTTCAGCGACATCACCGGGCTGACTCATGCCGACGTGCCCAACGGGATCCACTTCCGGTTCGCTCCCGCCGGCCCCATGGAATAGGTGCGGCGGTGCGCAACGCGGAGTTCACCGATCCCCGCCTCGTGGCGGTCTACGACGTCGAGTGCCCGTGGGGCCCCGACGACGACTTCTTCCTCGCCGAGGTCGGCGTCGACCCGGCCCGGGTGCTGGACTTCGGCTGCGGCACCGGCCGGCTGACGCTCGCCCTGGCCGCCGCCGGGCACACCGTCACCGGCGTCGACCCGGCCCGCGCCTCACTCGATGCTGCCCGCGCCAAGCCCGGCGCGGACCGGGTCACCTGGATCGAGGGTGGCGCGGAGGCGCTGCCCGCCGGGGCGTACGACGTGGCGGTGATGACCAGCCACGTGGCGCAGTTCGTGGTGGACGACGACGAGTGGCGGCGGGTCCTCGCCGCGCTGCGTCGGGCGCTGCGAACGGGCGGCCGGCTGCTCTTCGACTCCCGGGATCCGGCCGACCGGCGCTGGGAGCGGTGGAACCTGGTCGACTCGCGCCGGTCCATCCACCTGCCGGACGGCTCCGTCGTGGTCACCTGGACCGAGGTGACCGACGCCCGGGACGGCGTCGTGCGGTTCACCCGGCACTTCGGCTTCGCCGACGGTGAGCTGCGCGGCGACGCGGTGCTGCGGTTCCGTACCGAGGGGGAGTTGCGGAACTCGCTCGCGCAGGCGGGTTTCCGGGTGCAGCGCATCCACGGCGGCTGGCGGGGGGAACCGGTGGGTGCGGGGGACGACGGCGAGCTCGTGGTGGTGGCGACGAAGCTCTGACGATCCCGGCTCAGCCGCCGTGGCGTACCTCCTGGTCCCAGATCTGGTCCCACGGGCGCCGCAGGCCCTGACAGAGCCAGATCGGGCCGCCGTTCTCGTCGTTGTCCACGTCGACGCGCTGGTCGACGCGGCCGGCGAGGGTGACCTGCTCGAACCAGCCGCGCAGCTGGTCGGGGCGCTCCCAGCCGACCGCGATCACCACGTCGGCGTCGGCCGGTGGTCTTCCGAATTCGGCCATGCTGTTGTGCCCGGAGTAGGCGCGGGGCAGCCCGCGTGCGGGGCCGTAGCGGGCGACGGCGCCGGCCTCGCCGTAGTTGCCGGTGAGGATCACCGCGCGCTGCCGCTGCTCCGGCGGCAGCAGCCCACGGTGCACGGCGGCGAGCGAGTCGGCGAACGCCGGCCAGCCGATGGTCTCCCCGGCGTCGTAGTTGACCTCGACGACGAAGCCGGGCAGCCGGTCGGCGGGCAGCGTGGGCAGCAGCAGCACCGCGCTGCCTGTGACCGCGACGACAGCGGCGGCGGCGAGCAGCACCCGACGCGGCACGGTACGCGCCCAGTCGACGGTGCCGACCGCGCCGGCGGCGGCGAGCACCAGCAGCAGCGGCGCGTCGTAGTAGCCCTTGCCGCCGGCTACCAGCACGATGGTGGCGGCCCGGCGGGAGCTGCCGCGTCCGGGCGGTCGGTGACGGGTACGGCCACGCTCCCATGGTGCCGGCTCGGGTGCGTACCGCGCTGTCCCGTACCGGTCACGGTTCGGCACCGTCGAACCCGGTTGGCGGGGCGGCGGCGCTGCGGTTAGCTTGGCCCCGATGCTGATCAGAGAGTTCACCGACGCCGACTGGCCGCAGGTGTGGCCCATCGTGCGGGAGGTCGTCGTCGCGGCCGACACCTTCGTCTACGACCCGGGGCTGACCGAGGAGTCGGCCCGCGCGATGTGGGTGGAGGCGCCGCCGGGGGTGACCGTGGTCGCCGTGGACGGTGACCGGGTACTCGGCACGGCGAAGATCGGCCCGAACAAGCCTGGGCCGGGCGCGCACGTCGCCACGGCCAGTTTCATGGTCTCCGCCGACGCGCGGGGCCGGGGTGTCGGCCGGGCGATGGTGGAGTACGCCCTGGACTGGGCCCGCCGGCAGGGGTACGCGGCGATGCAGTTCAACGCGGTGGCCGAGTCCAACACGTGGGCGGTGGAGCTGTACCGGCGGCTCGGGTTCACGGTGATCGGCACCGTGCCGGAGGCGTTCGCGCTGCCGGACGGCAAGCGGGTCGGCCTGCACATCATGCACCGCTTCCTCTGAGCCCTGCGGCGGACACCCGCGCGGGCGCGGCGGTGCCAGGATGGGCCGATGAACGATGAGCCGATCGACCTGGCGGTGGCGCTGGCCGGTTTCGACCAGCTGTGGAGCCCGCGGATCGTCACCCGGGTCAACGACTACGACGTACGGATCGCCAAGGTGGCCGGCGAGCACGTCTGGCACGTCCACGACCACACCGACGAGTTCTTCCTGGTCCTCGACGGCGAGCTGCGCATCGCGCTGCGCGACGGCGACGGCGAGCGGACGGTGGTGCTGCCCCGCGGCGCGGTGTACGTGGTGCCGCGCGGGACGTCGCACCGGCCGTCCTCGGTGGACGGGGCGTCCATCCTGATGTTCGAGCCGTCCGGCACGTCCAGTGTCGGGGACCGGCACGACGAGGTCCCCGAGCACGTGGACGCCACCACCGGCCACGCGCTCTGACCGGTCAGCCCACCGCCGCCCCGGCCCGCTCCGGCGCCGGGGCGGCGGGCCAGGCCAGCCGCCGTACGCCGGGCACGGCGGCGGTGCCGGCGCAGGCGAGCGCGACCAGCAGCGCCGCCCCGGCCAGCGGTGCGGACGCGCCCCAGGCGCCGGCGGCGAGTGGGGCGACCGCGTAGCCGATCGGCATCGCGCCCAGCGACATCAGCCAGTCGTACGACGTGACCCGGGCGAGCACCTCGGGCGCGAACTGCCCCTGCACCACGGTCTCCCACACCGGGTTGAGGAAGCCCAGCGCGGTCAGCGCGAGGCAGTACGCGGCGATCACCGCCGGGGCGGGCGCGGCGGCGGCCAGCAGCGCCAGCGGGACCGCGTACGTGGCCAGGGCGAGGTTGCCGACCAGGACGGGCCGGCGGGGCCGGAACCGGCCGGCCGCCAGCGAGCCGGCCAGCATGCCGACGGCCCCGCCCTGGAGCATGAGCACCCACACGCCCTCGCCGCCCAGGCGATCCACGGCGACCGCGGGACCCAGGGTCATCAGCACGGCTGCGGCGCCGTTCCACACGCCGTGCCCGACCAGGCTGGTCCAGTACCAGTCCCGGGCGCGCACCTCCCGCCAGCCGCGCACCAGGTCGGTGCCGAGGGAACGGTGCGGCACCGGCACGTGCCGGACCCGGATCGCGGCCACCAGCAGGGCGCTGACGGCGAAGGAGAGCCCGTCGAGGACGAACGCCCAGCCGGGGCCGGCGGCCCAGATCAGCAGGCCGGCCAGGGCGGGGCCGGCGAGCCGGCTGGCGTTGGCGGTCACCCCCAGCAGGGCGTTGGCGCGTTGCCGCCCGTCGGCCTCGACGGTGCCGGCGACCAGCGGCGCGACGGCCGGGATGGCGAAGGCGGAGGCGGCGCCGCCGACCGCGGAAGCCACCGCCACGTGGGTCAGCGAGGGGGCGTCGGCGAGCAGTTGCACCCCGACCACCAGTTGGGCGGCGCAGCGCACCAGGTCGGTGGTCACGGCGACCCGTTGGGCGTGGAACCGGTCGGCCACCACGCCCCCCAGGGGCAGCAGGAGCAGTCGGGGGACCATGGCGCAGGCCAGCACCAGAGCCAGCGAGCCGGTGGAGCCGGTCGCCCGGAGCACCGCCAGGGCGAGGGCGACCGGTACGACCGCGTCGCCCAGGCCGGAGACGGTACGGCCGAGGAACAGCAGCCGGAAGGAGCGTACGCGGAGGGGATGGGTCACCCCGACAAGGTATTTCGACGCCGAACATTTCGTCAACGAATATTTAGCTGTCGACGTACAGTGACCGGCATGACCGCACGCGACCGCACCGATCGGCACATCGAGCGCTGGCTGCCCGTGCTGCCGGAGCTCGACCCCGACGTCGAGGGCGCGGTCACCCGGATGTCCGGGGTCACCCGGCACCTGCGCAGCGTGAAGGACCGCTCCCTGGCCGAGCTCGGCCTGCCCGCCCACGAGTACGACACCCTGCACGCTCTCGCCGGGCGGCGCGGCCGGGCCACCCCCGGCGAGCTGGCCGACGACATGGCGATGGCCCCCGCCTCGGTGACCGCCCGGGTCGACGCCCTGGAGCGACGCGGCTTCGTGCGGCGCATCCCGTCGACGGTGGACCGCCGCCGGGTCGACGTGGAGCTGACCGACGCCGGGCGCGCCGCCTGGCATGCGGCGATCGAGGTGATCGGCCAGGAGGAGCACCGCCTGCTCGGCGTGCTCACCCCGGACGAGCGCCGACTCCTGGCCGACCTGCTGCGGCGGGTCTCCCTGCACGCCGAGCGCAGCACCGGTTGAGCCGGGCGCGAAAACGCCTGGCCTCGCCGGTGAGCCGGCTGGCAGGGTGGCCGGCATGACGGCCCAGACTCTGGCGGGCGCCCTCGCCGACCCCGTACGGCGACAGGTCTTCGCGGCGATCGTGCTCGGCGCCGCCGACGCGACGGCGGTGGCGGACCGCACCGGTCTGCCGACCCGGCAGGTGGCCACCGCGCTGCGGCGCCTGGTCGAGGCCGGCGCGATCGCCGACGCGGGCGATGATCTGCGGGTCGACGCCGACCGGTTCCGCGAGGCCGCGCGGACGTCGGCACCGGCCGCCGCCGCGCAGGAGCCGACGGACCGGGTGCTGCGCACGTTCCTGCGCGACGGGGTGGTGGTGCGGCTGCCGGCGCAGCGCGGCCGGCGGCGGGTGCTGCTGGCCCACGTCGTGGCGGCGTTCGAGCCGGGCGTGCGCTACCCGGAACGGGCGGTCGACGCGATCCTGCGGCGCTGGTGCGACGGTGGCGGCTCGGACCACGTGACCCTGCGTCGCCACCTGGTGGACGAGCAGTTGCTCGCCCGTGAGCAGGGGATCTACTGGCGGATCGGGCCGTGACCGTTCGGGCCGCAAACCATCCCGCGCGGGACGGTGTTGTTAGCCTCGGGGCATGACCTCGCGCTCGCCCGGTGGCTCACCCGACCTGATGTTCCTGCTCTCCTGGGCGAGCCATGCCTTGATGGCGGAGCACGCCGCTGGCCTGGCCCGGCTGGGCATCTCCCCGCGCGCGCACTGCGTGCTGCTCAAGGCGCGGCCCGGGGGGCTCACCCAGCGGCAGATCGGCGAGCTGTGCGGGATCGACAAGACCACCATGGTGGTGACCCTGGACCAGTTGGAGGGTGCCGGCCTGGCCCGCCGCCTGCCCTCGCCGAGCGACCGGCGGGCGCGGCTGGTCGAGGTGACCCCGGAGGGGGAGAAGGTCCTCGACGAGGCGCAGGAGATCGCCGGCCGGATCCAGCGGGACGTGCTGGCCACCCTGCCGGAGGCCGACCGCGCCGCGTTCCTGCGCTCGATCAGCGCCCTGGTCGGCGGCCGGCTCGCCGGCGGCGGGGCCTGCGGCGTCCGTCCCGCCTGCTAGTTCCGAGCAGGATAGTCCCGAACGAGACTATCTGATACGGTCGCACCTGTCTGGTTTCCCGACCGAGGAGCACGCATGACCGCGACCGCGCACCCCGCCGCCACCACCCCGTCCCTGCGCCGCCGCGCCCTGGGCGTGGGGCTCACCGTCCTCACCTGCGTCGTGCTCTGGACCGTGGGCGCGGTCGCCGGGGTCGACTACACCGTCGAAAACCCCGGCCAGCCGGCGTTCGTCGTCAACCTCGGGCCGGTCATCCTCTTCTCCCTCGGCTCGGCGCTGGTGGGCTGGGCCGGGCTGGTCCTGCTGGAGCGCTTCGCCGGCCGGCGGGCCACCGTCATCTGGATCACGCTCGCGGTGCTGATCGCCCTGCTCTCCCTCGTCCCCGTCGTCGCCACCGAGGCCACCACCGGCGCCAAGGTGATGCTGGGGCTGATGCACCTGGCGGTCGCCGCGGTGCTGATCGCCTTCCTGCCCCGGCGGGCCCGCTGACGAGCGACGCATGACGGCGGCGTCCCCGCTGCGGGGACGCCGCCGCCGCGTCCCCGGACCCGTCCGGCCCGGCGAGGTCGAAACGGCGATGGCCGAGTCACCCAGCGGCGACCTCGTCCCGCCGACCGGGCTGCTGCTGGTGGCGCACCGCGACGGCCGACCCGCCGGCTGCGCCGGGCTGCGGCTGCGGCCCGACTGGGCGGAACTGACCCGGGTCTTCGTCCACCCCACCCACCGGGGCCACGGCGGCGGCGCCGCGCTGCTGGCCGGCGCCGAGCGGCACGCCCGCGCGTCCGGTGCCGACCGGATCCGGCTGGACACCCGTGCCGACCTCGTCGAGGCCCGCGCCCTGTACGCCCGGCACGGCTACCACGAGATCCCCGCCTACAACGACGACGGGTACGCCGAGCACTGGTTCGAAAAGGTCCTGCGCGAGTTGACGCCGGGCGCGCGGCGCGCTAAATAGAGAAGAGGAAGTTGAGTCGCACCGACTCAACTACGACACCTTCGGCCAGGAGAACCGAGGAGGCACGACCATGCTGATGCGTACCGACCCGTTCCGTGAGATCGACCGCTTCGCCGAGCAGCTGTTCGGCACCACCAGCCGCCCCGCCGTCATGCACCTGGACGCCTACCGCGACGGCGACCACTTCTACGCCGCGTTCGACCTGCCCGGCGTCGACCCCGACAGCATCGACTGCACCGTCGAGCGCAACGTGCTGACCGTCCGCGCCGAGCGGCGCCGCCCCACCGGGGACAACGTCGAGCTGGTCGCCGCCGAACGTCCGATGGGCACCTTCACCCGGCAGCTGTTCCTCGGCGACACCCTCGACGCCGACCGCCTCGAGGCCGGGTACGACAACGGGGTGCTGACGCTGCGCATTCCGATCGCGGAGCGCGCCAAGCCGCGCCGGGTCACCGTCACCGCCGGCAGCAGCGGCAACGGGCACAAGCAGCTCACCTCGTGACGGTGGAGTCGCCGGTGGACGCGTCCGGCGCGTCCGCCGGCGTCGGATAGATGGCGGCCATCGCGTGGGCGCTGGCCGCCATCAGCTCCCGCAGCTCCGCCGGGGCGAGCACCTCCACCTGCGCGCCCAGCTTCAGCAGCTCGGTGTGCCCGTGCCGTACCGACTCGATCGGCACCGTCGTGTGCCGCCAGCCGTGCGCGTCCGGCGCTTCGGCCGCCGCCCGGGCCGCCCGGCTCATCGCCGGCGGGAAGACGTACGCCATGAACTCCAGCGCCGCGGCCGTGACCCGCACCCGGGCCTCGTCGCGGTAGACGCCGCGCTCGTACCGGTCGGTCCACTCCCGCCAGAACGCGACCAGGTCGAAGTCGGTGGGCCGGTCGAAGCGCTCGTCGCGCACGGTCAGCGTCAGGATCGCCGCGACCCGGTAGGTGCGGACCTGCTCCCCGGCCCGGGCCACCAGGTACCAGCGGCCGGCCTTGAGCACCACGCCCAGCGGCGCCAGCACCCGGCTCACCTCCCGGGGGCGCTTCCACCGCTGGTAACGGAGATCGACCAGGCGCTCATCCCAGATCGCCTCGGCCAGCGCGGTCAGGTGCGGGGTGGGTTCCGGGTCCCGGAACCAGCCGGGCGCGTCCAGGTGGAACCGTTGCCGGATCCGGTCACCCTGCTCGGCCAGGTCCGGCGGCAGCGCGGCGCGCAGCTTCAACTCGGCCGCGGTGAGGACCGCACCGAGGCCCAGCTCCGCGGCCGGCCCGGGCATTCCGGCCAGGAACAGCGCCGCCGCCTCGTCGGAGGTCATCCCGGTCAGCCGGGTGCGGTAGCCGCCGAGCAGCCGGTAACCGCCGGCCGGGCCCCGGTCGGCGTACACCGGGACGCCGGCGGCGCCGAGCGCCTCGACGTCGCGGTAGACGGTACGCACCGAAACCTCCAGCGCGTCGGCGAGTTCCTGGGCGGTCATCCGCCCCCGGGCCTGCAGGAGCAGCAGCAGGGAGACCAGCCGGCTGGCGCGCACCCGACGACGGTAGCGCGCGCCATGGATCCGCTCGGGCGCGCCTCATGGTCATTGGCCGCCGAGGCTGAGAGCCTTTTTCACATGCTGCGTTCTGACGCCCCGGTCCTGCCCCGCGCCTCGGCCCGGCCCGCCCTGCCGACCGGGCCGGTCGACTTCACCGAGGCGTGGCTGCGCAACCGGCGGCTGTCGGAACACACCCGTGCCGCGTACCGGCGGGACATCGCCGGCTGGCTGGCCTGGTGCGCCGCCCGCGAGCTGGACCCGCTGCACGCCAACTTCCTCGACGTCAACGCCTACGGCCGCGACCTGGAGGCCACCCTGGGTGCGCGGACCGGCCGGCCGCTGACCCCGGCGACCGTGGCCCGCAAGCTCTCCGCGCTCTCCAGCTGGTACGAGTTCCTGGTCAAGCTGCGGGCGGTGGAGGCGAACCCGGTCTCCGGCGCCGACCGGCCGCGCGTCGACCGGGACCACTCGGCCACCGTCGGGCTCACCCCCGAGGAGGTGGACGCGTTGCTGGCCGCCGCCGACGCCGACACCGGCCCGACCGCCGCCCGCAACCGGGCCGCCATCGCCCTGCTCGCCGACCTCGGGCTGCGGGTGGGGGAGCTGGTCTCGCTGAACCTCGCCGACCTGGGCGCCGAGCGGGGGCACCGCAGCGTGCGGTTCGTCGGCAAGGGCGGCAAGCCCCGCCGTCGGGCGCTGACCCCCGGCACCGCGTACGCCGTGGACGCGTACCTGGCCGACCGGGCGGCCGCGCAGGGGGTGGGCGTGCAGCAGCTCACCGGCCCGCTGCTGGCCACCGCCACCGGCGGTCGACTCGACCGGCACTCGGTGTTCCGGCTGGTCCGCCGGCTCGCCCTGACCGCCGGCATTCCGGCGGCGGCGAAGCTGTCGCCGCACTCGCTGCGGCACGCCTTCGCCACCACCGCCCGCGCCGAGGGCGTGCCGCTGGAGGACGTGCAGGACGCCATGGGTCACGCCGACCCGCGCACCACCCGCCGCTACGACCGGGACCGGCACAACCTCGACCGGGACCCGGCGTACGCGATCTGGGCGGCGCGGGCCCGCCGCCGCGGCTGACCCGCGCCGCTGAAGGAGGACGATCACGCCGCCGCCGGCCGGCTCCCGGTCCGGCCGGGGGCGGCGGCCGTCAGCCCTGCGGGCGGGGGCAGATGCAGAACGGCTGGCCCACCGGGTCGAGCAGCACCACCCAGCGCCCGTCGCCGGGCTGGAACTCGGGCTTCGTCGCGCCCGCCGCCACGAACTCCTTCTCCGCGACGGTCAGGTCGTCGACGTACAGGTCGAGGTGGTAGCGCTTGGCGGAGGTCTCGTCGGGCCAGCGCGGCGGCTGGTAGCCGTCGACCCGGCCGAACCCGATCGAGACGCCGTCGGGCCTGCTGATCATGGCGTAGTCGGCTTCGCTGTGGGTGATCTCCCAGCCGAGGACGCGGTGGTAGAAGTCGGCGTGCGCGGCCGGGGCGGAGCTGTCCAGGTTGACCATGGCGAGGTCGGCGGTGACTGTCATGACCGCAAGCCTGCCGCAGGTACCTGACATCTGCTGGCAGGTTCAGTCCGCGTGCCGGCGGCGGCGCTGGTTGGCGTGCTTACGGACGGCGAAGTCGTACGCGTCGGCGAGCAGTTCCGAGACCAGCTCCCGGGTCGCCGGGCCGGGGTCGACCACGCACACCCAGTGCTGTGCGGCGTAGAACGGGTGCGGCAGCAGCGTGTCGGCGCGGGTGTGGTCGACGTCGGCCGGTGGTGTCGGGAACAACGACAGGTACCGCGCCCGGGTCAGCCCGATGTTGAGCCGCCACGCCCCCGGCCGGTCCAGCGCCGAGGCGGTGTCGTAGTGGTCGCCGGTCACGATCGTGGCGAACGGCAGCCACCGGTCGGCGGGCAGGTCACCGAGCGGGTCGTAGACGAGGAACGTGTCGCCGCCGCCGTCGACGGCGGTGACCCCCTCGAACGAGTCGCAGATGTGTCGCTTCATGTCGTCGGCGTCCATGGCTTCAATTTTTTCATTGAAGCTCGTTGTGAAAGTTGAGCCGGGCTTCGCGCACGAAGCCCGGCTCAACCCTCAACTGCGGCGGTAACCCGTCGGCAGAGCAGGTCGAGATGGTGGTGGGCGTCGGCGGCGATGTTCCTGCGCGGACCGGACGGTGCGCATACGGTCGCAGGTGATGGGCGGTGAGCAGGCGTGGAGCCGACCGGCCCGGCCCCGCCGGCCGGTACGCACCGGTCTGCTGCTGGGTGGCCTGACGATGGCGCTGTGCCTGGTCGGCGTCGCCGGGTTGGGCGCCTGGAACGTGCAGGTGGTGATGCAGGCCGGCGGCCCGGTGCGGGAGACCGCCGACGGGTTCTTCCGGGAGCTGTCCGCCGGCGAGGTCGACCGGGCCTACGATCGGCTCTGCGACCAGGCCCGCGGGCGGTGGAGCGAGGTCGGCTTCGCCGGCTGGGTGAAGACCCCGCCGGTGGTCAGCGGCTACGAGATCCTCGACGTGTCGGTGCGTACCAAGGCCGGCCGCCCGATCGGTGAGGTTACCGTCCGCGTCACCCGCGACGGCGGGGCCGCCGAGGAGCGCCGGCTGCCGGTGGTGAAGGAGGACGGCGAGTGGCGGGTCTGCGGGGACCCGTTCTAGGAGCGCGGGCCCAGGTCGCCGGAGCGGTAGTGCCGCCGGCAGAGCACCTGGTAGCGCACCTCGGCGGTGTCCGCGGTGTCGCCGATGACGACCTGCGCGCCCTCGCGGACCACCCGCCCGTCGACCACCCGGGCGTTGAGCAGCCCCTCCCGGCCGCACCAGCAGAGCACCTCGATCTGGATCCGGGCCACCTCGTCGGCCAGCTCGAACAGCCGCTGTGCGGCGGGGAAGAGGCAGGACCGGAAGTCGGTGGCCAGGCCGAAGGCGTACACGTCGACGTCGTAGCCGTCGACCAGCTCGGCCATCTGCTCGACGTGCTCGACGTTGTAGAAGGACGCCTCGTCGCAGATCAGGTAGTCGACGCGTACCCCCTCGGCCCAGGTGTCGCGGACCAGCGTGCGCAGGTCGAGGGAGTCGGTGACCTCGACGGCGGAGTGGGCCAGGCCGATGCGGCTGGTGACCTGCGGGCCCAGCGACCGGTCGATGCGGGTGGTGACCAGGCCGCGGCGGCCCTGCCGGGCGTGGTTGTAGTTCATCTGCAACGCCATGGTGGACTTGCCGCAGTCCATCGGCCCCCAGAAGAACTTCAGCGCGGCGGCGTGCAACGGCCGCCCGTCGACACCGCGGGCGGCGGCACAGCCGATGCCGTTCTCGTCCGGGCCCGGCAGGGGGCGGGCCAGGCAGGTGGGGGCGGCGGCGTCGTCGGTCACGTCGGGGCAGCCTAGTCCATCGAGGTGCCCCGATCGGTTCGGCTCAGAGGACCTTCGGTGGGGTGTTGCCGGCCGCGAGGATGGCCCGGCGGATCGGCACGGCGGCCAGCAGCGCGAAGCCCAGCACGAAGAAGATCAGCAGGGAGACCAGGCCCACCCGGTAGGAGGCGGTGAGCTGGAACACCAGCCCGAAGGCGAGCGGCCCGAGCCAGCTGGTGCCCTTGTCGCTGATCTCGTAGAAGCCGTAGTACTCACCCTCCTTGCCGGTGGGGATGAGCTGGCTGAACAGCGACCGGCTCAGCGCCTGGCTACCGCCGAGGACCAGGCCGATCGCCCCGCCGAGGGCCATGAACGGCAGCGGCGCCTCGGCGGGCAGCCGGAACGCAGCGATGATCACGCCGGTCCACAGCACCAGGGACAGCAGCACCGTCTTCCACGCGCCGATGCGCCGGGCCAGCGCGCCCAGGGCGAGCGCCCCGCCGAAGGCGAGGAACTGCACCAGCAGGATCGTCACGATCAGGGTGCTCTGCTCCAGCCCCAGCTCCTTGGTGCCGTACTGGCTGGCGAGGGTGATCACGGTCTGGATGCCGTCGTTGTAGACCAGGAAGGCGAGCAGGAAGAACAGCGTCAGCGGGTACGCCTTGACCTCGCGCAGGGTGCGGCCGAGCTGGCGGAAGCCGTCGGTGAGCACGTTGCCGCCACCGGCCAGCGCCGCGGCGGTGGGGCGTTCGCGCAGCCAGCGCAGCGGCACCAGGGTGAACACCGCCCACCACACGCCGGCCGACACGATGGACCAGCGGGCCAGGTCCAGGGTGCGCTGCGGGTTGCCCTCCTCGCTGAGCACGGTCACCGCGACCAGGTTCAGCGCGAGCAGCAGCCCACCGCCGAGGTAGCCGATGGCCCAGCCCCGGCTGGAGATGCCGTCGCGTTCGTCGGGCCCGCCGAGCTGCGGCAGGAACGAGTTGTAGACGACCACCGCCGCGCCGAAGGCGATGTTGGCGACCAGGAACAGCGCGCCGCCGAGCAGGTACCGCTCGCCGGTGACGAAGGCCATCGCGATGGTGGCCCCCGCGCCGGTGAACGCCGCGCCGGCCAGCAGCCGCTTCTTGTGCGTCGACCGGTCGGCGATCGCCCCGACCACCGGCAGCACGAAGACGGTGAGGAACACCGACAGCGAGATCAGGTACGGGTAGTAGGAGCCGGCGGCGACCCGGATGCCCAGCGGGTGCACGTACCCCTCGCAGCTGTCCGCGCCGAGTTCGCAGCCGGCGGCCAGCTCGGTGACGGTGGTGAGGAACGGGCCGAGGAAGACCGTGATGACGGTGGTCTGGAACGCCGAGTTGGCCCAGTCGTAGAGGTACCAGCCGCGGCGTTCCCGGCGGGTGCTCGCCGGCGGTGGATCCTGCACCGCGGGGGTGACGGTCTCGGCCATGGGGTTCCTCGGTGTTCAGGCGGCCCAGTGGCCGCGGCTGCGGTAGACGTCGCGCAGCACGCCGACGTGATCGGTCATGATGCCATCCACCCCAAGATCAAGTAAGTCGTGCATCTCGGCAGGTTCGTCGATCGTCCAGACGTGCACCTGCAACCCCAACCGGTGGCAGTAGGCGAGGAACCGCCGGTCCACCACCGGCACCCGGCCGTAGCGCGGCGGCACCTGCGCGGCGACCACCGACGGGGGCAGCCGCAGCCGCCACCCGTGCAGCGACGCCACCCGCAGCCGGGCCACCCCGCGCATGCCGAGGCCGGTCGCGACCCGACCCTCGGTCAGGGCCCGCATCCGGATCAGCCGGGCGTCGCTGAACGAGGCCAGCAGCACCCGGTCGGCCGCGCCTGCCCGGGTCACCGTCTCGACCGTCGGCGCGACCCCGCCGTCGGCCTTCACGTCGATGTTGAACCGCACCCGCGGCCACGCGCCCAGCACCTCGTCGAGCCGGGGTACGACCGCCGCCCCGCCGACGCGTACCGACGCCAGGTCCGCCCAGCGCATGTCGGCGATGCGCCCCCGCTCACCGGTGACCCGTTCCAGGGTGGCGTCGTGGAAGACCACGGCCACCCCGTCGGCGGTGCCGTGCACGTCGGTCTCGACGTACCGGTAGCCGAGACCGACGGCCCGGGCGAACGCCTCGACGGTGTTCTCGTCGCCCTCGGCGGCCCCGCCGCGGTGGGCGAAGGCCAGCGGCGCGGGCGCGTCGAGGTAGCCGGATCGGGTCAGCACGCAGCGCAGTATGCCCCGCCCCGGTGGCCCCCGGGCGACCGGGCGGCGAGCAGCCCGGGTCGCCGGTCCGGCCACCCGGTACGGTGCCCTGCGACGTCGCGGCGCACCCGCCGCGAGCGGCGTGAGGCGGGGGAGACGCGTGCGGCCCAGCATCCTGTTCGTCACCGACCTGGCCTACCGGGCGCAGGGCCGCCACTACGGCGACGAGGACGTCTTCCTGACCTCCCGGCTGCGCGAGGAGTTCGACCTGGCGCTGTGCCATCCCCGCGACGCGGCCGCCCTGATGGACCGCTTCGACGCGGTCGTGGTCGTCGCGCGCGACCGGCTCGCCGAAGCGGTCGACGGGCAGTCGCTGATCCAGCCGCGGGTGCCCTTCCGGTACGAGGTCTCCTTCTACTTCGTCGACGACGCCTTCCAGTACGCCCTGCACGCGCCCGACCCGCGGCGGCGCTGGGCCCTGGCCCCGTACGCGCCGACCGGGGCGGATTTGGCCTTCGCCCGCCGCTTCGTGCGCTGGAACACCCTGGCCCACGGCGTGCAGCGGGTGGACGCCTGCCGCACCGTCGACGGGGCGCTGCTGCTGGTGGAGCTGGAGGACCTCAACCCGTACCTGTCGCTGGACCTCGTCGCCGCCGAGGTGCGGGAGGGGTTCGTGGCGGCGATGAGCACCTCCCTGCGCCGCTTCCTGGCCGCCGGCCAGGGGCTTTGACGCAGGCCCTGAGGCGGGTCAGCGCAGCCAGCCGGAGGTCAGGTCGGTGACCGCCGTCCCGGCCAGGTCGGCCAGTTTCACCCGGACGAACTCCCGCGCCGTCGTCGAGGTCTGGGTGCGCGGCGACGGGGTCGGGCCGGTGACGGCCGCGACGACGACGGTGGCGGCGTCCGCCGGGGACTGCGCTGCGGCGAAGGCCCCGGCGCTGCGGTCGAGGTACGCGCGCAGCGCCGGCCCGTACACCCCGGCCCGCTCGATCGCGCGGTCCCGGTCGACGCCGACGTTGGCGACGAACTCGCTGGCGACCGCGCCCGGCTCGATCACGGCGACGGTCACCCCGACGCCCGCCGCGACCGGCGCGAGGGACTCCATGAACCCCTCCACGGCGAACTTCGCCGCGCAGTACGCCTCGTTGAACGGCTGACCGATCACCCCACCCACGCTGGTCACGGTGACCAGCCGGCCCCGGCAGGCCCGCAGGTGCGGCAGCGCGGCTCGGCTGACGTGCAGCACCCCGAAGAAGTTGACCTCCATGACGGCCCGTACGTCGTCGACGGTCTCCTGTTCCAGGGTGCCGACGTGTCCGGCGCCGGCGTTGTTGACCACCGCGTCGAGCCGCCCGTACGCGGCCACGGTCTCGGCCACGGCGGCGGCGGCCGCGTCGGCGTCGGTGACGTCGAGCGGGCGTACGTCGATCAGGTCGGCGACGCCGGCGGCGTCGGCGACCTCGCGCAGCCGGTCGGCGCGTCCCGGGTCGCGCATGGTGGCCACGGTGCGCCAGCCGGCGCGCGCGCAGCCCAGCGCGATCTCCAGCCCGATCCCGGTGGAGGTGCCGGTGACCAGTACCGTCTGCTCGCTCATGCCCTGCCTGCCTTCCCTCGCCGTTGCCTACCGGGCAGACTCTCACCGTTGGAGTGCGCTCGAAGGCAAATCCACCCGGCCGGCACCGACTCCACCCGGCACGCGCCAGCCGAGTCGGGCGAGGAGGTGGCGGGTCAGCCCGGCGGGCGGCGGCGGTGGGCGCGGCTGGTGTCGACGGGGCGGCCCGGGTCGACGTGCCGGGGCCGGTCCGGCTCGTCGAGGCGCAGCGGCACCAGGGTGTCGGTGATCGCGTCGATGATCCGGTCGGTGCCCCGGCGGGCGGCGCCGGGCGCGCCGTGGGCCAGGTCGTGCAGGTCCAGCGGGGCGCCGAAGCGCACCCGGATCACCGGTCGGCGCAGCAGCGACCGGGCGATGCCGGGCAGCATGCCCTCAGGTGTCCGGTAGGGCAGCACCTCGTGCGAGCCCCACTGGGCGACGGGAATGATCGGGGCGCCGCAGGCCAGGGCGAGCCGGGCGGCGCCGGTCTTGCCGCGCTCGGGCCACAGCCCCGGGTCCAGGCCGATGCGGCCCTCGGGGTAGACCAGCACCACCGAGCCGCGCGCCACCGCCACGGCGGCGTCGTCGAGGGCCCGGTGCACCCCGGCGGTGCCCCGGTCGACGCGCAGGTGCCCGGCGTGACGCATCAGGGCCCCGACCACCGGGGCGCGGAAGAGCCCGCCGGTGGCCATGATCCGCGGGGCGACGCCCCGCATCTGGCAGGCCGCGGCGAGGACGACCGGGTCGAACGGGCTGATGTGGTTGGCGGCCAGGATCAGCGGGCCGCGGCGCAGCTCGGCCGGCACGTCGCCGCTGACCTCCAGCCGGGCCAGCAGGGCGACGACGAGGCGGGCGAAGACCTGCGCGGCGCGCCAGAACCGAGGCGGCCGCCAGGTGGCGGTCGGGGTGTCCATCAGTGCTGGATGGTTGCACGCCGGTGGGTGACGGTGGGCACCGATCCCGGGCCCTGCGGCAGAGGTGATCAGGGTCATTGGTCCCGGGGCGGGTCGGGACCCCCGGCCCTGCCGCAATCTCTACGACGCGCAGTAGTATTTACTACGTCTCGTAGTATGAACAGCTGGGGGTTACTGGTGGACGCGTTGGACGTCGCCCGCTGGCAGTTCGGTGTCACCACCGTCTACCACTTCCTATTCGTGCCGCTGACCATCGGCCTGTCGGTGCTGGTGGCCATCCTCCAGACGCTGTGGCACCGCACCGGCAACGAGCGCTACCTCAAGCTCACCAAGTTCTACGGCAAGCTCTTCCTGATCAACTTCGCGATGGGCGTGGTCACCGGCATCGTGCAGGAGTTCCAGTTCGGCATGAACTGGAGCGACTACTCCCGCTTCGTCGGCGACATCTTCGGCGCCCCCCTCGCGATCGAGGCGCTGGTCGCGTTCTTCCTGGAGTCAACCTTCATCGGCCTGTGGATCTTCGGCTGGGACCGGCTGCCCAAGCGGGCGCACCTGGCCAGCATCTGGGTCGCCGCGATCGGCACCAACCTCAGCGCCTACTTCATCCTCGCCGCGAACTCGTTCATGCAGAACCCGGTCGGCTACCGGATCAACCCCGACACCGGCCGCGCCGAACTCACCGACTTTTTCGCCGTGCTCACCAACAAGGTCGCGCTGATCACCTTCCCGCACACCCTGGCCGGCTCGTTCCTGGTGGCCGGTTCGCTGGTGGTCACGGTCGGGCTGTGGCACGTGATGCGCAACCGGAGCAGCGCCGACACCAGCGCGTACCGGTTCGCCACGAAGTTCGGCTCGTGGGTGGTGCTGGTCTCCGCCACCCTGGTCGTGATCACCGGCGACATCCAGGGCAAGATCATGACGCAGGTGCAGCCGATGAAGATGGCCGCCGCCGAGGGCCTCTACACCACCGAGAGCCCCGCCTCGTTCTCCGTGCTCACCGTCGGCAGCCTCGACGGCAGCCGCGAGCTGTTCGCCATCAAGATCCCGTACCTGCTGTCGTACCTGGGCACCGGCGACCCCAACGGCACCGTGCACGGCATCAACGACCTGCAGGCCCAGTACGCCAGCCAGTACGGCGCCGGCAGCTACGCCCCGATCATCCCGGTCACCTACTGGAGCTTCCGCTTCATGATCGCCTTCGGGCTGGCCGCCGCCGCGATCGCCCTGCTGGTGCTCTGGTCGCAGCGCAAGGGCCGCACCCCCACCAGCCGGTGGCTGCTGCGCGCCGGCCTGGTCATGCCGGTGCTGCCCCTGCTCGCCAACTCCTTCGGGTGGATCTTCACCGAGATGGGCCGCCAGCCGTGGATCGTCTTCGGCGAGATGCTCACCCGCGACGGCGTGTCCCGCAGCGTCTCGCTGACCGAGGTGCTCACCTCGTTCACCGCCTTCACCCTGATCTACGCCACCCTCGCCGTCATCGAGTTCAAGCTGCTCGTCCGCTACGCCCGCGCCGGCGTACCCGACCTCACCCCCGATCCCGCGATCGACGACAGCCACGACGACGCCGAGCGCCCGCTCGCCTTCGCCTACTGACCCGGAGCCCACCGTGGAACTGACGACCGTCTGGTTTCTCCTCGTCGCCGTGCTCTTCACCGGCTACTTCATCCTCGAAGGCTTCGACTTCGGCGTCGGGATGCTGCTGCCCGTCCTCGGCCGCGACGACCGGGAACGCCGCGTCCTGATCAACACCATCGGCCCGGTCTGGGACGGCAACGAGGTCTGGCTGATCACCGCCGGCGGCGCGATGTTCGCCGCCTTCCCCGAGTGGTACGCCACCCTCTTCTCCGGCTTCTACCTGCCGCTGCTGCTGATCCTGCTGGCCCTGATCGCCCGGGGCGTGGCCTTCGAGTACCGGCACAAGCGCCCCGAGGCGTCCTGGAAGCGCCGCTGGGACACGGCGATCTTCGTCGGCTCCGTCGTACCGGCGGTGCTGTGGGGCGTCGCCTTCGCCAACGTCCTGCGCGGCGTGCCGCTGGACGCCGACCA
Organism: Micromonospora sp. CPCC 206171; assembly: GCF_036906755.1. Classification (NCBI taxonomy): domain Bacteria; kingdom Bacillati; phylum Actinomycetota; class Actinomycetes; order Micromonosporales; family Micromonosporaceae; genus Micromonospora; species Micromonospora sp. CPCC 206171. The sequence continues at coordinate 71,077 of NZ_JBAKHT010000022.1, read as the reverse complement.
CGAGTACGTCGGCGGTCTGGTCGACCTGCTGCACCCGTACGCGCTGCTCGGCGGGGTGACCACCGCGGCGCTGTTCCTCACCCACGGCGCGGTGTTCCTCGCCCTGAAGACCACCGGTGAGATCCGGGACCGGGCCGGCGCGCTCGCCGTGCGCCTGGGCATGGGCACCGCGGTGGCCGCGGTGGCGTTCCTGACCTGGACGCTGAGCATCCGCTCCAGCACCGCCGCCGTCGTGTTCGCCGTCGGCGCGGCCCTGGCCCTGCTCGGCGCGCTCGCCGCCGCCCGGGTGCGCCGGGAGGGCTGGGCGTTCACCGGCACCGCCGTGGCGATCGGCCTGGCCGTGGCGACCCTGTTCGCGGCGCTGTTCCCGAACGTGCTGCCCTCCACCCTGGACGCCGCCGGCACGCTCACCGCCGCCAACGCCGCCTCCACCCCCTACACCCTGAAGATCATGACCTGGGTGGCGGTGGTCTTCACCCCGATCGTGCTGGCCTACCAGGGTTGGACGTACTGGGTGTTCCGCAAGCGGATCGGGGTAGTGAACATCCCGCAGCACTGATACCTGCGGGGTTGCGGGAACGCGGGGCCGGGGCGAGGGGGTCGCAGCGGCCCCGCGGGCTGTCGGGCGAAAACCGCTGCACCGGCCCGATCAGGCGCGACTATGGTGGCCCGATGTCCGCCACCGCGCACGTGCGTGAGCTCACCCTCGACGACCTCAGCGACGCCTGGCAGCTCGGCCGGCACGCCTTCGGCTTCGACCCGCAGCCGCCACCGCAGGTCACCGTCGCGTTGCCCGGCCTGACCCGCTACGGCGCGTTCGACGCCACCGGCCGGGTCCTCGGCAAGGCCGTCGACCTGCACCACGAGCAGTGGTGGTCCGGGCGGGCGGTATCCGCCGCCGACGTCGCCGGGGTCGCCGTCGCCCCCGAGGCGCGCGGCCGGGGCGTGGCCCGCGCCCTGCTCACCGGCCTGCTGCGCGGCGCCCACGACCGGGGCGCCGCCGTCAGCGCCCTGTTTCCCACCGTCACCGCCCCCTACCGCGCCTGCGGCTGGGACGTCGCCGGGGTGATGCGCACCGTCGACCTGCCCACCGTGGCGCTGCCCCGGCACCGCCCGGCCGCGCACCTGAGCGTCCGCGCCGGTACGCCCGCCGACCTGCCCGCCGTCGCCGCCCTCTACGAACGACTCGCCCGGGACCGGCGCGGGCTGCTCACCCGACGCGGCGCCCTGTTCGACGCGCACACCAGCGCTGACACCCTGCCCTTCGACGGGCTCACCCTCGTCGAGGAGGACGGTCGCCTCGTCGGCTACGCCGGCTGGGACCGGGGTCGCGGGTACGGCGACGACGCCGTGCTCACCGTCGAGGACGTCTTCGCCACCACCGCCGACGCGGCCCGGGAACTCGTCGGCGTCCTCGCGAGCTGGCACAGCGTCGCACCGAAGGTGCGGCTCTGCCTGCTCGACGGTGACGCCGTCAGCGGGCAGCTGCCGCTGGAAGCCGCCCGCGAACACGAGTCGCAGCCGTGGATGCACCGGCCGGTGGACGTCACCCGCGCCGTCGCCGCCCGCGGCTGGCCCGCCCACGTGCGCGGCACCGTCGAGTTCCGCCTCACCGACCCGCTCGCCGACTGGAACACCGGCACCTGGCGGCTGGCGGTCGCCGACGGGTCGGCCGAGCTGACCCGGATCAGCGGCGACGCCGACCTGCACCTGACCGTACGCGGCTTCGCCCTGCTCTACAGCGGCGCCAGCACCGCCGCCTCCGTCGCCGACGCCGGCCTGCTGCACGCCGCCGGCGCGGACCCGCGGACCCTGGACCTGCTCGCCGCCGGGGGCGCGGCGCAGCTGCTCGACTACTTCTGACCCGCGCCGCGCACCGCCCGCCGCCGCCCCGCGCCCGCCGCCGGGGCGGCTCGGGAACCGGCGCCGGAGCCGCGTTCCGGCCCCGCGGTGCGACCGCCGCACCGGCGCCCGGGCCGCCCGCCCGCGAGGTGGGGCGGCCCGGGTGCCGGTCAGTGCGCGTGGTGGTAGGTGTGCACGACCGCGTGGCCCTTGCCGCGCGAGATCAGCCAGCGGTTGACCGGCGTGGTGAGCACGAACGCCACCAGCAGCGCGAACGCCAGCGACGCCCAGAACACCCAGCTGGTCAGGCCGGCCTCCATCGCACCGGGCACGGCGAGCATGACGGTGTTGTCGAGCAGCTCCATCACCGCGATCGACACGGTGTCGGCGGCCAGCGCCACCTTCAGCGCGGTCCGCACGTCCACCCCGGCGCGCAGCACCCCACGCATGGTCAGCGCGTAGCCGAAGACGAACGCCAACGCGACCGCGAGCACGACGGTGGGCAGGGCGGACCAGCCCAGCGCGGTGCCGATGACCATGCCGAGCACCTCACCGATCGCGCAACCGGTCAGGCAGTGCAGAGTGGCCTGCGCGGCCATGGCCCATGACGTCGCCGTGGCCGGCGCCGAGGCGGGCGGGTGGTGACCGTGGTCGGTGTGCGCGGCGCCGCCGGGGTGGTGGTGGATGCTGTGGTCCATGAACGGGCCTCCCTTCAACGCCACCGACTATACCCCCCGGGGGTATTTCGGGGAAGTGGTCGCGGCGGTGGGAGGGTGGCGCTACGACGCGGCGGGTGGGCCGGGCAACACCTGGCGGCGCCGGCCGTAGCGGGTCACACCGCGTGGCTTGTAGATGCCCAGCACGGTGGTGGTCAGCAGCACCAGCAGCCCGCCCGCGGCGTGCACGACCGGCGACATCCGCGCCTCCCACCACCGTCCGCCCGCCAGGGGAGAACCGAGCGCGGCGTCGGCGAGCGCGCCGATCGAGCCCAACTGCAGCAGCAGCACCGCCGTGGCCACCACGATCAACCCGAACTTGATCAATACCCACCAGTGCCGGAGCAGGCCCCACGCGGTGCCCAGCGACGACACCAGGCCGCTGGTCAGCGCGGCGAGCGCGAGCGGGACGATCACGAGCCGGGCGGTCAGGTCCATCGCGACGTACCCGGCCCGGATGACGGCGGGGTCGGTGCTGCGTAGCGCCGCCACCGCGAGGACGAGGAACACCGCGACCGCGCCGAGCCAACCCACCGAGGTGGTGACGTGCACGGTCAGCGCCGCCCTACGCGCGGCCGGCGGGAGCGTCACCGCTGACCCGCCGGCGCCGAGGCGCCGGCCGGGGAGTGCCGGCCCGGGCCGTGCTCGCCGGCGAGGCCGGTGAGCTGCGCGATCGCGAACAGCGCCAGGAGCGCCACCACGATGATCCCGAAGACCTTCACCCAGCGCGGCACACCCGACGATCCGGGCTCCTGCGGCTGCCCCGTCATCCACGTCTCCCGTCAAGCCGGCCTGCTACCCGTACGCCCGGCCAGCTTTATCGAGACAGTGTGTAGGTGTCAAGTCATGCTGTTACGGTGGTGCCGGCATGTATGATGCCGGGGTGCCGAAGCTGTGGACCGACACGATCGAGGCGCACCGGGCCGCGGTGCGGGACGCGACCCTCGACGCCACCGCGGCGTTGGTCGCCGAACACGGGCCGACCGGGGTGACCATGTCGCGCATCGCCGAGGTCACCGGCATCGGCCGAGCCACCCTCTACAAGTATTTTCCCGACGTCCAGGCGATCCTGATCGCCTGGCACGAACGGCAGGTCACCCGACACCTGACCCACCTCGTCGAGGTCGCCGACAGCACCGCCGACCCGGTGCCGCGACTGCACACGGTCCTGCACACCTACGCCCGGATGTCGCGACACCGCCACGGCGGCGACCTCGCCGCGATGCTGCACCGCGGTCCACACGTCGACAGCGCGCACCAGCAGCTGTCCACCTTCGTCGCCGACCTGCTCACCGCCGCCGCTGACGCCGGGGCCGTCCGCGACGACATCCCCACCGGCGAGCTGGCCGCCTACTGCCTGCACGCCCTCGCCGCCGCGAGCACGCTGGACACCGACGACGCGGTGACCCGCCTGGTCACACTGACCCTCACCGGCCTGCGCCCCGGCCCCTGACCCGCCGGGCCACGGCCGTCAGGTCCGCCGCCCGCGGTGCCGGCACCGCGCCGCACCCCCGCCGACGAGGGCCAGGGTGCGGCGCGCGCGGACACTCCGTCAGCGCGCCTCGCGCAACTCCGCCAGCCGCGCCTCGATCTCCGCCAGCTCCGCGCGCAGCTTCTCCGCCTGCTGCTCCGCCTCGGCCCGCTCCGCGGCCATGATCTGCTCCACCGCCTCGTGCACCCCCGGCACGTCGACCAGCGCCACGATCTTCAACGCCTCCGCCGGCTTCACCACGTACGGCTTCGCCAGCGCCTTGGCGCCCTGCTGCGCCGCCACCGTCCACTCGCCGTCGGCGTACGCCAGGGTCACCGTCAGGCCCGCCGGGCCCTTCGGCTTCGCCGCCTTCACCGCCCGCCGGGCCGGCTTCGCCTCCACCTGCTGCTCCACCTTCGACTCCTCCCGACGCGGCGCCGGCACCCGATCCAACACGAACTCCGGCTCCGCCGGCGCGGCCGTCGGCTGCTCCACCGGCGGCTCCGGCTTCGGCTCGGCCACCTTGCGCCCCGTGCCCCGCGGCGCCACCGCCACGTCGGCGGGGGAGAAGGGCAACTCGTCGCGGCCGAAGCGCACCACGACGAACTCCTCGGACACCTCGGGGTCGGTCAGCTCGACCACCTGGCCCACCTGGCCGGCGATCTGCCCCGCCGACGCCGTGAACACCACCTTGGGCTTCCGCCCGGCGGCCAACGCCTCCCGGATGCCGTGCACCTCGTCCTCGGACAAACCCTGGCCCGCCATCACAGCCCTCTTCCGTACATGTGTTTGACAGCTGCCTTGATACCAGCCGGCCCCGACAACCGGAAGATCAACCCCCCAGCGCCCGCAACGCCCCGTCCGCGTGCTCGTTCATCCCCAACTCGTTGTGGATCACCGCGAGCACCCGCCGGTCCGGTCCGATCACGAACGTCATCCGGCGCATGCTCAACGGCCCCAACGGCAACCGCCGCCGCACCCCGAACCGCTGCGCCACCACACCGTCGACATCCGACAGCAGCGGATAGTCGAACCCGTGCCGCCGGGCGAACTCCGCCTGCTTCTCCACCGGATCCCGGCTGATGCCCACCCGCTGCGCGCCCACCGCCGCGAACTCCGCCGCCAGATCCCGGAAGTGGCAGCTCTCCGCCGTGCAGCCCCGCGTCATCGCCGCCGGGTAGAAGAACAGCACCACCGGCCCCGCCGCGACCAGCTCCGACAGCCGCCGTGGCGTACCCGTCTGGTCCGGCAGCTCGAAATCCTCCACCAGGTCACCGACACCCACACCCACCGCGCACCTCCACCGATCGACCGACGACGCGCGGTGAGCCTAAGCGATCAACCCCACACCCCGGCCACCTCGGCCGCCACCGCCTCCGCCTGCGCGAACCCCGCCCGCGCCGCCGCCCGCCGCGCCGGATCCATCACGTTACCGCCGATCGCCGCCCGCGCCGCCCGATCCGGGGACACCACCGCCACCCGCGCCACCGACCGCAACGCCGCCACCTGTGCCGACAGGCGCGGCATCGGCCCGAACCCCGACGTCACCGGAGCCAGCACCACCACCCGCTCCGCGCCCGCCGCCAGATCCGCGTTCACCACCGACCGCACCCCACCATCGACGTACCGGCGATCGGAGATCGTCACCGGCGGCCACACCCCCGGCACCGCGCAACTGGCCCCCACCGCGTCCACCAACGACACCCCACTGGCCGCGTCGAAGACCACGAACTCACCCGAGGCCGCGTCCACCGCCGTCACCAGCAACCGCCGCGCCGGCCACTCCCGCGCCGGCAACCGGGCCTCGATCACCGCCCGCCGCGACGCCTCCGACGGGGTACGCGCCGCCACCGCCATCGCCCCCACCCGCGCCCGGGCCCGCACCGCGTCCCGGGTACGACCACCCGCCCACACCAGCCGCGCCACCGCCGACCACCCGAACCGCGCCGCCACCTCACCCGTCGGCGGCGCCAACTGCGCCTCGTACGACTCACCCACCGGCCGCCCCGAACACAACTGCGCGCCCACCACCGACCCGGCCGACGTCCCCACCACCAGGTCCGCGTCCGCCAGCACCACCCCCCGCTGCGCCAGCCCCGCCAGCAGCCCCCACTCCCAGGCCACCCCGGTCACCCCGCCGCCGCCCAGCACCAACGCCCGCGTCATGTGTGACCACCCTCTCCGTGACCGGCCCGTGCCCGAAACGGTAGCGTCGCCACCACACGGGGGCAGGGGAGCGGTCCATTGAATCCGGTCACGGTCATCACCGGCGGCAGCCGCGGCATCGGTGCCGCCGTCGCCCGCCGCCTCGCCCACGACGGCCACCACATCGCCATCGGTTACCGACGCGACCACGACGCCGCCGCCGCGGTGCTGGCCGACGTGCGCGCCCTCGGCCGCCAGGCCGTCGCCGTACCCGCCGACACCACCGACCCCGACCAGGTCGCCCGACTCTTCGCCGCCGCGGCGGACCTGGGCCCGCTCACCGGCCTGGTCAACAACGCCGGCGTCACCAGCCCCATCGGAGCCTTCACCGACCTGCGTCCCGACGACCTGCGCCACGTCGTCGACGTCAACCTCATCGGCTACGTCCTCTGCGCCCAGCAGGCCGCCCGCCGCCTCGGCGCCGACGGCGCCATCGTCAACATCTCCTCCGCCGCCGCCACCCTCGGCAGCCCGGGCGAGTACATCCACTACGCCGCCGTCAAGGCCGCCACCGACACCCTCACCATCGGCCTGGCCAAGGAACTCGCCCCGCACGGCATCCGGGTCAACGCCGTCGCCCCCGGCCTGATCCGCACCGACATCCACGCCCTGTCCGGCATGCCGGACCGCCCCGACCGCAACGCCGGCCGGGTGCCGATGGGCCGACCCGGCGAACCCGACGAGGTCGCCGGCGCCGTCGCCTGGCTCCTCAACCCCGACGCCTCCTACACCACCGGCGCGGTGCTGCGGGTCGCCGGCGGCATGTGAGCCGAGCTTCCGAGCTCCGGCCCGTCAACTCGTCAGGGGAACTGTGGCGCGCGAGACTCCTGGGCCGGTTCGAGCGAGAGGTGCGCGGACAGCGCGCGGAGGAAGTCGGGCGCGTCGAAGATCTCGCCGGCGGAGGCGACACCGCTCGTCCTCGTCCGACCGTCGAGAAGGCGGTAAACCGCTTCGACCGCCAGCGGTGCGCTGATGGCGTAGATGTCCTGACCGCTGGCGACGACGCGTCGTTGCGTGTCGCCGGAGCGCACGATGACGTCGACGGTGAACGTCTGCGCCGACTGGCCGAACTCGTCGACCGCCGTCGGTGCGGGTGCGCCCGGAGCGGCCAGGTCCCTGGCGGCGTCGGCGCTCATGTACGTGCGCACCTCGGGGATCGACAGGTGACTGGGGACGGTGACGACGTCGGCCATCGTGAACCCGCCGAGGATCCGCCGCCGGCCCATCGGAGCGGGGAAGTCCCACTCCAGGCTCGGCAGGTCCGACTCGTCGACGTAATACTCCAGCCGGCCACCGGTGTAGCGGACACGCTGGCCGGCGCGCCGTTCCCGTGAGACGGTGCCGGAGTCGAGGGTCCCGGCCGTGGGGTGCCAACTGCTCAGTCCGTACGCGACGTGCGCCTCGTCGGCCGCCACCCAGTCGCCCATCGCCGCCGTGACCAGCAGATCGCCGAGCCCGCCGAAGAAGGCCATCGCCGGGACCACCGCGACGCCCGCGGCCCGAGCCCGGTCGGTGAAGTGCGTGAACGTGTCGAGGTTCGCCTCGATCTCGGCCGCCACATCCACGTACGGGACCCCGGCGCGCAGGGCGGCCTCGATCACGGGACCCGCGGTCAGGGCGAACGGGCCGGCGCAGTTGACGACCGCAGCCGCGCCCTTCAACGCCTGGTCGAGCGAGGCCGGATCGTCCACCGACGCCACCCGGTACTCCAGCCCGGGATGCGACGCCGCCAGCGCCTCGAGCTTGCCCGCGTCGCGACCGAGGAGAAGCGGGACGAAGCCGCGGTCGCGCAACTCCGTCACCACGAACCGCCCGGTGTGCCCGTACGCGCCGAACACCGCCACCGTCTGACCCGAACCCATCTGAGTTCCTCCTCGAAAGATCGACTAGGAAGAGCCTCTCAGCGTGGCCAGCCCCGCAGTAGTGTCTGGAACGCCATGCCCCATACACTTTCGGACATGGCCACCGTCGCGCTCGCCGCCACCGACGCGATGCTGCACTTCGAGCTCGCCATGGCCTGCGAGGTCTTCGCCCGCGACCCCTCCGGCCTGGCAGACCCGTGGTACGACCTCGTCGTCTGCGGCCCCGGCCCGGTCCGGATCGGCCGATTCCACCTGGAACCCGACGACGGGTTGGACCGCCTCACCCGTGCCGACACCGTGATCATCCCCGCCGTCGAGGACATCGACGCCGACGTGCCACCCGACCTGCTCGACGCCGTCCGCGCGGCCCACGAGGCGGGCGCCCGCATGGTCTCGCTCTGCACCGGTGCGTTCGTGCTGGCCGCCGCCGGAGTGCTGGACGGGCTGCGCGCGACCACACACTGGGCCCACACCGAGGCGCTGGCCGCCCGCTACCCCCGGGTGAAGGTCGACCCGGACGTGCTCTACGTCGACAACGGCACCGTGCTCGCCTCTGCCGGCAAAGCCGCCGCGATCGACCTCTGCCTGCACCTGATCCGCCGCGACCACGGCTCGACGGTCGCCAACGCCGTCGCCCGCCGCCTGGTCGTGCCGCCGCATCGCGCCGGCGGCCAGGCGCAGTTCGTCAGCACCCCGGTGCCCGCCCGCGACGACCACCCCCTTGCCAACCTGTTCCCCTGGGCGATGGAACGGCTGAACCGTCCGCTGACCGTGGAGGACCTGGCTCGCCAGGCGAACATGAGCTCGCGCAACCTGGCCCGCCACTTCAGGTCGGCAACCGGCACCACTCCGCTGCAGTGGCTGTCGACGCAGCGCATCCGCCGGGCCCAGGAGCTGCTGGAGAACACCGACAACAGCATCGACGCCATCGCCGAGGCGGCGGGCATGGGCACCGCCACGACGCTGCGCCGACACTTCCACCGCACCGTCGGTGTACCTCCGGACGCCTACCGTCGCACCTTCCGCAGCCCCGGCCCCGCATCACAATCGTGATCACCAGCCGGCCGGCGGCCGGACAGGGGGAGCGGTGTCCTCCTGCGCATTCATCCTCGGTTGCTCAGGCGAAATCAGTTGGCGGGCTTGCCGAACCAGCGGGAGAGGTGGTCGTCCAGGTCCTGCTGGTCGTCGCCGATCCAGGCGACGTGGCCGTCCGGGCGTAGCAGGACGCACGGAACATCCAGTACCGCAGTCGAATCCCCGAGGTAATCGATCCGGTCCGACCAGCCGACGACGGTCAGGCGTTCGGTGCGGTCCAGCAGCAGGCCGCGGCCGCGATGCAGCAGACCGTAAAGGTGGCCCTGTTTCACGTCGATGTCGCGCAGGCGGCGGCCGAGCAGGTCGGGGCCTGCGCCGAAGTCGTAGCGGATGCCGATCGCGGTGATCTTCTCGATCAGATGGCGGTTCACCTCGTCGAAGTCCATCAGTTCGGTGAGCAGCCTGCGCACGGCCTGCGGGCCCGGTTCGGTGGACAGCAGTTCCATCTGGGCGCGGGTGTTGTCCAGCACGTCCGCGGCGACCGGATGACGTTCGGCCTGGTAGGTGTCCAGCAGTGTTTCCGGCGCCCAGCCGCGGATCTGCGCGGCCAGTTTCCAGCCGAGGTTGAATGCGTCCTGAACGCCCAGGTTGAGGCCCTGTCCGCCGATGGGTGGATGGACGTGTGCCGCATCGCCCGCCAGCAGCACCCGCCCGACCCGATAACGTTCGGCTAGCCGGGTGGCATCCCCGAAGCGGGACAACCAGCGCGGAGAGTGCACGCCGAAGTCGGTCCCGGCGATGGTGCGCAACTGTTGCTGGAAATCCTCGAGGGTGGGCGGTTCCGCGCGGTCGCTGACTCCCGCGGCGGGGACCACGACGCTGTAGACCCCAACACCTGCGGGTCGGAGCCAGAATCGCTGATGGGTCTCGCGGATCTCGGCCACCGTGGCGGCGATCTCCTCCGGCGGCACACCCACTTCCATCTCGCCCATCAGCGTCTCGGTGCGTGAGGGCTCGCCGGGAAAGCCGACGCCGAGCAGTTTGCGCACCGTACTGCGCCCGCCGTCACAGCCGACGAGGTAGCGCGAACGCAGCTGTTCCCCGTCGGCCAGCGCGACGGTCACGCCCTCGTCGTCCTGCTCGAGACCGGCCACCGCACAACCGCGCCGGACCTGCGCACCCAGTCCGATCGCGTGTTCTTCGAGCAGGTGAACGATGACCGGCTGCGGGATGCCCAGCAGGTACGCGTACGCGGAATCCAGGCCCTCGGGCGCCGGTTTGCTGATGGCGGCGAAGAAGCCGCCGGCCGGACGCCGTCGTCCGCGTTCGAGAATGCGATCCAGCAGCCCGCGCATCGCCATCAGCTCGAGACTGCGAATATGCAGACCGACGATGCGGACGAACGACACGGGCTCGGTTTCCTTCTCCAGGACGAGTACCCGCACATCGTGCAGCCGCAGTTCGGCGGCCAGCATCGCGCCGGTCGGCCCGCACCCGGCAATGATCACGTCGAACGTGAGGGGCGCGCGATCGGTGCCGGAGGCCGGCGATGGGAGTCCGGCGACGTCGCCCACGGTGGAGTCGCGCTCGGCCGTGTCGGTCGACGACCGCTCGGCGGTGAACTGCAGAGAGTGCAAGGGTGTTGCCTTTCGGGAGTGCCTTGTTGGCGAGGCGCTCCCGGCGACACCTACGTCGATCGCCCGACCGTCACGGGAAGGGGGAGCACCCACATCGATACAGCGTTCATGGGTCTCACCTCCTCGGGCGGTGTCACGGTCAGCTGCAAGCTACAAGCGCGAGCATCATCCCGTCCAGCCCTTTACCAGCCACGTGATCACGACTCCACACGGGCCCGTGCGGCGGCGATGCTGTCATTTCTCAGTTGACCTGGGGCACGCGGATGGCTCCTGATCTGCGGTGGCCCAGGTTGGTGAGATTCCTTGAAGAGTCATGGCTCTCATTATCTCGGGCCATGTGCGGACTTCGAGTCCGGCCGGACGGCCGCCCCACACCCGAGGAAGCCTCGCAGCGTTCTTCAGGCGGCGCTCGGCGCCGGAACACTCCGCCTGGTCGTGAGCGGGAAGGCGCGTGCCAGCAGCCCAGCGAGCCCTCGCGGATGGAAGACGGTCACCACAAGCACGGCACAGGCAAGCAGTCCAGGCAGCACGCCGAGGGTGCGCAGCGCGACCGTGGCGACGGCGGCCGTACCGAGTCCGAGGCTGAAGGGGACGACCAGCAGCAGTGCGCCCGCCCGCGCCCGGGCGAGCCCGTCGCCGGCCCACCACCCCGCTTGCAGCCACAGCATCGTCGGGATCAGGACCACGCCCATCCCGTACAGGGTGAGCGCCACCGGGCTGGTGAGGAACCCGAGCGGATCGAACTCGCCCGCCCGCCATGCTGCCGTGGTGGGCGCGAAGAACCGCCGGTACCCGGTGCCGTCCCAGCCGTACGCCAGCACAAAGAACATCGCGAAGTAGCCCAACGGCATCTGCAGCCACGAGAGGTACCGGTGCCCGCTAAGCCACAGGTGCCGGGCCACGCAGTACCCGACGATCCCCTGGGTCACGTTGGTCATCGCGAAGGTGGCGACCAACCAGGCTGGCAGGTCGGCGGTCGTCGGCGCGGCGTGCATGGTCTCCCAGCCGGTGAACTGCCACACCAGCCACAGCCCGCTCGGGGCGAAAACACACGACAGGAACAGCACTGTCGTGGTGAACCGGCGGTCGGACAACAGCGGGCGGACCGGTTCGGCGACGGCCGCGCGGGCGGCCGCCGTGCCGAACCCCGCGCCGATCGCGTACGACCAGAAGACGTCTACCTGGACCATGCCGCTCCTCCTAGGCTCTCCCTAACGGGCGATTCCGTCGAACATCAGCGCGACGACGGCACGAATCCACCGGTCACGCAGGCGGCGGCGTAGCCCTTGCGGGCAAAGATCGAGTGGGCCGCGTCGAGGATGGACTCCCGGCGGTTAGGGTCAGCGGTACGGGCCATAAATGAATGACACGTCATTCCCTTAACCCGCGCAACCCTCTGCGATGGTGCGTGGCAACGGATGTCGCGGGGTTGACCTGGATCGATGGATGCGAGAAGCCGTCACGGCTGACGCCATCCGCCAAAAGTCCCACCAAAGCCCGAGCGCGGCATCATCCGTGTGCTCTCCAACGCGCCGGACGGCCCGCTCAACCCTGCCCCTGTGCGGGCAGGATGATCGATAGCGCATGCGGGCGACCTTCGCACATATGTGCCGACAGGCGGTGCCTGCCGCGCCGCCCCGGGGTGTGGCCCGGCCTCTTGCAATGCATCAATCGAAGCCGATAGCCCAGCCGCACGACCACGGCCGCGGCGATGAGAAAGTGGCACTACGCAAGCAGACAGCCCAAGCGAACACCGCGTCGACGAACTGCGGCGGGGTGACTAAAGCGACGGGGACTGGGACTGCACCAGATCACTGAGGCCCAAGCTGGCTCAACTCTGCGAGAAGGGCTCGGGAGATGGCTCAGGTCATTGGGAATGGCTCAGGTCAGATGAGAAGTGACAGCCACCAGGCCAGGTCACTGCCGCCGTATGTCCTGATTCGATAATATACATTATGTCAAGTAGTGCGGTGGGGGGCCTCCTCCGTGAGGGGGCGGCGCTGGCATCGGCCGGCGGCGAGCCATGATCGCGTAGCACTTTCCGACTGCGACGTCGGCGTGTCGTCTCGGAAATTGCTACCCGATCATGAGGGCGGCGAAGGCCGGCTAGCTGTGCTGTCCAGGGAGGTTGGTCGAGGTTGTGTGACGACCTGATCTAGATCCTGGACGGGTGAAGGCCTCCGGTTGTGGAGTGGAGCTGTCTAGGAACCGCTCCGGCAACCAGGAGGCCTTCGTGCTCCACCGTAATGCTGCTTTGACTCCACGCGCGCGTCTGCGGCTGGCGCGTCTGATCATCGACGAACGCTGGCCGGTCGCCCGGGCCGCCGAACGCTATGACGTGTCCTGGCGCACGGCGAAACGATGGGCCCAGCGTTACGCCGAGCAGGGCGAGGCCGGGATGCAGGACCGCTCGTCACGCCCGCACCACAGCCCGGCCCGGACACCGCGACCGGTGGTCCGCAAGATCGTGCATCTGCGGTGGAAACAGCGACTGGGCCCAGTGCAGATCGGCGGGCGGCTCGGGATACCGGCCTCGACCGTGCATGCGGTGCTGACCCGCTGCCGGCTCAGCCGGCTCAGCCGGCTCAGCCATCTCGACCGGGTCACCGGCGAACCCGTCCGGCGTTACGAACACGACCGGCCCGGGGCGATGCTGCACGTCGACGTCACCAAGTACGGCAGCATTCCTGACGGCGGCGGCTGGCGCTACGTCGGCCGGGTCCAAGGCCGACGCAACCGTGAGGCCACAGCCGGACGCACCGGAGCCCGCAGCAAAACCTACGAACCGCAGATCGGTACCGCGTTCGTGCATACCGTCATCGACGACCACTCCCGCGTCGCATACGCCGAGATCCGCGATGACGAGAAAGCCGCGACCGCGATCGACGTGCTGCGCAACGCCGTCGCCTGGTTCACCGCCCGGGGCGTCACCGTCGAACGCGTGCTGTCGGACAACGGCTCGGCCTACAAATCCTTCGCCTGGCGTGATGCCTGCACCGCGCTGGGCATCCGGCCGAAGAAGACCCGCCCCTACCGGCCCCAGACCAACGGAAAAGTCGAGCGCTTCCACCGCACCCTGACCGACGGGTGGGCCATCGCCCGCTTCTACAACAGCGAACAAGCCCGCAGGAAGGCCCTACCGGCCTTCCTGCATCACTACAATCACCACCGGCCTCACTCAGCCATTGGCGGCCTACCACCCATCACCAGGTTGACCAACGTCCCTGGACAGCACAGCTAGCTCGGCCCCGACGGAGAACCACTGCACCTGCCGCTAGGCGTCCACCAATACCGGCCCGTTGGGCACGACATCATCGGCACTGCTGCACCTGTAGCGGCGGCGAGCCGGGCCGAGTCCCGGAGTTCGCCACTCCCTCGGCTGGGACGCCACCTCGCGTCCCTGCTCACGGGCGGCGCCGCCCCTGCCGAACTGCTCGCCGGACACCGCAACTCGACCCGAGCCGAGTGCGATCCCTCGGCCTGCGCCGCTCCCCTCTCCCCACGGCTGGCCCTGAACCCGAGAAACCTGCATAATATGCCTTATGCATCATAAACGGGACGAATCGGTAGGGCGGCTCATCGAGGAGTTCCTGACGGCGCGGGCCACCCGCAAGCCCTCCCCCCACACGCTGGAGGCGTACCGGCGGGACCTGCGGGCCGTCGCCGCCCTGGTCGGCGAGGACGCCACTCCCCTCCCCCTCGACCAGGTGATGATCTCGGACCTCTCCCCCCGGGTGATGCGTGCCGCGTTCGCCCGGTTCGCCGCTCCCCGGGCGGCGTCCTCGGTGCACCGCGCCTGGTCCAGTTGGAACAGTTTCTTCACGTTCCTGGTGGCCGAGGGGGTGGTGGCGGGCAATCCGATGCCGGCGGTGGGCCGGCCGCGCGCTCCGCTCCCCCAGCCCAAGCCATTGCGGGGCGAGGACACCCCGGAGGAGTTGCTCGCCTCGGTCGCCCGGGAGGACGGCCGGCAGCGGGACCCGTGGCCGGAGCGGGACGTGGCGGTGCTGGCCCTGGCGCTCTGCGCCGGGCTGCGCCTGTCGGAGCTGCTGGCACTGCGGGTGTCGTCGCTGACCGGGCGGGCCGGCGAGCGGCGGGTGGACGTGGCCGGCAAGGGCGGCCGGCCGCGGGTGGTGCCGGTGGAACCGGAGTTGGACCGGGTGCTGGCGGCCTACCTGGACAGTCGGGCGCGGCGGTTCGGGTCGCGCAGCGTACGGCCGGATTCGCCGTTGCTGGTGGACCGGCGGGGTGAGCCGCTGCGCCGGGGTGGGCTGCAGTACCTGGTGGACTCCTGCTACCGGCGGGCGGGCATCGGTGACCGGGTGCCGCGCGGCGCGCGGCTGCACGCGTTGCGGCACACGTTCGCGACGCGGTTGGCCGAGGACGGGGCGAGTGCCGCGGAGATCATGCGGTTGCTGGGGCACGCGTCGTTGGCGTCGTCGCAGACGTACATCGAGGTGACGGCGGGTCAGCAGCGGGCGGCGGTGCGGTCGAACCGCACCAACCGCGCGTTGGCGGGGCTGGTGCCGCTGTCGTTCGATCCCGCGAGTTGACCGGGGCGTCGGGTCACAGGCCGGTGCAGGGGGTGCCGTCGATCGTGCAACCCTCGGGTGCCCTGGTGCGCGGGTCCGGGTTGCGGACGTCGAAGGTGATGGTCTGCGACTGTCCGGCCGGCACGGGTGCGCCGGTGAAGGTGACGGCCCGACCGTCCTGCTGCCAGTTGGCTCCCTGCGCGTTGGTGATGGTGCCGCCCTCGGCCAGGGTGACGACGAGGGTCCAGCTCTTCGCCGCCGGGCCGTCCGGGTTGTCGAGCACCACCTGGCCGGTGTAGCCGAAGAGCCGGGTAGCGGTGGTCTCGTAGCGGGCGGTCATGGTGGCGGCGCTCGGGGCGGCGGAGGTGGGTGTGCGCGACGGGGTGGCGGTGGGGGTCCGGCTGGTGGGGCGCGGGGTGCTACGAGCGGCGGCGGCGGAGGTGGGCCGGGAGCTGCGGCTGGTCCGGGGCGCGGCACTGTCGTTGGTGGCGCCGGCGGTGGGTGGTGGGGGCAGCGGGGCCGGTGCGGCGGTCTGCTCGCCGCCGGGCAGCAGGGCCGAGAGGGCGGCGCCGGTGGCGAGGGTCGCGGTGGTCACGGCCGCGACGATCACCAGCCGGCGTCGGCGGTCGGCCGGTGCGGGTGCGCGGCCGGACAGGACGATGGCGGGCAGCTCGGCGGTCGGCGGGTCCTCGCCGCGGCGCAGGTCGACCTGCTGGAAGGCGAGCCAGTCGAGGATGGCGGGGAGCCGTCCGGTCAGGATCTGCTGGTAGCACCGCTCGCGGTGGTCGCGGTCCTCGGCGGGCCAGGTGCCGTGTTCCATGGTTTCCTGGACCGACAGTCGGCAGCCGTCGGCGGTGCGGGTGATGGTGCAGGTGAGCTGGGTGCGGCGATCGCCTTCCCGGCATTCCAGGACGAGCAGCTCGGGTGCCCGCTGGTCGGTCACCTCGGCGTCGACGGCGGCGTGGAAGCCGGGCAGCCCCGCGGTGTGCAGCAGCAGCCGTTGCGGTGCCTGCGTGACCGTCTCAGTCTCGGTGAACCAGCGGCTGAGCAGCTGCGGGTTGGTCAATGCCTGCCAGACCCGGTCGCTGGGGTGCGACAGGTCAACCTGGGCGCTGATCTCGATCACGGCGAGACTGTACGGGTTGCGGCGGGTGGCCGCACGGGGGCGGGTCCCCGTCCTGACAGGATCGTCGGTGTGCGGGTGGATGCGGCGCGGGCGGTGCTGGTCTGGCTGCGCGGGTGGTGGGCGGTGGCGGATGCGGTCCGCGCCGGCGGTGTGGCAGGCTGAGGGTGGACGCGACTGGCGGCACGGGGATGGGTGAACCATCGGGGAGCTCGTCGCGGGGGTCGACCGCCTGGGCCTCCGCGGACGAGGTGAGCCATGTCTGTTTCCACTTCCCCGACGACTGCGACGGCCCGGCTGCTGCCCGGTAAGCCGGTGGCGGAGAAGATTCTGGCGGAGGTCGCCGAGCAGGTGGCGGCGTTGCGTGCGGCGGGGGTGACGCCGGCGTTGGCGACGGTGCTGGTGGGTGACGACGACGCGAGCGCCGGGTACATCCGGATCAAGCAGCGTCAGGCGGCGGAGTTGGGTTTCGCGTCGCCGCATGTGCATCTGCCGGCGTCGGCCTCGCAGCAGGATCTACACCGGGTGCTGGCGGATTTCAACGCCGACGCGGGGGTGCACGGGGTGCTGGTGCAGCATCCGATCCCCGGTCATCTGGACTATGACCGGGCGTTGGACGTCCTCGACCCGGACAAGGACGTCGACGGCATGCACCCGGTGAACATGGGCCGGTTGGCGTTGGGTCTGCCGGGGCCGTTGCCGTGTACGCCGGCGGGGATCGAGGCGTTGCTGGCGTACCACGGGGTGCCGGTGTCGGGTCGTGAGGTGGTGATCCTGGGTCGGGGGGCGACGCTGGGGCGGCCGTTGGCGATGCTGCTGGCGCAGAAGCGGCCGACGGCGAACGCGGCGGTGACGGTGGTGCACACCGGGGTGGCGGACTGGCCGCGGTACACGCGGCGGGCGGAGATCCTGGTGGCGGCGGCGGGGGTGCCGGGGATCGTGCGGCCGGAGCACGTGCGCCCGGGCGCGGTGGTCGTCGGTGGTGGGGTGCGCTACGAGGGGCGGCGGTTGCTGCCGGACGTGGACGAGTCGTGTGCCGAGGTGGCGGGGGCGATCACGCCGCGGGTCGGCGGGGTGGGTCCGACGACGGTGGCGATGTTGTTCCGCAACGCGGTGCGGGCGGCGCAGCGGGCCGTCGGGCAGGGCTGAGGCTGCGGCGGCGGCGCCGGGGTCGGGTCGCCGCCGCCGGGTCAGCCGAGGTCGACGACGAGGGGCCGGTGGTCGGAGATCGTCGACAGGGGTGTGTCGACGGCGGTGACCGGGGGCAGCCGGTCCAGGCCGTGCCGGTCGGCGAGGATGTGGTCGAGTTGCACGCGGGGCGCGGCGGCCGGGTAGGTGGGGCGGCGGCCCAGCGGCCGCCAGCCGCTGAGCAGTCGGGCCGCGCCGGCGGGCAGGTTGAGGTCGCCGAGCAGGATCCGCGGGGCGGGCAGGGTGCGCAGCGCGCGTACGACGCGGCGCAGCTGGTGGGCGTTCCAGCCGGGGACGAACGACAGGTGGGTGGCGGCGACGGTGAGTGGCCCGTGCGGGGTGTCGAGGATCGCGGCGAGCACGACGCGGGGTTCGTCGCGCAGCAGGACGAGGCCGCCGCCGGGGCCGGGGACGTAGATCGGGGACCGTACCGGGGCGGGGCGCAGTCGGGTGACCTGCCAGGAGCGGACGGGGTGTCGGCTGACCAGGCCGACGCCGTAGCAGGGTTCGCCGTGGCCGTCGTCGTCGTGGCGCAGGGGGCGGAACTGTTCGCCGGGGGTGCCGACGACGGCGGCGGCGAAGCGGTGTTCGGGGGCGTCGAGGGCGCGGGCGGCGATGGCGGTGAGGTCGAGGTTGCCGCTGCGGGACTGGTCCCGGTCGACCTCCTGCAGGGCGAGGATGTCGGCGTCGAGGGTCTGCACCGCGGCGGTGAGCCGGTCGGGGTCGACCAGGCCGTCGGTCAGGGAGCGGCCGTGTAGCAGGTTGAACGTCGCCAGGCGCACTCCTGCACCCTACGTCGCCGTGGCACAGTTGCCCGATGGTCAAGGCGTTGCTCTGTTCGATGCTGGTGTTCGTGGCGGTGGCCTCGGTGGGGCTGTGGCTGCGTCGCCGGCGCGGTCGGTGAGGGGGTCGCCGGCCGGTGAGGTCGGCCACAGGGTGGCGCGGCGGGCTGGGGCGGGTGGGCAGAATGGCCGGCCGTGGATCCCCTGTCGCTGACCACCCTGCTCGCCGCGGCCGCAATGGCCGGTTGGGTCGACGCGGTGGTCGGTGGTGGTGGTCTGTTGCTGCTGCCGGCGTTGCTGGTGGCCGCGCCGGGGGTGCCGGTGGCGACGGCGTTGGGCACGAACAAGCTGGCCGCGATCTTCGGTACGTCGACGGCGGCGGTGACGTACGCCCGGCGTACGAAGATCGACTGGATGGTGGCGGGGCCGTCGGCGGGGCTGGCGGTGTGCTGCGCGGGTGTCGGGGCGGCGCTGGCGGGGGCGGTGCCGGCGGGGGCGTACCGGCCGGTGGTGCTGGCGGTGCTGGTGTCGGTGGCGTTGTTCGTGGTGTTCCGGCCCCGGTTGGGGGTGGTGGCGGTGCCGGCGCGGCGGACCCGGCTGCGGGTGGTCGCGGCGGTGGCGGTGGCCGGGGTGGGCATCGCCCTGTACGACGGTCTGATCGGCCCGGGTACGGGCACGTTCCTGGTGGTGGCGTTCACGGCGCTGGTGGGCGCGGACTTCGTGCACGGTTCGGCGATGGCGAAGGTGGTCAACGCGGGCACGAACCTGGGGGCGCTGGTGGTGTTCGGGGCCACCGGTCACGTGTGGTGGCTGCTGGGGGCGGCGATGGCGGTGTGCAACATCGCCGGAGCGGTGGTGGGGGCGCGGATGGCGTTGCGCCGGGGCGCCGGGTTCGTGCGGATCGTGCTGCTGGTGGTGGTGTTGGCGCTGGTGGCGAAGCTCGGCTACGACCAGTGGCGGGCGGGTTGAGCGTCGTGACGGGAGGTGGCTGACCCGATGCCGGTACGGGCCGAACACGACCGCGCCGCCCTGGCGGCGCTGCTGCGCCGCGATCCGGTGCTGCACGCCTACCAGTTGGGCGACCTGGACGACTTCTTCTGGCCGTACACGTCGTGGTTTCGTCGTGGCGAGCAGGTGGCGCTGCTCTACCACGGGGTGACACCGCCGGTGCTGCTCGCGTTCGCCGGGCCCGACGGCCGGCCGGAGCTGGCGGCGCTGCTGGCCGACCTGGCGCCGATGCTGCCCGCCCGCCTGTACGCGCACCTGTCCCCCGGTCTGGAGGAGGTGCTGGGCGGCTGGTTCGCGTTCGACCCGGCCGGGGCGCATCTGCGGATGGCGTTGACCGACCCGGCCGGGCTGGCCACGGTCACCCCGGCGGGTGAGGTGCTCGGGGAGGCCGACCTGCCGGCGCTGCGCGCCCTGTACGCGGTGGCGTATCCGGGCAACTGGTTCGATGCGCGGATGCTCGCCACCGGCCAGTACGTGGGGATCCGGCAGGCGGGTGAGCTGGTCGCGGTGGCCGGGGTGCACGTCTGGTCGCCCACCTACCGGGTGGCCGCGCTGGGCAACGTCACCACCCATCCCCGGGTACGCGGGCAGGGTCTGGCCGCGGCCGTGGTCGCCGCGCTGTGCGGGCGGCTGCGCGGCCACGTCGATCACGTCACCCTCAACGTCAAGGCCGACAACGTCGCCGCGGTGCGGCTCTATCGACGGCTCGGCTTCAGCCGGGTCGCCGACTTCGGCGAGTACACCCTGACTGCGGTGACAGACAGCATGTCCAGCCGCCACGCCGGGTCAACAACCCGACCCTGAGCTGGGCCTGTGTCGGACGGGCGGCGGCCCCTCGGACCCCTAGCGTCTCCTGGCAGAGGCCGCGTCGTGACGCGGCGGAGCCGAAGGAGCACAGATGGCAGTGACATCAGTACGGGGTCGAAGTCGGTTGGCGGTCCTCACCGCCACCGTGGCGGCCCTGGTGGCGGTGACGGGCGCGCCGGCGCTCGCGGCGCCGGGCGTCGACCCGGCCGTGGTGGACCGGGACGCCGATCCGGGCGCGAGCATCGACATCGCCAAGGTGGTCGCCACCCCGCCGATCCCGCCGAAGCCGGACGTGGTGCTGCTGGTCGACACGACCGGCAGCATGGGCACCGTCATCGGCGACGTGCAGGCCAACCTGCAGCAGGTCATCGACAACGTGCGGTCGGTGCAGCCGAGCGCGCAGTTCGCGGTGGCCTCCTACCGGGACGAGAGCGACGGCGCGGAGCTGTTCCGGGTCCGGCAGAACCTCACCGACGACGCGACCGCGTTGCAGAACGCGGTCAACGGGCTGTCCGCCGGCGGCGGCGGGGACACCCCCGAGGCGTGGGTGAACGCCCTGTTTCAGGTCTCCGACGGTGGGATCGCCTACCGCTCGGGCAGCAGCCGGATCGTGGTGCTGGTCGGCGACGCCCCCAGCCACGACCCGAGCGCCGGGCACACCCTGGCGCAAGCGACCTCGGCTCTGCAGGCCGACGAGGCGAAGGTTCTGGCGGTCAGCGTCAGCGGCGGCGGTGGCGGCCTGAACGTCAGCGGGCAGGCCGGCGCGGTGGTCGCCGCGACCGGCGGCCAGCTGGTCGGCAGCGCCCCGGAGACCGTCACCGACGCGATCCTCAGCGGGCTGCGGGATCTCGACGTCACCGTCACCCCGACGGTGACGTCCTGCGACCCGGGGCTGACCGTCACCTTCGACGCGGCCTCGCGTACCCAGCAGAGCGGCACGAACGTGCCGTTCGCCGAGACCGTCACGGTGGCCGGGAACGCCCCGCAGGGCGCCACCCTGCACTGCACGGTGGACTTCCTGCTCAACGGGCTCTCCGGCGGGCCGGCGTTCGTCGAGCAGATCAGCGTCACGGTCAACGACGTCACCCCGCCGGTGGTGGTCGTGGACGACCGGACCGTCGAGGCGACCAGCCCCGCCGGCGCGGTCATCACCTACCCGGCCTCGGCGACCGACAACGTCGACGGGCCGCTCACGCCGACGTGTGTGCCGCCGTCGGGCAGCACCTTCCCGCTCGGTGCCACCACGGTGACCTGCACCGCCACCGACGCGGCCGGCAACACCGGCAGCGACACCGCGACGATGCGGGTGGTCGACACCACCGCGCCGGCCACGGCGTGCGTGCCGACGAACAACCCGAGCGGGGGCAACATCCCCGGCTCGTACAACCCGGACGGGTTCTACCAGCTCACCTCGACCGACATCGTCGACACGGCGGTGGACGTCTACATCGCTGACAGCGCCGACCCGGCGGTGAAGTTCGGTCCGTTCCCCGCCGGCACCAAGATCAAGCTGGTGCAGGCGCCGGGTGCCCAGTCCCGGGTCAAGGACGGCACCGGCGACGTCGACTACAAGGTGACGCTGCGCGGCGACGCGGTGATCACCGGCGTGGACAACGTCGGCAACAGCTCCACGGCGACCTGCCTGGTGGCCCCGCCGCCGAAGTGACCTGCGGCTGATCGGGTGCGGGGGTGGCCGTCGGCCGCCCCCGCATTGTCAGCGGTGCCGGCTGGGCGAGTTGTCAGCGGTGCCGACTGGGCGAGTCGAACCGGCCGGCGCGGATCTCCCGCAGCGCCCGGCGGCGTACGTCGCCGGACAGGGTGTCGACGTAGAGGCGGCCGCGCAGGTGGTCGGTCTCGTGCTGCAGGGCGCGGGCCAGGAAGCCGCTGCCGGAGATGGTCAGCGGCTCGCCGTGCCGGTCGAAGCCGTGCACGGTGGCGTGCATCGCCCGGCGGGTCGGGAAGTACAGCCCGGGGATGGACAGGCAGCCCTCGTCGTCGTCCTGCGTCTCGTCGGAGAGCTCGATGCTCGGGTTGATCATGTGTCCGCGGTGGCCGTCGGCGTCGTAGACGAACACCTGGGCGCTCACCCCGATCTGCGGCGCGGCCACGCCGGCCCGGCCGGGCGCGCCCAGCAGGGTGTCCATCAGGTCGTCGACCAGGTGCTGCAGCTCGGCGTCGAAGCTGGTCACCGGCTCGCAGGCGGTGCGCAGGACGGGATCACCGATGATCCTGATGGGGCGTACGGTCATGCCGGAAAGGCTATCCGTGCCTCACGGCCGGCGGTGGCGCACCCCGGTCAGCGCTCGCCGACCAGGACGGCGACGCCGTCGAGGATGCGCGCCAGGCCGAACTCGAAGGCCCGCAGGGGGTCGCCGGCCGCCTGGTACTCCTGCCCGGCGGCGGTGCCCACCCGGGCGGCGGTGGGGAACCGCTGCGGGTCCATCACCTTCTCCAGGTACGGTGCGTGCGCCCGCCACCACTGCTCGTCGGTCATGCCGGTGCGCTGTGCGGCCTGGGCGGCCTCCACCGCGCCGCGCACCGCGCCGTGGACGTACCCGTCGACGAGGGTGACCACGGCGTCCATCTCCAGGTCGGTCAGGCCGATGCCCTCGACCGCGCGCAGTTCGTACTCGTACTTGGCGGTGACGTTGGGGCCCAGGGGTGGGCGGGTGGTGGCGACCTGCAGCAGCCAGGGGTGGCGCAGGTAGAGCGCCCAGTTCTCCCGGGCGATCTGCTCCAGCCGGCCGCGCCAGCCGCCGGGGACCTCGGCGGGCCGGGCGGTCTCGCCGTAGACGGTGTCGAGCATGACGTCGAGCAGTTCGCCCTTGCCGGGCACGTGGGTGTAGAGCGACATGGTGCCGACTCCCAGGCGCTCGGCGACGCGGCGCATGGACAGCGCGACCAGTCCCTCGGTGTCGGCCACCTCGATGGCCGCCCGCACGATCCGGTCCACGCTCAGGTCGCCGCCGCGGCGGCTGGCTTTCTCGCTGGTGCGCCAGAGCAGGGCGAGGCTGCGCGCGGGGTCCCCGGTGCCGCTGTACTCGACGCTCATGCCGTCACCCTACCGACCTGCGTACCGTATGGTGTACGGTACGGCGCACGGTAACGGGGAGAGGAGCGTGCCCATGCGACGCCACGCACCGGTCATCGAGGCCGAAGGACTGCGCAAGCGCTACGGCGACACCGACGCCCTCGCCGGGGTGGACCTGACCGTGGCCGGCGGCACGGTCTGCGCGGTCCTCGGTCCCAACGGCGCCGGCAAGACCACCATGGTGCGGATCCTGACCACCCTGCTGCGCGCCGACGCCGGCACCGCCCGGGTCGCCGGCCACGACGTGCGCCGGCACCCTGACCGGGTCCGCGCCCAGATCGGCCTGGTCGGCCAGCAGACCGCCGTCGACGAGGTGCTCGGCGGACGGCAGAACCTGGTGCTCTTCGGCCGGCTGCACCACCTCTCCCCCGCCCGGGCCCGCGCTCGCGCCGACGAGCTGCTGGTCCGCTTCGGCCTCGCCGACGCCGGTGACGAGCCGGTCGGGACGTACTCCGGGGGGATGCGCCGCCGGCTGGACCTGGCCGCCGCGCTGATCCTCGACCCGCCGGTGCTGTTCCTCGACGAACCCACCACCGGCCTCGACCCGCGCGCCCGTGGCGCCGTCCGCGACGCCGTCCGCGCGCTCGTCGCCGCCGGCACCACCGTCCTGCTCACCACCCAGTACCTGGAGGAGGCCGACCAGTTGGCCGACACGATCAGGGTCGTCGACCACGGCCGCATCATCGCCGCCGGCAGCCCCGACGACCTCAAGTCCGCCCTCGGCGGCGACCGGGTCGACGTGGTGCTGCACCACCCCGGCGACCTGACCCGCGCCGCCGAGGTCATCGGCGCGGCCACCGCCACCGCACCCCGCGTGGCCCCGGACGAGCTGCGGGTCAGCGTCACCACCACCGACCGGGTGAGCGCGCTGTCCGCCGTGCTGCGCGCCCTGGCCGACGGACGGCTGGAGGCCGCCGACGTGGCCGTGCGCCGACCCACCCTCGACGAGGTGTTCCTGCACCTCACTGCCGGCCAGGACGAGGTGACAGCGTGAGCACGCCGGCCCTGGCGCTGCACCGGGCCCGCTGGGCGCTCACCGACGCGGCCACCCTGACCGGGCGGGCCCTGGCCCACTGGGCGCGGCAACCCGGCCCGGTGATCGTCGCCCTGCTCTTCCCCGTGCTGCTGGTGTTGATGTTCGGCTACCTGCTCGGCGGGGCGATGGTGGTGCCCGGGGGCGGTGACTACCAGGAGTTCCTGCTGCCCGGCATGTTCGCCATGACCATGCTCTTCGGGGTGGAGGCCACCTACACGGCGGTGGCCACCGACGCCGCCCGCGGCGTCACCGACCGGTTCCGCTCCCTGCCGATGGCCCGCTCCGCGGTGGTCACCGGGCGGGCCGTCGCCGACCTGCTGCACGCCGTCGTCGCGCTGGCCGTCATGCTCGGCTGTGGCGCGCTGGTCGGCTGGCAGTGGCACCTCGGCGCCGGCCGGGCCCTCGCCGCCGTCGGGCTCCTGCTGCTGCTGCGCGCGGCGATGGTCGTCCTCGGCATCCACCTGGCGCTGCTGCTGCGCGCGCCGGAGTCGGTGGCCGTACTGCAGATCCTGGTCTGGCCGCTGGGCTTCGCCTCCAACGTCTTCGTCGCCCCGGACACCATGCCCGGCTGGCTGGCCGCCGTCGCCCGGTGGAACCCGCTGTCGGCCACCGCGGCGGCCTGCCGGGAGCTGTTCGGCAACCCCGGCTGGGGCGGCGAGTCCTTCGCCGCGCAGCACGCCGTCGCCCTGGCGGTCGCCTGGCCGCTGCTGCTGATCGCCGTCTGCGCACCGCTGGCCGTGCGCCGCTGGCGGAACCTGAGCCGGTGAGCGCACCGATGTGACCGGAACGGACCATCCCGGGGCCGCGCAGCGGTGGTCGGGTGCGCTGCCGGGCTCGTCAGTAGCGGCCGTCGGTGGACGTCACGGCGGCGACCGGGCGCTCGCCGCGTTCGCGGGCGGCGAAGTCGTCGAGGATGGCCTCGGTGGCGGTCGCGACGCCCGCGTCGCGGCGGGTCGCCCACGCCGACCCGGGGACCTCGATGCCGGCGGGTCCGGCACGCCTGACGGGCCAGCGGCTGCGGTCCGGGACGACGGGCGGCCCGAGGAGTCGTTCGGGGCGCTGTCGAGCTGATGACGCCAACGAATCACCGAGGGTCGCGATGCCGGCGCGGGTCGCCTGCGTCATCAGGATCGACAACACGGATGTCCCCGCGGTGAGTCACTCACGTCATCAGCTCTGTAGGCCCGGAACGCCCCCGCCTGGACGTTCGCGTGAGTCACATGCGTCATCAGCTCTGCAGCGCCCGGATGGCCCGCCGAAGCGTCGGCGTGAGTCGCTCATGTCATCAGCTCCACAGCGCCCGCAACGCCCCGGCGACGGTGACGGCAGCCCTGCTGCCGCGCGGGGCCCGGCGTCAGCCGGTGGCGAGCAGGGCGCGTACCGGGGCGGCCTTGGCGGCCGCCTCGGCGACCTCGGCGTCCGGGTCGCTGTCCCAGGTGATGCCCCCGCCGGCCCAGACGTGCAGCCGGTCGGCGTCGGCGGCCACGGTGCGGATGGTCAGGCCCAGGTCGAGGCGGCCCGGGCCGACCCAGCCGAGCGCGCCCATGCTGGCGCCGCGCCCGACGGGTTCCAGGGCGGCGATCCGGGCCAGGGCGGCGAGCTTCGGCGCGCCGGTGACCGACCCGCCGGGGCAGGTCGCCCGCAGCAGGTCCGCCAGGCCCAGCCCGTCGGCCACCGCCGCGGACACGGTCGACTCGGCCTGCCACAGGTCGCACCAGCGGCGCACCGCGAACAGCTCGTCCACCCGCACCGACCCGGTGCGCGCCACCCGGGCCAGGTCGTTGCGTTCCAGATCGACGATCATCACGTGTTCGGCGCGTTCCTTGGCCGAGGCGAGCAGTTCGTGGCGCCCGGCGGCGGTGGCGGGACGGGTGCCCTTGATCGGTCGGGTGATCACCCGGCCGTCGGTCACCTCGACCAGGGTCTCCGGGGAGGCGCAGCCGATGGCCCAGCCGTCGCCGTGCAGAGTGCCGCCGTAGCGGGCGCCGGGCAGTGCGCCGAGCCGGGACAGCGCCGGTCGCGGGTCGCCGAGGTAGCGGGCGGCGGCGTGCCCGACGACGTTGACCTGGTACACGTCGCCGCGGGCGATGGCGGCGCGGACCGCGGTGACGGCGTCGGCGTGCTGCCGGGGGGTCCAGCTCTCCCGCCAGTCGCCCAGCCACCAGCCGGGGCCGGGCCGTGCGCCGCGCGCCGGCGGTGCGGTCGGGGACGGTTGGTGACCGTAAACGACCACGGCCAGCTCCGGCAGGGCCGGCGCCGGGGTGGACGCGCCGGGCGGAGCGCCGATCATGCGGGCGCCGGCGGCGGCGGAGACGTACAGGGCGGCGCCGCAGACGCCGGTCGGCTGGTGGGTGGCCGGCCGGGCCAGGTCGGTCAGGTCGAGCCCGTGCGCGGCGAGGAACTGCTCGGCCAGTGTGGCCGGGTCGCCGCCGTCGGCCGGGCGCCACTCGTACCGGGCGCGCTCGACGAGCACGCCGCGGCACGACGGCGGCGCGCCGGGTACGTCGATCAGCGGTCGTGGGAGCGTTTCCACGCCGGTTGGCCCATTCTTCCTCATCCGTTCAGTGGATTTCCGGGGAACATGACCGATGCCTGCTCGATTCCGCGCGCTCGACCTTGGTACTGTGCGTCACTGGTCATGTGAACCATGACACAGTGCCCCCACAGTCCGGAGAACCCGATGTGCCAGCACCAACCCACCTGCCCCTCCGCCGAGGCGACCGACCGCGAAGCCGCCCGCGTCATCGCCTGCTTCCGTGAGCAGGGCTGGAGCCTGCTCTGCAACGGTGTCATCGTCTTCGAGGACACCGGCGAACTGCTCCCCGACGGCAGCACCATCGCCCCGCACCGCGGGCCCGCCCGCCACGCTCTCGTCGCCTAAGTTGACCACGCTCCGTCACAGGAGCAGGTCAACGGCACCAGGCTAGTCCCCCGGCCCGGGACCGCCCTCCCCAGGACCCGCCGGCCGGGGCGGCACGACGTCCGCCCCGGCGCAGCGTACGGGTCACTCCTCGAAGGCCTCCGGCGACGGGCACGAGCAGACCAGGTTCCGGTCGCCGTACGCCCCGTCGATCCGCCGCACCGGCGGCCAGTACTTGCCCGCCCGGTCCACCCCGGCCGGGTACGCCCCGACCGACCGCGGGTACGGGTGCGGCCACGAGTCCCCGGCGACCATCGCCGCGGTGTGCGGGGCGTTGGCGAGCGGGTTGTCCCCGGCCGGCCACTCCCCGGCACCCACCTTGTCGATCTCCGCGCGGATGGCGATCATCGCGTCGCAGAACCGGTCCAGCTCGGCCAGGTCCTCGCTCTCGGTCGGCTCCACCATCAGCGTCCCCGCCACCGGGAACGACATCGTCGGCGCGTGGAAGCCGTAGTCGATCAGCCGCTTGGCCACGTCGTCCACGCTCACCCCGGTCGCCTTCGTCAGCGGCCGCAGGTCCAGGATGCACTCGTGCGCCACCAGGCCCTTGTTGCCGGCGTACAGCACCGGGAAGTGGTTGCGCAGCCGCGCCGCCACGTAGTTCGCCGCCAGCACCGCCACCCCGGTCGCCCGGGTCAGCCCCTCGGCGCCCATCATCCGCAGGTACGCCCACGGGATCGGTAGGATCCCCGCCGAGCCGTACCGCGCCGCCGAGATCGCCGGCCGGCTGTCGACGTGCGCGCCGAGCGGGTCGCCCGGCAGGAACGGCGCCAGGTGCGCCCGCACCGCCACCGGACCCACCCCGGGGCCACCGCCGCCGTGCGGGATGCAGAACGTCTTGTGCAGGTTCAGGTGCGACACGTCCGCCCCGAACTTGCCGGGCTTGGCGAACCCGACCAGGGCGTTGAGGTTCGCCCCGTCGACGTACACCTGGCCGCCAGCGTCGTGCACCTTCGCGCACAGCGACGCGATGCCCGTCTCGTACACGCCGTGCGTCGACGGGTACGTCACCATGATCGCCGCCAGGGCGTCCCGGTGCTTGTCGATCTTCGCGTCGAGGTCGACCAGGTCGACGTTGCCGTCGTCGTCGCAGGCCACCACGACCACCCGCATGCCGGCCATCACCGCGCTCGCCGCGTTGGTGCCGTGCGCCGACGACGGGATCAGGCACACGTCGCGGTGCCCCGCGCCCCGGGAGGCGTGGTAGGAGCGGATGGCCAGCAGCCCCGCCAGCTCACCCTGCGATCCCGCGTTGGGCTGCACGCTGACCGCGTCGTAGCCGGTCACCTCCGCCAGCCACGACTCCAGCTGGCCGATCATGTCCCGGTACCCGGCGGTCTGCTCATCCGGCGCGAACGGGTGCACGTGCGCGAACTCCGGCCAGGTGATCGCCTCCATCTCGGTGGTGGCGTTCAGCTTCATCGTGCACGAGCCCAGCGGGATCATGCCCCGGTCCAGGGCGTAGTCGAAGTCCGACAACCGCCGCAGGTAGCGCAGCATCGCCGTCTCGGAGTGGTGGGTGCGGAACACCGGGTGGGTGAGGAAGTCCGAGGTGCGACGAAACTCGACCGGCAGCGCCCCACCTGCGGGTCCGTCGTGGGCGGGCACGCCGAACGCCGCCCACACCGCCGCGAGGTGCTCGGCGGTGGTGGTCTCGTCGCACGAGATCCCCACCCGGTCGGCGTCGACCAGCCGCAGGTTGACCCGCCGGTCGGCGGCCGCCGCGACCACCTCGGCCGCCCGGCCCGGCACGGTCACGGTGACGGTGTCGAAGAACGCGACGTCCGCGACGTCGACGCCGCCGGCGCGCAGCCCGGCCGCGAGCCGCGCCGCCATGTCGTGGGTACGCCGGGCGATCGCCCGCAGCCCGTCCGGGCCGTGGTACACGGCGTACATGCCGGCCATCACCGCCAGCAGCACCTGCGCGGTGCAGATGTTGCTGGTCGCCTTCTCCCGCCGGATGTGCTGCTCGCGGGTCTGCAACGCCAGCCGGTACGCCGGGTTGCCGTCGGCGTCGCGGGACACCCCGACCAGCCGGCCGGGCAGCATCCGCTCCAGACCGGAGCGGACGGCCAGGTAGCCGGCGTGCGGCCCGCCGAAGCCCATCGGCACCCCGAAGCGCTGGGTGGTGCCCGCGGCGATGTCCACGCCGATCTCTCCCGGCGGGCGCAGCAGCGTCAACGCCAGCAGGTCCGCCGCGACGGTGACCAGCGCCCCCACCGCGTGCGCCGCGGCCACCAGGTCGGCGTGGTCACGGACCGCGCCGGACGCGCCCGGGTACTGCAGGTGCAGGCCGAAGAACTCCCCCGGCAGCTCGTCGCGCTCGACGTCGAGCACCCGCACCTCGATGCCCAGCGGCTCGGCGCGGCTGGTGATCACCGCGATGGTCTGCGGCAGGGTGTCGGCGTCGACGACGTACACCGGGCTCCTGCTCTTCGACGCGCGGCGGGCGAGGGTCATCGCCTCGGCCGCGGCGGTGCCCTCGTCGAGCATCGAGGCGTTCGCGGTGGCCAGGCCGGTCAGATCGGTGACCATGGTCTGGAAGTTCAGCAGCGCCTCCAGCCGGCCCTGGCTGATCTCCGGCTGGTACGGCGTGTACGCCGTGTACCAGGCCGGGTCCTCCAGCACGTTGCGGCGGATCACTGCGGGGGTGTGGGTGCCGTGGTAGCCCAGGCCGATCATCGACACCGCGACGGTGTTGCGGGCGGCCAGGGCGCGCAGCTCGGCGATCGCCTCCCGCTCGGTGGCCGGGTCGGGCAGGTCCAGGGTGCCGTGCCAGCGGATCACCTCGGGGATCGCCGCGTCCATCAGCTCATCGATCGAGCCGTAGCCGACGGCCTCCAACATCCGGCGCTCGTCACCCGGATCGGGGCCGATGTGCCGGTCGGCGAACTTCTCTACGGTCATGCGCGGCGCTCCTGCGGGGGCGAGGTCGACAGGTCGGCCTCCCCCTGAGTCGCACCCGAAGACGCTCCACAGTGCCTGCCCCCGCGGTCCTTTTGCCTGAGAGGTTCCGGGGAGGATATGCCCCTTCGGCGCCGCCCAATTGCCGTTTGGGCGGTCTCTCCCGCGTGGGTGGTACCGGCATGGTCAACGCTACCAGCGCCGGTGTTGCCGGCAGATCGCGTACCCCCGCCGGCCGCGTCGCCGCTCCCGGCCGGGGGTCAGAGCGTGGCGGCGGCCACCGCCGCCGGCCGGGCGCCGTCCGCCGGCACCCGCGCGCACACCGCGCCGGTGACCCGGTCGGCCAGCGCGGGCAGCAGCAGCCCCAGCGGCGCGTCGACGGTCATCGCCGCGTACCCGTCGCCGCGGGTCGGGCCCTGGTTGGCGATCACCACCGGGATGCCCAGCTTCGCCGCCCGCAGCACGAACCGCCGCCCCGACATCACCGTCAACGACGAGCCGAGCACCAACAGCAGCCGCGCCGCGCCCACCATCGCGAAGCAGTGCGACACCCGCGGCGCCGGGACCGTCTCCCCGAAGAACACCACGTCCGGTTTCAGCATCCCCGTGCCGCAGAACGTGCAGTCGACCGTGCGGAACCCGGCCACCTGCTCGTCGGCGAGCTCCACGTCACCGTCGGGGTTGACCGCCCCGACCGCCGCGTCGAACCCCGGGTTCGCCTCCCGCAGCCGGCGGTCCAGCTCCTCCCGCGAGGTGCGGTTGCCGCAGTCCAGGCACACCACCTCGTCGAGGCGGCCGTGCAGTTCCACCACCTGCGGGCTGCCCGCCGCCGTGTGCAGCCCGTCGACGTTCTGGGTGATCACCCCGTCGACCAGCCCGGCGTCCTGCAATCGGGCCACCGCCCGGTGCCCGTCGTTCGGCGCCGCCCGGGCGATCATCCGCCACCCCAGGTGGCTGCGCGCCCAGTACCGCCGCCGCGCCAGCGGGTCCCGGGTGAACGTCTGATAGGTCATCGGGCTGTGCCGGCGGGCCGCGCCGCTGGGCCCCCGGTAGTCGGGGATGCCCGACTCCGTGGACAGCCCCGCCCCGCTCAGCACCACGACACCACCACCGGCGACCAGGCCGGCGAGCGCGTCGATCGTCTCCGTCACCCGTCCATGCTGCCTCAACGCCACCCCGGGCGGCGAGCGTCAGCCGGTGACCCTCGTCGCCGGCTAGTGGTGTCCATTAACGTTCGCCGGGTTGGCTGCTGCCGGGTTTTGTCGTACCCGTGGGGTTGGGTGTGTTTGTGCCTCGTCGTCGGGATCCCACCGCCCCTCGGGTCGTGTATCGCACGGCTCGTGTAGCTCTGCGGGTGACGGCGGGGCAGCGGCGGCGGTGTTTCGCATTGCTGCGCTCGGCCGGTGACGTGTGGGCGTGTGTCCTGGAGGCCAACGCGTGGCGGCGCCGCCGCGGTGATGCACCGCTGGTGGGCTATCAGGAGTTGTGCCGGGAGTTGTCCGGGTCGGGGCCGGGCACGTTCGGCGAGTTGGACAGCACGGGTGCCCGGTCGGTGTTGCGGCGGTTCTCCGATGCGTGGTTCGCGGCGGCGAAAGCCCGCCAGGATGGTGACCTGTCGGTGCGGTTTCCGCGTCGTCGGCGGGCGTTGATGCCGGTGCGCTGGTATCACGGCACCTTCACCCTCCAGGGCTGTCGGGTTCGCCTTCCCACGGCCAGGGGCACGTCGCCGTTGTGGGTCAGGCTGGCGCGGGAGGTGCCGTACCCGTCCGAGCAGGTCCGCTCGGTCACCCTGCTGTGCGAGGGCGGCCGGCTGTTCCTGGACGTGAGCGCCGAGGTGCCGGTGGCGACCTATCCGGCGGGTGAGGGGCCGGATCCGGGCCGGGTCGCCGGGGTGGATCTCGGTGTGATTCACCCGTACGCGGTGGCTGGCCCGGACGGTGAGGGGTTGTTGGTGTCGGGGCGGGCTGTGCGCGCCGAGCACCGCATGCATTTGGCCGACAGCAAGGCCCGCCGCCGCGCCGTGGCCCGCCGCGCACCGAAGCCGGGTCAGCGGGGGTCGCGGCGGTGGCGCCAGCACCGACGCCGCGCCCGCCTGGTGGAGGGCCGGCACCGGCGTAGGGTCCGTCAGGCCCAGCACGAAGCCGCCGCCACGGTCGTGTCCTGGGCGGTGCGTCGGCGGGTGGGTGTGCTGCATGTCGGTGACCCGCGCGGGGTGTTGGACATCGCGGCGGGGCGGCGGCACAACCTGCGGCTGCGGCAGTGGCAGATCGGCCGGCTCCTGCAGATCCTCACCGACAAGGCCACCTTGGCCGGCATCACCGTCCGGTTGGTTGACGAGCGGGGAACCTCGTCCACCTGCCCTGTCTGTCACCGCCGGGTGCCGAAACCGCGCGGGCGGAGCCTGTCCTGCCCGCACTGCCAGTTCTCCGGGCACCGCGACGTGGTCGCGGCCGCCAGCATCGCCACCCGCAGCCCGGGCGGCGGACCCACCACCCCGGCAGCCGTCGTGCTGCCCGAGGTGCTCACGCACCGTCGAGCCGGCCGGCACCTGCCCGGTGCCGGTCGGTCCCGGCGTGATCCCCGCCGCCCCGCGATGACGGCGCGAGGATCAGTTGGCCCGCGGAGGCCCGCCCCACCACCAGGTGGGGAGTCGCTCGCCCACACGGCGAGGATCCACAACGGTGCATCGGAAACCCGGTGAACGTTAGTGGGCACCGCACTAGGTTGGCAGGTGTGCGCGTCGTCATCGCCGGAGGCCACGGCAAGATCGCCCTCCTGCTGGAACGGGAACTGGCCGGCCGGGGCGACCGCGCCGTCGGGTTGATCCGCAACCCCGACCACGCCGCCGCGCTGCGCGCCGTCGGCGCCCACCCCGTCCTGGCGGACCTGGAACACGCCGGCGTCGACGAGATCGCCGAGCACCTCACCGGCGCCGACGCCGTGGTCTTCGCCGCCGGCGCCGGCCCGGGCAGCGGCGCCGCCCGCAAGGACACCGTCGACCGGGCCGCCGCCGTCCTGCTCGCCGACGCCGCCCAGGCCGCCGGGGTACGCCGCTACCTGCTCGTCTCCTCCATGGGGGTGCAGGACCCGCCGGCGGCCGGCACGGACGAGGTGTGGGCGGCGTACCTGCGCGCCAAGAAGGCCGCCGAGGACGACCTGACCCGCCGCGACCTGGACTGGACGGTGCTGCGACCCGGCCGGCTCACCGACGACGCGCCCACCGGCCGCATCCACCTCGACCGGCGCGTGGCGCGCGGCGCGGTCACCCGCACCGACGTGGCCCGGGTCCTCGTCGCGCTGCTCTACCACCCGGGCAGCGCCGGGCGGATCCTCGAACTCGTCGACGGGGAAACCCCGATCGGTGAGGCCGTCGCCGCCGCCGCGCCGCCGCACCCCGCGTAACCGATCGCCCCGGCGCCGCCGCGCGGCAGTCAGTCGAGGCAGAACTCGTTGCCCTCGGGGTCGGCCATCACGACGTGACCGGCGCCGAGCGGGGGCGCCGGCTCGTGGCGGCTGACCCGGGTGGCGCCGTGGCCGGTGAGCCGCTCGGCCTCCGCCTCCAGGGCCGCCATCCGCGCGTCGCCCTCGAGCCCGGGGGCGGCCCGCACGTCGAGGTGCACGCGGTTCTTGGCCTGCTTGCCCTCCGGCACCCGCTGGAAGAACAGCCGCGGCCCGGAGCCCTCGGGGTCGACCAGCGCCGAGGCGTCGTTGCGCCGCTCGGGCGGCACGCCCATCGCCTCCAGGGCCTGCTCCCACGACTCGAAGCCCCCGGGCGGGTCCTGCAACCGGTAGCCGAGGGCCTCGGCCCAGAACGCCGCCAGTCCGGCCGGGTCGGCGCAGTCGAAAGTGATCTGTACGTCGCGGGCCATCTCAGCTCGCCTCCTGTCGGGTCCGCTGGTCAGTGTGCAGGTAGAGGTCGCGCAGCAGGCACACCTCGGCCAGATGGTGGATCAGCTCGCGGTTGATGTGCAGCACCAGCGCTGCCATCGGATGCTCGGCGTACGGTCCCTCCGCCTTGCCGCACGGGCGGGCGAGGCCGGTGTCGCCGAGGGACTCGACCCCGGCCAGCCACGTGGCGTACTCCGTGTCGAGCTGGGCCAGCGCCCCGGCCGCGGTCGGGGCGTACTCGAACGACTGGTAGTCGGTGGGCGCGCGACCGAAGTGCGCGGCGTTGCGCACCGCGAGCACGCCGACGATGACGTGCCCGAGTCGCCACGCGATCGTCGTCAACGGCGGCGGGTCGGGCTCCGGCATCGCGAAGTCGATCCTCAGCGCCGCGGACCCCGCCTGCACCGGTGCGGCGCCGGTGCCGCGCGGACGCACGCTCCAGCAGCCGGGCGCCGGCTCCCAGAAGTACTCGTCGTCGGTGAGCCCGTCGAGGCGATCGCGCAGCTGGCCGGTCCAGTGCCCGGCGAGCTGGTCCCGGAGCAGGAGATTCCAGTTCTGGTCGGTCATGGTCACAGCCTCCCCCGGATAGCGGACAGGAACGTTCCGTGATCCGTGCGACGATGCGCGGGTGACCGTCGAGGCGACGACCGAGCGGGTGCTGCGGTTGCTGGCGCTGCTGCAGCGGCGGCCGTCCTGGACCGCCACCGAACTCGCCGCCGAGCTGAAGGTCACCGACCGCTCGGTGCGCCGCGACGTGGAGCGACTGCGCGCACTCGGCTACCCCGTGCACGCCACGGCGGGCGTCGGCGGCGGCTACCAGCTCGGCGCGGGTACCCGGCTGCCGCCGCTGCTCCTCGACGACGAGGAGGCCATCGCGACGGCGGTCTCCCTGCGGATGGCGTCGGGCGGCACGGTCGCCGGAGCGGGTGAGGCGGCACTGCGGGCGCTCGCGAAGCTCGACCAGGTGATGCCGGCCCGGCTGCGCGCCGAGGTGCGGGCGGTGCACGGCGCCACCGACACCCTCGTCGGCCCCGGCGTCCAGATCGACGCGGAGCTGCTGGTGACGCTCGCGCGGGCCTGCCGCGACGCCGTGCGGGTGCGGTTCCGGTACGCCGGCCGCGACGGCGCGGCACGCGAGCGCACGGTCGAGCCGGTGCGGATGGTCACCACCGGCCGCCGCTGGTACCTGATGGCTCGCGACGTCGACCGCGACGACTGGCGCACCTTCCGGCTGGACCGGATGCACGAGCTGGCGGCGACGACCTGGCGCTTCCGGGCGAGGGAGCATCCGGACCCGGTCGCCTACGTGCAGCGCTCCGTGACCGAGGCGCCCTACCGGTATCTCGCCCGGATCCGGGTGCACGCCCGACCCGACCGGGTACGGGAGCTGGTGCCGCCCCAGGTGGGCCGCGTCGAGGACGACCGCGACGGATGGTGCGTGCTCGTCGTCGGCGGGGACCACCTCGACTGGCTCGCCGCGCAGGTGGCCCGGCTGGGCTTCGAGGCGGAGGTGCTGGAGCCGCCGGAGCTGCGCCAGGCCGCCGCCCGGCTCGCCCGCCGCCTCGCGGCTATCGCCGGGGCCGGCTGACCGACCCGGGCAGTCCCTGCTCGACAGCTAGCCGCCGAGGACGGCGCGCAGCTGGGCGCTCGCCCCGCCGGCCGCCGCCGCGTCGGCGCGCAGCTGCTCCGACTGCGCGGACAGGTGTGCCTGCCACCGGTCCAACTGCTGCTGCGCCGCCGCCACCGCCGCCAGCGCCGCGGCGTGCCGCTCCTCCAGCTCCTGCAGCCGGCGCTGCACCTCCGGCGACGGCATACCCGCCGGCCCGACCGGCCCCACCGGCCCCGACGTGCTCAGGTCACCGGCGCGCCGGTGCGCCTCGGCGAGGATCTCGTCGGCCTGCCGGCGCGCGTCGGCGATGATCTCCGCCCCCTCGGCGCTGGCCTCACCGATCGTGCGGTTCGCCTCGTCCTGCGCCCGCATCGCCAGCTCCACCGCCATCGGGTCCGGCCCCTGCGGGGCGTTGCTCGGCAACGTGCCGTGCCGCAGCATCTCCACCTGGCTGAGCAGCCCGTGGTTCTCCCGCCGCTGCCGCTCCAACTCGTTGACCAGCAACGCGATCCGGTCGTCCGCCGTACGGATCACCACGGCGACCTCGTCGGCCGACAACCAGTGACTGCCCCGGAACCGCCGCGCCTCCAACATGGACAACTGACGGGCCAGCTCCCCCTGGTCAGGCATGCCGGGCAGGGCGAGGCGGTCGGAGTGGTCGATGCTCATCGGGCACCTGTCCAGCTGAAGTCGCGCGGGGCGGCGTCGTCGGCCTCGGCGAGGGGCGGGTAGAGGGAGTGATCGTAACTCTCGGTCAGGATCTGCTGGGGCTGGACACCCGAGCGGGCCAGAATCGTGATCGTGTCCCGGGTCATCTCCGGACTCCCGCAGACCAGCACCTCCGTATCGGTCCACGGTCCCAACCGCACCGCCGTGTCGGCGGCCTTGCCGATCGCCCCCTGCCAACCCCACCCGATCTCCACCGTCGGCACGTACCGCAGCCAGGTCGACCCGCCGTTCTGCCACGCCGCCGCCGGGGGCATCGACGCCAACTGCGCCAACGCCTTGTCGTCGTACAGGTCGTCCGGGGTGCGACCCCCCACCACCAGCGTCGTGCGCCGCCCCTTGCCCTGCTGCAACGCCTCCACCACCGCCCGCAGCGGCGCCAGACCGGTGCCCCCCGCGATCAGCAGCAACGGCAGGTGCGGCGAACGGTCGTACGACGACAACGCCGTACCCGTGGGATGTCCCAGCAGCAGCCGGTCGCCCGTGCGCAGCTTGCGCACCAGGTGGGTGGAGAACCGACCGGCGGCCCGCACGTGGAACTCGATCGTCCCGTCCGCCCGCGGCGCGTTCGCCGGCGACAGGTACCGCCAGGTCCGCAACTGCGGCACCTGCACCGGCAGCGACTGGCCCGGCAGGTAGTTGCACAGGTAGTTCGGGCGGACCGTGAACACCGCGATGTCCGAGCGGCGCCGCTCCGCGCCCAGCACCTCCGCCTCCCAGTACGGCGGGGACGTCCGCTCCGCCTCCGCCGCCCCGGCGAGCATCAGCTTCGCCACCAGCTCGTACGCCGCCGCCCACTCTGCCTGCAACGCCGGCGTCCAGTGCGGCCCGAGGAACCGCTCCAACGTCGCCAGCAGCGCCTGACCCACCCAGATGTAGTGCCGCTCCCCCAGCACCACCGGGTTGCCCCGCTGATCCTGGCCGTGGAAGCGCCGGTGGTCCGCGCCCAACCGCTGCGCGAACGCCGTCAACACCGTCGGGTCGTCCAGGTTGGTGATGATGTGGCCCAGCGCCTTGAGGAGCTTGTCCTCCTGGTACTGCATGTTCGTGGGGAACATCGACCGCGCCTCCGGCGCCACCACGAACAGCGTCGCGTAGAAGTACTTCGCCGCCTCCACGCCGGCGGCCGAGAACTGCGTCCAACTCTGGCGCAGCGCCACGTTGTCCATGTCGGTCAGTCCTCCTGCGCGCGGGCCGTGTCGTGACGCTCCCGCAGGGTCGTCTTCACCACGCCACTGGGGTCGTACACCCGGTCCGTCGGCCAGATGTTCGGGTTCGGCACCGCCGTGTCGTAGTAGCGGTGGTGCACCGCGTGCAACGCCGCCCACCCGACACTGCCGTTGAGCCACGACCAGTCACCGTGCACCGGCCGCCCCGCCCGCTCCTCCTGCGCACAGAACTTCATGAACAGCTCCGACTCGGTGTGCGGGTCCGACACCCGCACCCCCGCCAGCTTGAACGAGTGCAGCACCGCCTGGTTGATCACCAGCACCGCGTGCTCCCGCCACAGGGTGTCCTCGCGGCTGGTGTCCAACCCCAACCCGGCCGCCACCGCCCGCAGCTGGTCGTACCGGCCCCGGTCGCCCATGTTGCGGGTGCCGATCTCGTCGCTCAGGTAGTGGCCGTTGAACGGCGCGCAGCTGTAGTCCACCCCACCGATACGCAGCCGCATGTTGCTGATCACCGGCAGGGCGTGCCACCGCAACATCAGATCCCCGAACCACGGATGCTCCGGATGCGACAGCGCGACCTCCCGCACCAGCTCCCGGGGCACGCCCACCACCGTCGGCTGCTCCTGCGCCGTCTCGATCACCCACGGCAGCAGGTCGAACCGGCCCGGCACCGGCGGCGGCCGCCAACCCAACCGCCGCGCCGCCTCCGTCATCCCCACCTGCGCCGGGTCGCCCAGCACCGAACCGTCGTCGCGCCGGTGTCCGCAGTAGCGGATCAACTGGTCGTTCCAGATCCGCGCCCGCGGCCCCACCCCCGGCAGGTCCGGTGCGAAGACCGTGACCACCGACTGGATCCGGCCGCCGTTGTCCCCCGCCGCCAGGTGCGCGGCCAACTCCTGCGCGATCCCCGCCACCGACGTCACGTGCCGCCGGTCGCGGACCTTCAACCCCGCCCATCGGATCCGGCCCACACAGCGCACCGACTGCCGCCACGCCACCTTCGCCCCGTAGACCAGCTCGTCGCGGGTGTGCCGGTACGACCCGGTCAACGCGATCTCCTCGCGGACCTCCGCCAACCGCGCCGCCAGCCCCGGCAGCCGCCGCTCACCGTGGTACAGCTCCAGGAACTCCGCGGCCTCCGCGGCGACGTCCTCCGCGCGCTCCACGGCGGCACCGGCACCCCCCGGCGCCCGGTGCGCCGGCGTACCGGTGACCGGACAGGAGGGTGCGGCATGGTCGGCGACAGCACTGCCGGCCCGTACGGAGCGGAGGCCGACATGGTGGTCAGTGTGCACTTCGGCTCGTTTCCCCGTCCTCTGGCAGGCCACGACGCGACTCTCGCGCCGCCCCCCACACATCAGCTCGGCACCACCCCACCAGCGATCACTCACAGTGACCAGCCGATGCCCTTGGTGATTGCCCTGGACAGGATTCCTGGGAACACCACAACTGTCAACAACACGACTCCGGGCACGAGTGTGCACACCGGACACACGCTGGCATCCGCCCTTAGCATGCAACGAATCCGGCCCACCGGCACCGGACGATCAGAATCGATACGTCGTGCCGCAGGCGCGCAGCG
This sequence comes from Micromonospora sp. CPCC 206171, assembly GCF_036906755.1. NCBI lineage: Bacteria > Bacillati > Actinomycetota > Actinomycetes > Micromonosporales > Micromonosporaceae > Micromonospora > Micromonospora sp. CPCC 206171. The sequence goes on along the minus strand of NZ_JBAKHT010000022.1, from coordinate 31,944 downwards.
GCCAACCGCCGCGCACCGCCACCGGCCGCGACGCCACCTGACGAAGACGGACTCAGCCCGCCCGACGACGCGCCCGACGCGCCGCCAACTCGTCGCCCACCGCATCCGACGCCGGCTCCGCGGGCTCCCCGCCACCGGACGTCGCCGGCTCCGCCGGCAGGTGCGACAACGACCCCTGGATCTCCTTGAACGCGCCACCGATCGCGATGCCGAACACGCCCTGGCCGCCCTGCAACAGGTCGACCACCTCCTCCGGCGACCGACACTCGTACACCGTCGTGCCGTCCGAGATCAGCGTGATCCCCGCCAGGTCCTCCACGCCGCGCGACCGCAACGCCTCGATCGCCTTGCGGATGTTCTGCAGGGACACCCCGGCATCCAGCAACCGCTTCACGACCTTCAACACCACCAGGTCGCGGAACGAGTACAACCGCTGCGTCCCCGACCCCGACGCGTCCCGCACACTCGGCACCACCAGCGCCGTCCGCGCCCAGTAGTCCAACTGCCGGTAGCTGATCCCCACCGCGTGGCAGGCCGTCACACCCCGGTAACCAACCGAACCGTCACCGTCCGTGCCCACCGGCGACGACGCCACACCCGGCTCGCCCCGCTCCACACCTGGCTCAGGATCCCGCGGCTCGTGCATCCCGACAACCTCCCCGTCAGTGCGGTGACACGTCGTTTCCGGGACGTGCACCCCTCGACACGGCAACCCTAGCGCCGCGCGCAGGGGTTACCGCGGAGGAACGGTCGCGACACGCCGCGCAGCGACCCGACGCACACCACACACACCCGGAACGTCACCCACAGTGACGCCCGACAGAAGATGACCGGGACGCGACCCTCAGCCGGCGAAATCCTCCGGACGCACCTGCTCCAGGAACTCGCGGAACTTCTCCACCTCGTCCTCCTGCTCGTCGGGAATCACGATCCCCGCCTCGCTGAGGACCTGCTCGGCACAACGAATCGGAGCACCCACCCGCAACGCCAACGCGATCGAATCGCTCGGCCGGGCCGACACCCGCACGCCGTCCCCGATCAGCAGATCGGCGTAGAAGACGTTCTCCTTCAACTCGGTGATCTCCACCGCCCGCAACGGCGCCTTCAACGCCGCCAGCACATCCCGCAACAGATCATGCGTCAACGGCCGGGCCGGCTTGACCCCCTGCTGCTCGTAAGCGATCGCCGTCGCCTCCACCGCACCGATCCAGATCGGCAGGTAGCGGTCCCCCTCGACCTCCCTGAGCAGGACGATCGGCTGGTTGCTGGGCAGCTCCACCCGAACTCCGACCACGCTCAGCTCGCGCACCGCCGCCTCCGTGTCGTCGTCAACCTACGCACCGCGCCCTTCCCTGCACGGTACACGGACCGCGACACGGTCGTCCCATGCGCACCAGCACCACGCCCCGGGCCGGAAAAGGGTTACCCCGGCAAGCCTACGACACGCTTCCCGGGGCAGATCTTTCCGCACGACACCTCGACGACCGGCTCACCGACCCAACGTCGAGCGCAACCCCACCCGCACCAACGCGGCATGCAACTGCTGCGACAACGCCATCAACTCCCGCGCCGTCTCCGCCGCCCGCGCCCGCGCCGCCGGATCACTCTGCCGCGCCAACGGCGCCACCAACTGAGCGAACAGACCGACCTCACGATCCGCCGCCGACCGGTACGCCCGCAGGTGCCGCGGTTCCAACCCGTACGCCGCCAGACCCGCCACCGCCCGCGCGATGATCAACGCATCCGCGTCATACCAGCCCGGCGGATCCGACACCAGCACACCGAGGCGCTCCAACTCAGCCAACGTCGACTCGTCGACCCCGCTGTGCGCCACCAGATCCGCCCGCCCGAGCCGCACCTGCGACGACTCGGGCTCCTCCACCGCACGGCCCGGCACCTCACCACCCGGACCCACCGCCACCAACGTCGGCCGCTGCCGACCCGGGCCGTCACCACCGGCGTCCCACTCGGCCAACTGGTCACGGATCACCCGCAACGGCAGATACTGATCCCGCTGCGCGGTCAACACGAACCGCAGCCGGGCCACGTCGTCCCAGCTGTACTTCCGATAACCCGCCGCCGTCCGCTGCGGCTCCACCAGACCCTCGGCCTCCAGGAACCGCAACTTCGAGATGGTGACGTCCGGGAACTCCGCCCGCAACTGCCCCAGCACCTCGCCGATGCTCATCAGCGGATGCGCACGGGCCGCACCGGGCGGCGAGGAAGCCGCAGGCTCGTTCACCCCCGGCCGGCCTCCTCCTCCGGGCGCGGACCGGCGATGAACACCACCCGGAACTTACCGATCTGCACCTCGTCACCATTGCTCAACGTGGCCGCCTCGACCCGCTCCCGGTTCACGTACGTGCCGTTGAGGCTGCCCACGTCCCGCACCGTGAACGTGCCACCGTCACGGTGGAACTCCGCGTGCCGCCGCGACACCGTCACGTCGTCGAGGAAGATGTCACTGTCCGGGTGCCGACCACTCGTGGTCACGTCATGGTCCAGCAGGAACCGGGCACCCGCGTTCGGGCCGCGACGAACCACCAGCAGCGCCATTCCCGGCGGCAACGAGCCGGACATCCGGCTCGGCACCACATCGGTGTCCGGACCCTCCAGCACTTCGTCCAACGAACCGAGATTGAGCGTCGAAGTGACGTCGAGCGGGGGGAACTCGTCGCCTGGGCGCGTCATGGGACCACCTCACGGATCTGTTCGGTCAGCGTCGGGGTAATGGCGGGTCTGGCCGCCGGGCAGTCGCACACCCGGCGGCTGGCTCCCCGTGCCCGGGAAGGCAATTACACAACGCTCAACTATTGGGGTTCTCGGTCGACTGGGCGAGCCTAGCCAGCGCCGAAATGCAGGGCAACCGGACGCGCGGACAACACCCCCGCGCCCGGGCAGGGCAACTCAGCTCTCGGTCAGCTCGCGGTACGCACCAGCGGTCAGCAAGCCGTCCAGCGCCGACGGGTCATCCGGCGTGATCTCCAACAGCCAACCGGCACCGTACGGGTCGGTGTTGATCACCTCGGGCGTGTCGCCCAGCGCCTCGTTCCGCGCCGCCACCGTCCCGCTCACCGGGGCGTAGATCTCCGACACGCTCTTGGTCGACTCGATCTCACCCAGCGGCTCACCGGCCGCCACCACCGCACCCTCGTCGGGCAACTGGACGAACACGATGTCACCCAACGCGTCCTGCGCGAAGTGGGTGATGCCGACGCGGAGCGTGCCGCCGTCGGCGCCGACCACCCACTCGTGCTCGGCGGTATAACGCAGATCCTCAGGAATCACCAGACGCGTCCTTCATCCATCGGTGCGCCGGAGGTGATCCGACGCGGCCGCGCCGGTCAGGAGACCGGACGGGCGTGTTCCAGCTTCATCGGCGCGTGCAGCGCCGAAACCTCGGCAACCCCACGCTCATCAACGTTCACGGTACCGCCGTCACCCGCGACCGATGCGGCCACCCCGCCCGGAATCTTCAACGCCGTCTCCATCGTCTTCGGATCACCGATCACCGTGATCGTGAACGGACCCGACAAGGACCGCCCGTCCACCACCAACGAGCCGCCCGACCCGTCAAGGAAGTACGTCGACGCGATGATCCGCACCGGCGACCCACCGGCGCCGGAGATCTGCATCGCCTCCGCGCCCGCGCCCCGCAACTCCTGCACCGCGTCCAGGATCCGGTCCGCCCGGATCGGCCTGCCCGCACCCGGCCGGAACTCCACACTCAGCCCCGGACCCCGCGCCGGCAACGTCCCCGCCAGGATCCCCAGCTCGTCCGCCCGCCGCCGCGCCTCGTCCAACGCCGCCTGCCGACCCTGCTCACCCGAACGCAACTGCCGCTGGCTCTCCTCCAGCGCCTCGATGTCCTGCTGGAGCCGCTTCTCCCGGGAATCCAGATCCGAGAAGATCCGGACCAGGTCCTCCTGCCGGGTCGCCGCCAGCGTCGGATCCGTCGACGTCGTCTTGAACTGGACCACCAGGGTGAACCCGAGCAACACCAGCAACACCGCGATCATCACGCCCGCGGAGGTCCACCGACGGCCCGCCGGCACCAGGGCCACCGGCGCCGGGTCGACGCGCTCGGGCTCGACGCGCTCCAGGTCGGCCTCGGGCCGTTCCGGGTCCACCTCGGCCGGCTCGGGCGCGGCCTCGATGCGCTGCGTCTCCGCCTCCTCCGCCGGCGGCGACGCCGGCTCCTGCGCCGGCGGCGCCAACGGACTCAACTCGTCCGGATCCGGCGCGTCCGGCCGGGGATCCGGCTCACCCGCCGGCCCCGACGGCCGCCGCGGCTCCGCCGGCTGCGGCCAGCCCGTCCCGGTGTCCCGCTGCTCGTCGCTCATCGCCACAAACCTACGCCCGGAACAGGTGACGACGGATCGCCGCCACGTTGCCGAAGATGCGCACCCCGAGCACGACCACCACACCGGTGGAGAGCTGACCGCCCACCCCCAGCTGGTCACCCAGGTACACGATCAGGCCCGCGACCAGCACGTTCGAGATGAACGACACCACGAACTGCTTGTCGTCGAAGATCCGGTCCAGCTTCGCCCGTACCCCACCGAACACCGCGTCCAGCGCCGCCACCACCGCGATCGGCAGATACGGCTGCAAGGCGGCGGGCACCGTCGGGTCCAGGTAGATCCCGAGAACCACACCGGCGAGCAGCGCCAGCACCGCGATCATCGGACACCTCCGGAGGGGCGGGGGGACGTACCCGAACCGGACGGCCCGGGACTCGACGAACGGTCGGCCGACCCCGACGGCGACGGGCTCGGACTGACCGAAGGCTGCGCGTAGCGTAGCCGCGGCTCCGGCGCGGCCGGCAGGGTGAGGTCGTCCGCGTCCCGGATCTGGAACGACAGGCCGGTCTCCTTCGCCACCCGCCGCATCAGATACGCCGCCCGGCTCTCCTCGAACTTGTCGCGCATCGACCCCGGCCCGATCGCCGTCACCTCGTACGGGCTCGTCACCGGCCGGAAGTCCACCAGGATCGCCGCACCCGCCGACCGGATCGTCGACGTCGCCGTCAACCGCTGACCGTTGATCGCCACCGCCTCCGCCCCGGAGGCCCACAGGTCGTTGGCCACCTTCTGCAGGTCGGTGTAGATCACCCGGGGCGGACCCGAGTCCGAGTCACCGGAGACCGCGCCGTCGTCCTTCGGCTCCGCGTCGGCCAGCCGGACCACCACCCCGTCGCCCCGCACCCGGCCCAGACCGGTCCCCGCCTCCAGGTTGCGCAACCGGGCCGCCTGCGACCCGCTCAGCGCGGCGTCGCGCTGCCGACCCACCTCCTCGCGCAGCCGGTCCGCGCGGGCGGTCATCTCGTCGGTCTCGCTCTCCCGCTGCTTGATCTGCGCGATCAGGCCGGCCCGGGCCTGACTGCGGCTCGGCTCCTCCGCCATCGTCTCCCGGTAGGCCACCGCGAACAGGAAACCGACCACCGCGATCACCGCGACGCTCACCGCGCGCGTGGAGGCGCCCCGCCACCCCGCCGGGGGTGGCGACTCCCGGCGCCGGGCGGCCGCGTCGGCGTAGCCCGGATCCAGCGGATTGCGGAACAGCTCGGTCAGGAAGTCGGGGGTGAACGCCCGGGTGGGACGCCCACCGGAGTCCGGCGTCGTGCTCATGCCGCCGCTCCCCCGGAGCGGGCCCGCACGGACCGGACCAGCCGGGCGGCCTGTACCACGTACATGGCGCCGGCCACCCAGTAGAGCACCAGGCCCCACCACGCCAGGCCCCAGCCGATCGCCCCGGCGGCGGTGGCCACCGACTCCGACGCCGTGCCCACCAGCAGGATCGGGAAGGCGGCGAGCAGCAGGAAGGTGGCTGTCTTACCCACGTAGTGCACCGGCGGCGGGCCGTACCCGTGTCGGCGCAGCACCGTCAGCGAACCGAGCAGCAGCAGCTCCCGGGCCAGCAGCGCGGCCGTGAACTGCCACGGCACCACCTCGCGGGCGGTGAAGGCGAGCAACGTCGCGAGGATGTAGAGCCGGTCGGCGAACGGGTCGAGCAGCTCGCCGAGGCGGCTGACCTGGCGGAGGCGCCGGGCGATCCACCCGTCGACCCAGTCGGTGGTGCCGCCGACGGCCAGCACCACGATCGCCGCCACGTCGGCCTCCACCACCAGGAACAGGTAGAGGAACAGCGGGACGCCGAGCAGCCGGACGAAGCTGATCAGGTTCGGCAGGGTCAGCACCCGGTCGCCGACCGCGGTGCCGTCCGTGCCCTGCGGGTGCTCTGCCCGAGCCGGCCGACGCGACACCGAACCTCCTCCCGCAGCACGGACCGGGCGCCTGCTGGGCGCCTCGGCGGGACGTGCGCGCTGACGGGCCGGCCAGCGCCGGCGCCTCGGCTGCCCCGGGCTGGGGCCTCCCCTGATGCCGCCCCGGACGTGGTGAGCGCGGGCCGGCGAGTTGCCACTATATCGGGCTCACGTATCGGCCCTCGGGGTCAGCGCTCCCGTCGTTTCCGGCTGTTCGGTGTGTGGTGCGTCACCATCCGTAGGGCATCCTAGGACACTAGTGGAGTGGCGCTGGCTGCCATCGTGGGTGAGAAGGGTCAGGCGGTGCGCGCGGTGGTAGTGGTGGTGTCCGGCTGCGTCGCCGTACCCGCCTCCACGGCCTGTCCGAAGGCCAGCAACGACAGCAGCAGGTCATGCTGCGCCCGCGCCGGCATCCGGTCGAGGATCGCCTGCACGGCTTGGTGGCGCCGCTCCTTCAGCTCGCGCAGCAGGGTCTCGGCCGCGGCGGTGGGAACCAGCCGGACCTCCCGCCGGTCGCGCGGGTCGGCCACCCGGCGCAGCAGCCCGGTGGCCTCCAGCCGGTCGCAGAGCCGGCTGGCCGAGGAGGGTACGACGTCGAGCAACTCCGCCAGCCGGTTCACGTTGGTGTCCGGCCGCGCGCTGATCAGGGCGAGCACCCGCAACTGGGTCGGCGGGACGGTGACGTGGTGCCGGGAGGTGGCGGAGTCGAGCACACCGATCAGCGCCTCGGCGGCGGCATCGATCGCCGCGGCGAGATTCGGAGGTCGCTCCACCCGGTGCCCCCTGCGATTGTTCCGCTCGTACCCGGCTGCCGGCCCTGCTACCGCTCGCCCTGACTGCTGGCACCGACCCAGTCCAGACAGACGACGACGGCGTCGTCGCGCAGGTCCGCTTCGGCGTGATAGGCGAACAGTTCGCGCATCACGGTACCAACCGCCTCGGTGGCCGGCTGCAACCGCGTGGACCGCATCGACCGCGCCATCGCCCGCTCCCCGTACGCCTCCTGGCCGCCCGGCTGCGCGTCGTAGACGCCGTCGCTGACCACGAAGAGCCGGTCCCCCGGCTCCAGGTCGAACTCCTGCACGTCGTAGCGCGTCTCGGCGAACATGCCCAGCGGCAGCTGGCGGTCCAGCTCGATCGGCGTCACGGTGGCGCCGCGGACCCGCAGCAGGTGCGGGGAGCCGGCGTCCACCGCGCGTACCCGACCGGTGACGGTGTCGACGCTGAGCAGCAACGTGGCCACGTGCCGCCGGCCGCGGTGCTGGTAGTGGATGGTGTCCGAGGCCAGCTCGGCCTGCTCCACCAGCCCGCCGCCGGAGCGCCGGGCGTTGCGCATCGCGTTGACGGTCAACGCGGTCAGCAGGGCGGCCGACATGCCCGTGCCGGTCCCGTTGAGCACGGTGACGGTGAGCCGGTCGGAGTCGACGGACCAGTCGAAGTGGTCCCCACCCACGCCGTACGCCGGCTCCAACTGGCCGGCCAGCAGGAACGCGTGGTGTCGCACGCTGCGTCCGGGCAGCAGGTCCCACTGCATCTCGGCGGCCATGCTGAGCCGTTCCCGGCGGCGGGCCCGGCGGTACCGGTCGGTCTCCCGGTCGGCGGCGCGCAGCGCGGTGGCCAACTCGTCGGCCACCTCGCCGATCGACGCCACCGTCGGCGCGTCCGCCGGCCCGGTCAGCTCGACCAGCAGCACCCCGAGCCGCTCCCCCCAGGCCGTCAGCGGCACCCAGACGCGGCAGTGCCCGTCGTCCCGGGCGTCGAGCACCGGCTGCTGGCTGCTGAAGCAGCGCTGGGCCACCCCCTGGCAGGCCAGGAAGCCGGCGTCCGGCAGGTCGGGGTCGAGCACCGGCCAGAGCCCGGTGATCCGGTAGTCGGCCAGGAACACGTCGGTGCGCGAGGCGGCGAAGCGCGACCGGACGACCCGGTCCGCGGCCTCCACCAGCTGGTCCGGCGGGGCTGCGCGCAGCGCACGGGACACCGCTGCGGGCACGTCCGGCATGTTCGTCCTCCAGAATTCTTGCTGTAGGGCAAGCATCATACGGACGCACGGTCGGACGCCGCACCGGCCGGGTCAGCCGGCGGGCTTGCCGGCCAGCCCGCCGTGGAACGCGTCCGGCACCGCGGCCGGCGCGCCCCGGGGCCGCCACCGGGCCACCGGCACGATGCCCTCGGCCGTCGGCACCCACCGCCCCAGCAGCGGGGCGAACGACGCCGGGCTCCGCATCCGGAACTGTGGCCCCATCATCGCCAGCGCCTGCGGGTGTCCGGCCAGTTCCTCGCTGTCGAAGTCGAACGCCAGGAAGCTGCCCGGGGCCACCGCATCGTAGAGCTCGTCGAGGGTCCGGGCCAGCGTCTCGTCGTCCAGGAAGGCGGCCAGGCCGAGGAAGACCACGCCGACCGGTCTCCTCCCCCAGCCGGGCACGAAGCGGTGCAGCTGAGCCGGGTCGACGGTGCCGATGTCGGTGGCGTCGCCGTACCCGTAGCCGGCGCGGTCGCTGCCGGCCAGGATGCGCTGCCCGAGCCGGATGGTGACCGGGTCGACGTCGGTGTAGAGAACGGTGGCGGAGGTGGCCACCTCGTGCACGTTGCCCTGGGTGGGCAGGCCGGCCCCGAAGACGAGGAAGCCGTCGATCCCGGCCTCGGCGACCGCCCCGACCGCCCGGCCGAGGAAGTCCCGCAGGTCCCGGAAGATCGCCGCGCACGGCCCGTACGCCTCCTCGAAGGCACGGGCAGCCGCCACGTCCACCGGGAAGTGGTGCGCACCGCCCAACCAGAAGTCGATCATGCGGGCGGTGCTCGGCTGCTCCGGCTGCTCCGGCTCGGCCATCGACGGCGCTCCCTTCGGACGGGTGGGCGACAGCGTAGCGAGGTGACCGCCCTCGCGGTATCGCCCCGGCGACAGTCCCCGGGCCGCGATACTGGCCGCGGGCGGGAGGTGCGCGGCGGTGAACTCGGCGAACGGCGCGGCGGTGGTGGTGGGCGTGGACGGCTCGGAGCCGGCGCTGCGCGCCGTCCGGCTCGCTGCGGCGGAGGCGGCCCGCCGGCACCGGCCGCTGCGGGTGGTGCACGGGTTCATCTGGCCGCTGCTGCGGGTGCCCGTGGACCCGGCTGCCGACGCCCCGCCCGGCGGCGGGCTGCGCCACCAGGCGGAAGACCTCGTCGCGCGGGCGGTCGCCGAGGCGGAGGCGACCGTACCGGGGATCCGGGTGACCGGCGAGATCATCGACGGCGAGGCGTCGGCGGTGCTGCTCGGCGAGACGCCCACCGCCGCACTGGTCGTGCTCGGTGACCGCGGGCTGGGCGGCTTCGGCGCGCTGATCCTCGGCTCGGTGGCGGTGCAGGTCGCCACGTACGCGCAGTGCCCGGTGCTGGTGGCGCGCGGCGAGGAACACGGCGGCGGCCCGGTGGTGGTCGGGGTGGACGGCTCCCCGGCGGCCCGGGAGGCCGTGGAGTTCGCCGCCGAGCAGGCCGACATCCGAGGCGCCACGCTGCACGCCCTGCACGCCTACCGCCACCCGGCCTCCGGCGGCCCGGGCGACATGCAGCCGCTGGTCTACGACGCGTCCGAACTGCGCGCCGAGGAGAATCGGGTGCTCGTCGAGGCCCTGGCCGGCATCGGCGAGCGGTACCCCGACCTGCCGATCACCCGCGAGGTGGTGCGGGACCGGGCGGTCGCCGCGCTCACCGCCGCGTCCCGCCGGGCGCTGCTGGTGGTGGTGGGCGGCCGGGGACGCGGCGAGCTGGCCGGGCTGCTGCTCGGCTCGGTGAGCCACGGGGTGCTGCACCACAGCGCCTGCCCGGTCGCCGTGGTGCGTACCCCGGACTGAGCGGTTGACCCGCCGGCAGACGGGTAGACGGCCCGGGTACGGCACGCGGTGACAGCTACCGAGGAGGCGGCTATGCCAGGACCACGGCCGGGAAGCAACGCGTACGACAAGCAACGCGCGCGCCTGCGCGACCTGATCGAGCAGTCGGGGCGGGCGGCGGACCAGGAGGCCAACCAGGTCGCCAACCGGATCATGCAGGAGGATCGCGGCCAACGGGGCGTGGTCCGGGGGGAACGGACGTTCGGCCCGAAGGGTGAGCGCGAACCAGGCGATCCGAAGTGAGGGCTTCCGGTGTGGTCGACGGGGCGATCGCCGGCGCGGTCGGCAGCGCCGCGTTGAACGTGGTCGGCTACCTGGACATCGCGGTTCGGGCCAGACCGGTGAGCAGCACCCCGGAGGAGAGCATCGGACGGTTGGCCGGTCTCGCGCACGTGGACCTGGGCCCCGAGGACCGAGCGGCCAACCGCCGCACGGGCCTCGGGGCCATCCTCGGGTACGCCGTGGGGATCGGCGCCGGCGCCGCGTTCGGGGCGCTCGTGAGCGGTCGCCGGCTGCCGCCGGCGGTCGCGACCGCGCTGCTCGGCGGCGGGGTGATGGCCACCTCGATCGGCTCGCTCGCGACGCTGGGGATCAGCGACGCGCGCACCTGGAGCCGGTCCGACTGGCTCGCCGACATCGTGCCCCATCTGGCGTACGGAATGGCGGCCGCTGCCACCTTCAACCGGCTGCGGCCGCCCTCCGCGCGGTGCGGTTAGCCCCGGTCGTCACTTTCGTCGTCGGCGATCGGCTCACCGGCCGGGCCGTACGGCGAGACCTGCCCCTTCGGCACCGGCCGCCCCACGTCCGCGTTGGACGTGCCCTTGTGCTGCGGATGCCCGCCCGCGTCCGTGGCGGTCTTCCGACTGTCCGTACTGGTCGCGCCCTTGGCGTTGCGGCGGAACTCCATCTGCTGCGGGTTCACCACGGGTCTCTCCTTCCGACGGGGTGCACGGCCGACAGGTCGCGCACCCCATTCGCTTACCCGCCGCCGTGGCGCACATTCGACCGGTGGCGGCCCGGGTGATCCGCGCCGTGGCGGGTACTGCACGGTGATGGGGAACGACCGACGGGTGGCCCGGGCCCTGCTGGACCGACAGGGACGCACCTACGCCGAGGAGGCCGGCATCAAGCTGACCGACCGGCCGGGGCCGCTGTACCAGCTGCTGGTGCTGGCCACCCTGCTGAGCACCCGGATCCGGGCGGGGGTGGCGCTCGCCGCCGCGCGGGAACTCTTCGCCGCCGGCTGGCGCACCCCGCAGGCGATGGAGGCGGCGAGCTGGCAGGAGCGGGTCGACGCGCTGGGGCGCGGGCACTACCGCCGCTACGACGAGCGGACCGCCACGATGCTCGGCACCGGCGCCCGGCTCTGCCTGGACCGCTGGCACGGTGACCTGCGCCGGCTGCACCGGGAGGCCGACGGGCAGCCGACCGCGCTGCGCCGGCTCCTCACCGAGTTCCCCGGCATCGGTCCGACCGGCGCGGACATCTTCCTGCGGGAGGCGCAGGAGGTCTGGCCGGACGTGCGCCCGTACGCCGACCGGCGGACCCTGACCGGGGCGAAGCGGCTCGGGTTGCCGGCGAATCCGCGCGGACTGGCCGGCCTGGTCGGCGAGGCGGACTTCGGCCGGCTCGCCTCGGCGCTGGTCCGGGTGGCCCTCGGCGAGGAGTCCGCGGGCGAGGTCAGCCGCACCGCAGCGGCACGCTGAGCACTACTTGGCCGGCTTGTCGCCCGGCTTGGTCAGGTGCCACACCAGCAGGGCGGCCGCCAGGGCGAGCAGGACCACGCCGCCGGAGATTCCGCCCTCCCCGTCGGCGCTGCTCCCGGTCGCGCCGAAGTAGACCACCGCCAGCCCGGCGAGCACCGCCAGGAATGTCCGCGTCCCTCGGTCCTTCACGTCTTGCACCGTACGACCGGTTCCGAACCCGTACAGAGGTTTTCGTGGCCGGTAACCCGTCCGGGTCACTCGGCCCGGCCGCCGGCCGCCGGGCCGCGCAGCCGGACCCGCCGTATCGCCCGGTCGGCCACCTCGACCACCTCGACGGTGAGCCCGGGCAGCCGCACCGACTCCCCCGGCCCGTCGGGCAGCCGGCCCAGTCCGGCCAGGACCAGTCCGGCGACGGTGGTGTAGTCGCGCGGCAGCGGGAAGGCCAGGCGCACCCCCACGTCGGCCAGGTCGTGCAGCGGGAAGTCACCGGGGAGCACCAGTGCCCCGTCCGGTTCCCGCAGCACCCCGGAGACGTCGCGGTCGGTCTCGTCGTACAGTTCGCCGACGACCTCCTCCAGCAGGTCCTCCATGGTGATCAGGCCGTCGATGCCGCCGTACTCGTCGACCACCAGGGCGAGCTGTTCGTGGCGTTGCCGCAGCTGGCGCATGGCATCGGCGACCGGCAGCGTGCCGGGCAGCAGCAGCGGCCGGCGGGCCCGCTGGCCGGCGGTGTCGCCGTGGCCGTCGACCAGGTCGCGGATGTGCACCAGGCCCCGGACGTCGTCCAGCCCGCCCGGCCCCACGACCGGGGCGCGGGAGCGCCCGGTGGCGGCCATCCGGCGCATCGCCTCCGCCGCCGACAGCGAGGCGGGCAGCACCGTCACGTCGCGTCGGGGGACCAGGATCTCCCGCAGGGTCCGGCCGGCGATGTCGAACGCCCCGGACAGGATCTCCCGCTGCTGCGCCGACAGCCCCCGCTGGCTGACCAGCATCTCGCGCAGCTCCTCCTCGGTCACCTCCTGCCGCTGTGCCCGCGGGTCCCCGCCCGCGAGCCTGACCAGCAGGTCGGTGGCGCGGCTGAGCAGCCAGATCGCCGGCCGGGACAGCCGGGCGAGCACGTCCAGCGGGGGTGCGCTGAGCAACGCCCACCGTTCCGCCCACTGCATCGCCAGCCGTTTCGGGGCCAGCTCCCCGACGACCAGGGTGACGAAGGTCAGCACCACGGTCACCAGCACCACGGCCACCGGCCGGGCCGCGGCGCCGAGGAAGCCGAGCGGGCCGATCAGCGGCTGGGCCAGCGAGACGGCGGCGGCCGCCGAGGCGAGGAAACCCGCGAGGGTGATGCCGAGCTGGATGGTGGCCAGGTAGCGGTTCGGTTCGCGGGCCAGCCGGGCCAGCCGCGCTCCGGCCCGGCCGGAGCGGCCCAGCTGGCGCAGCTGCGCCTCGCGCAGTGTCACCAGCGCCATCTCGCTGCCGGACAGGGCGGCGTTGACCAGCACCAGGACGGCCACCAGCGCGAGCTGCCCGAGCATGCCACCCCCTCCCGGCGCCACCTTGGCCCCTACTCAACCGCAGTGGCGCCGCCGGAGAGGCCGGGTCAGTCGTTTTCCAGGTCGTCGAGGGAGATGGCGTGGGTCATCAGCCAGCGGGCCAGCGCCGACATGCCGAACAGCCACAGCGGGGCCGACTCGGTGGTGCCGTTGGTGGCGAAGATCGCGAACCGCAGGTCCGGCGCCCGGTACGCCTCGATCCGCCAGCGGTGGTTCTTGTCCCGCCAGACCGCCGATGGGTCCATGGCGTCACGGTAGGCGACGCGACGCCCGTCCCGGTGCGGCTTCGGGCCAGCGGCCATCCCGCCCCGGCGACCTAGCGGGAGTCAGGACGGGCCGCCGACCACCTCGCGGGCGTCGTCGGGCAGCCGGCGGGTGGCGCCGCGCCGGTCCAGCAGCTCCAGCAGCGGCACGGCGACCCGGCGGGTGGTGTCCAGCGCCTGCCGGGCGGCGCTGAGCGTGAACGGCTGCGGCAGCCCGGCCAGCACCCGGACCGCGTCGTCGAGCGCGCCGGGCAGCAGCACCACGTTCTCCGCCAGCCGCAGCAGCGCCCCGGCCCGCACAGCAGCGCCGATCTCCCGGGGGCCCAGGCCGAGGGTGGCGAGGCGGTCCGCCTCGGGGGCGCGGAACGGGTGGTCGGCGTACTCGGCGCGGACCCGCTGCACGGCCCGGGCCACCGGTGCGGGCAGCGCGTCGACCTCGGCCGCGGTGACCCGGCCGGCGCGCAGCGCCAGCGGCGGGCGGACCAGGGCCTCGACCAGCGCGCGGTCCGGCAGCTCGAGACGCCGGCGCAGCACCTCCACCGGGACGCCCGGGTCGAGGGGGTGCTCGCGCGCGTACCGGGTGGTCTCCTCGGCCAGCCGGCTGGCCAGCCGCCGCCAGTGCTCGGGGTCGGCGAGCCAGTCGCCGGCGACCGGGCCGACGGTGGCCGGCACCCCCATCCGGGTCAGCTCCCCGGCCCGGACCAGGGCCCGGCGGCGCAGCTCCCCGGCGAGGTCGGGCCGCCCGTCGAGGTCGGCGAGGACGGCCGCCCGGGCCGCGGCGGCGCCGCGCCGGCGCAGGGGCGGCGGCGCCACGTCCAGCACCATCACCCCGCCGCTGACGTGGTGCCGTCCGGGGTCGCGCAGCAGCGCCCGGTCGCCGACGAGCAGCGGCAGCGGCCGGGCCAGCCGCAGCCGGACGGTGTCCTGCCCGAGCGGGCGGACCCGGGCCGGCACGGCCGCCGAGCCCACGTGCAGGGTGAGGGTGGCGGGCAGGTCGGCGGCCGGGTCGCCGGCCAGCCGGACGTCGAGCAGGTCGGTGAGCCGGAACCGGCCGGGGGTGAGCAGGGCGTCGCCCCGGCCCAGCCGGTCCTTCGCCACGCCCCGCAGGTTGACCGCGACCCGGGCCACCGCGTCCACCCGGTCCTGGGCGGCGCCGAGGGAGTGCAGGCCGCGTACCCGGACCGGCTCGCCGGTGGCGGCCAGCTCGAGCTGGTCGCCGACCCGCAGCCGGCCGCCGCCGAGGGTGCCGGTCACCACGGTGCCGCTGCCCCGGATGGTGAAGGACCGGTCCACCCAGAGCCGCACCGGCACCTCCGGCGCGGGCGCCGGCAGGCGGGCGACCAGCCGGTCCAGGGCCGCGCGAAGCTCGGGCAGGCCCGTGCCGGTGACCGCGCTGACCGGTACCGCCTCCACCTCGCCGAGGCTGGTGGCGGCGAGCTCCGCCCGGGCCCGGGCCAACGCCGGTCCCGGGTCGGCCAGGTCCGCGCGGGTCACCGCCAGCAGCCCGTACGACACCCCGAGCGCGTGCAGCGCGGCCAGGTGCTCCGCGGACTGCGGCATCCAGCCCTCGTCGGCGGCGACGACGACCAGCGCGGCTGGGACGGGCCCGACGCCGGCGAGCATGTTCGGCACGAAACGCTCGTGGCCGGGCACGTCGACGAAGGCGATGGTGCCGCCGGCGGGCAGCGTGGTCCAGGCGAAGCCGAGGTCGATGGTCATGCCCCGGCGGCGTTCCTCGGCCCACCGGTCGGGTTCCATCCCGGTCAACGCCCGGACCAGTGTCGACTTGCCGTGGTCGACGTGACCGGCGGTGGCGACGACGTACATGTCAGCCGGCCGCCGGAACCCGCAGCACCGCCGCGCGCAGGGCGTCGTCGGCGGCCGGGGGGACGCAGCGCAGGTCCAGCAGGAGGCGGCCCCGCAGCACCCGGCCGAGCACCGGCGGCGCGCCCAGGCGCAGCGGTCCGGCGTACGCCTCGGGCAGGCTCAGCGCCCACGAGTCCAGCACGACGCCGGGTGCGCCGCCACCACCGACCACGGCGCTGCTCGGCACCACCTCGGCCTTGCAGCCGTCGGCGCCGAGCGCGTCGCGCAGCCGTTCGGCCCGCTCCCGCAGCCCGGCGGGGTCGGCGTGCAGGGCGGACCGGGTGGGGGTGTCCGGGCCGTGCAGGGTGGCCGCCAGAGCGGCCAGGGTGAGCTTGTCGACCCGCAGCGCGCGGGCGAGGGGGTGCCGGCGCAGCCGCTCGACCAACGCGGCGTCGCCGAGCAGCAGCCCCGCCTGCGGCCCGCCGAGGAGCTTGTCGCCGCTGGCGGTGACCAGCGCCGCGCCGGCCCGCAGGGTGCCGGCGGCGTCCGGCTCGTCGGGCAGCAGCGGGTCCGGCGCGAGCAGCCCGGAGCCGATGTCGGCCACCACCGGCACGCCGAGGGTGGCCAGCGCCCGGACCGGCACGGCCGAGGTGAAGCCGGTGACCAGGAAGTTCGACGGGTGCACCTTCAGCACGAAGCCGGTCGCCGGGCCGATCGCCGCCGCGTAGTCGGCCAGGGTGGTGCGGTTGGTGGTGCCGACCTCCCGCAGCCGGGCGCCGGTGCTCTCCAGCAGGTCCGGCAGGCGGAACCCGTCGCCGATCTCCACCAGTTCGCCCCGGCTCACCACGATCTCCGCGCCGGCGGCCAGTGCGGTGGCGGCGAGGACCAGCGCGGCGGCGCCGTTGTTCACCACGTGCACGGCCGCCGCGTCCGGCACCGCGGCGGCGAGCGCGTCCAGGGCGTCGCGTCCCCGCCGGGCGCGCCGCCCGGTGCGCAGGTCCAGCTCCACGTCCGTGTGCCCGGCGGCGGCGACGACCGCCTCGACGGCGGCGGTCGACAGTGGCGCCCGGCCGAGGTTCGTGTGCAGCACGACGCCGGTGGCGTTGAGCACCGCGCGCGGCGCCGGCGCGGGCAGCGCGGCGAGGACGTCGTCGGGCACCTGTTCGGGGGTGATCTCGCCGCGGCGGGCGCGCTCCTGGGCGCGGCCCACGACGGCCTTGACCCGCTCGCGGCCGAGGGTGGCGATCGCCGTGGCCAGGCGCGGGTCGGCGAGCAGGGTGTCGGTGCGCGGCACCCGCCGTCGTGGGTCGGCCGGCGCCTGGCCCATGCGCGTCATCTCCCCCGAGCGGTTTGGCGGAGACGGACGGGAATCGAACCCGCCTGGCCCGGGTCCCGGGCCACACCGGTTTTGAAGACCGGGAGGGGCACCAGCCTCCTGAACGCCTCCGTCGAGGAGTCAACCACAGCCCCCGGCCCGCCGCGCGGCGAGCCTCAGCCTTCGCCGGCCTCCCGGCGGCGCACCCGCTCCCGCTGCGGCACGACCGTGTACTTCGGATCCCGTGCCGAGGCGACGCCGCCGTGGAAGATGCCGAACCGGGTGGCCACCGACGCGGCGAGCAGCGCGCCGCCGGAGAGTGCGGAGATCAGCCTGCTGCGCCGGCCGACCAGCGCCCCGGCCACCCCGGCGACGGTCAGCGCCCGCCCGGCGCGCAGCAGCCGGCCGGCCCGGCCCGTCCGGTACGGCTCGCTGAGCAACCCGAGCCGGGTCTCCACCGAATGCGAGCCGAGCAGCTCCAGCGCCGCGCCGGCCACGGCCATCCGCCGCGCCGGGCCGGCCTGCGCGCACGGCGCGGCGATCAGGCCCACGCCGGCGCCGCTGGCCAGCGCGCTGCCCGCGAAGATGGTCGGCAGTTCCGGGTACGCCTCGTGCCACGACGGCACCGCCGTCCCGGCCAGCAGCACCCCGGTATACGTGGCCAGGGCCGGCGCGGTGGCGGCGGCGGCCAGCCCGGCGGCCTGCCCGACCGGGGGCAGTACCCGGCGGGCCAGCCCGAGCACGCCGCGCTCGGGGAGCCAGGGCGCCGCCTCGGCGATCGCGGCAACGCCGGCGGCCGGCCCGAAGGCGCTCAGGATCCAGGTGCCCACCGACATCGGCGAGGTCGGCTTCGCGACCCGCAGCATGTGGTGGAAGCGGGACGGCCGCCCCAGGTCGTGGATCAGGAAGTACGCGCTGGCGGTGACCGCGCCCAGCGCAGTGACCCGGCCGGCGCGGCGCAACGCCGGGCGGCCGGTGAGCTGCCCGCCGGCGGCCAGGAGTGACGAGCCGGCGGCCAGGCCCCCGGTGAACAGGTACGCGGCGATGTCCCACCGCCACACCGGCGCCTTGAGGATCGGCCGGCCGTAGTACGAGGTGAACTCGGCCTCCGGCACCCGCAGCTCCTCGCCACCGCGGCCCGCCCGCCGGCGGCGACCTTTGCGGTCCACCGGCGCGACGTCGCGGGGCGGCTCCGGGGCGAGGCGCACCTCGGCGGCTCCCGAGTCGGTACGGGCCAGATCGGCGCCGCCAGCGGCGATCTTCGGGCCGTGGTCGCCCCGGTGGCCGGGGCCGCCGAGTCGGCCGGGCCCCTGCGTCTCCAGCCGATCGCGGAAGCGACGGAACAGCGAGCCGACCGGCGCGCGGTCCGGACTCACGACGAACCTCCGATGAACGCGGCGACGGCGGCCGCCGTCATGGCCAGCGCGGCCAGCCCGGCCCGCTTCCACATCTTCGGCAGGTCGCGGGTGGTCACCACCGGGTCCGGCGGCAGGCCGTACACCTCGGGCTCGTCGAGCAGCAGGAAGAACGCGCCGTCACCGCCGACGCCGTCGGTGGGGTCGTTGCCGTAGAGCCGCGCCTCCGGCACTCCCCGCTCGTGCAGCTGGGTGACCCGCCGCGCCGCCCGCTCCCGCAGCTCGTCCAGTGGGCCGAACTGAATCGACTCGGTGGGGCAGGCCTGCGCGCAGGCGGGTGTCATGCCCGCGCCGAGGCGGTCGTAGCAGAGCGTGCACTTCCACGCCCGGCCGTCGCCCTTACGCTGGTCGATCACCCCGTACGGGCAGGCCGAGATGCAGTAGCCGCAGCCGTTGCAGATGTCCTCCTGGACCACCACCGTGCCGAACTCGGTGCGGAACAGCGAGCCGGTCGGGCAGACGTCCAGGCAGGCGGCGTGGGTGCAGTGCTTGCAGACGTCCGACATCATCAGCCAGCGGAAGTCGGTGCGCTCCTCGACGCCGGTGGACCGGCCGGGCGGCTGCGAACCGGGCATGCCGAGGAACTGACCGCCCGTACCTGTGCCGGTGCCGCGATCGGTGACGGTAGCCGGTGCCGCGGCGCCGTCGGCCGCCATCTGGGCGGCGGCGGAGGCCGAGCCCGGCGGCACGCCCGGGTCGGTGCCGGTCGGATTGCCGGTGCCGGCGGCGACGGCCGCCGAGGACGCGCTGACCGACCCGTCGGTCGGGGCGCCGGCGAACGGCGGCGTGCGGTGCCCGGCCGGGACGGGCTGCTCGATGAAGGCCACGTGCCGCCAGGAGTTGGCGGTCAGCGCGCCGGTGTTGTCGTACGACATGCCGAGCAGGTCGAACCCGGAGTCCGGTACCCCGTTCCACTCCTTGCAGGCCACCTCGCACGCCTTGCAGCCGATGCAGACGCTGGTGTCGGTGAAGAAACCCAGCCGCGGGCCGGCCTCGACCCAGCCGGCGTCCGGGGCGGGGTCGAGGGGCCCGTAGAGGCTGTTGGCGTCAGGCATCGTCGCCATCCTCCCCCTCGGCGGGCGCCGGCGCAGGGGGGCGTACCCCGTCGGTCATCGTGGGCGCCGCCCGGCCCGGCACGATCCCGGCCCGCCGCTGGTACTCGGCGACCAGGTCCCGCAGGGCCGGCCCGGTCGGCCGCCGCCCGGGCCGCACGTCACAGGTGCCGACCTTGCTCTCCTGGATCAGTACGTTCGGGTCCAGGGTGATGCCGAACAGGTCGTTGGCCGAGTCGCCGGTCACCAGGCCCTCGAAGCCGAAGTGGTACGGCAGCCAGACCTGGTGGATCACCCGACCGTCCACCCGCAGCGGGGTGAGCCGGTCGGTGACCAGCACCCTCGCCTCGATCACCGCCCGGCCGCTGACCAGGTGCGCCCAGCCCAGGTGGGTCACCCCGACCTCGGCGGCCAGCTCCGGCGACACCTCGACGAACATCTCCGGCTGCAACTCCGCCAGCGGCCGGACCGTCCGGCTCATCGCGCCGGCCGTGTGGTGCTCGGTCAGCCGGCTCACCGTGAACACGTACGGGAAGACCTGGCTGTGCTCCTCGGGCGGGCTCGGGTTCACCGAGTTCACCGGGTGCGCGTAGACCTTCCGGGTCGGGTTGGCCTGCTGACCGTAGAGCGGGTTGCGCAGCGGCGACTCGGCCGGCTCGAAGTGCGTCGGCAGCGGGCCGTCGAGCACCCCGCTCGGCGCGTACAGCCAGCCCTTGCCGTCGGGCTGCATGACGAACGGGTCGTCGCCGGCGATCCCCGCCGGCCCGGACGCGCCCTCCGGCGGCCGGTACGTCGGCGGCTTGGTCTTCTCGAAGTCCGGTACGTCGTAGCCGGTCCACTCGCCCGCGTCCGGGTCCCACCAGACGTAGCGCTTGCGCTCGCTCCACGGACGGCCCTGCGGGTCGGCCGAGGCGCGGTTGTACAGGGTGCGGCGGTTCGCCGGCCAGGCCCACCCCCACTCGGCGGCCACCCAGTCCTGCTCGTGCCGGGACTTCCGCCGGGCCGCCTGGTTGACCCCGTCGGCGTAGACGCCGGTGTAGATCCAGCAGCCGATGGCGGTGGTCCCGTCGTCCCTGGCCTCGGCGAACGCGGACAGCGGGCGGCCGGTCGCCACGTCGTACCCGTTGATCTCGCGCAGCACCGCCTCGGCGCTGGGCTCCGCGTGCGGACCGTGCGTGGGGTAGTCCCAGGCCAGGTCGAGCAGCGCCCGGTCGCGCGGCTGGTCCGAGCCGGCCAGCTTCTCCCGCAGCCGGCGACCCAGGTGGTAGAAGAACCACAGCTCGGAGCGGGCGTCGCCCGGCGGGTCGAGGGCCTTCTCCCGCCACTGCAACAGCCGCTGCGTCTGGGTGAAGGTGCCCTCCTTCTCCACGTGCGAGGCGGCGGGCAGGAAGAACACCTCGGTGCGGCATTCCTCCGGCACGATCTCGCCGGTGGCGACCTCCGGGCCGTTCTTCCAGAAGGTCGCGCTCTCGATCATGAACAGGTCGCGGACGACCAGCCAGTCGAGGTTGGCCATGCCCAGGCGCTGCGCGCGGCCGTGCGCGGAGCCGACCGCCGGATTCTGGCCGAGCAGGAAGTAGCCCTTGACCTTGCCGTCGATCATGTTCAGCACCTGCTGGTAGGTGCCGTGGTCGCCGGTCATCCGGGGCAGGTACCCGTAGCAGAAGTCGTTCTCGGCCGTGGCCGCGTCACCCCAGTACGCCTTGAGCAGGCTCGCCCCGAAGGCGCGCGCGTTGCCCCAGAAACCCTTCTGCCCGGGGTGCCGGATGCTGTCCACCCACTCGTCGAAGGTCGGGTGGTCGGCGTGGTGCGGCATCGGCAGGTAGCCGGGGAGCAGGTTGAACAGCGTCGGGATGTCGGTGGACCCCTGGATGCTGGCGTGCCCGCGCAGCGCCAGGATCCCGCCGCCGGGCCGACCCATGTTGCCCAGCAGGAGCTGGATGATCGCGCCGGTGCGGATGTACTGCACCCCGACGCTGTGCTGGGTCCAGCCCACCGAGTAGATGAGCACCCCGGTGCGCTCCCGGCCGGAGTTCTCCGTCCAGGCGCGGGCCAGCTCCAGGAACCTGTCCTGCGGGATGCCGCAGACCCGCTCCACCATCTCCGGGGTGTAGCGGGCGAAGTGCCGCTTGAGGATCTGGTAGACGCAGCGCGGGTGCTGCAACGTCTCGTCCCGCGGCACCTGACCGGCGACCTGCGCACCGTGCGACTCGTGCCGCAGCCCGGCCGCGCTGTCCCGCTCCTTGGCGGTGTGCCCGCTGCCGGAGGAATCCTCGTGGCCCTCGTACTGCCAGCTGTCCTGCACGTAGCTGCTGGTCTCCGGATCGAACCCGGAGAAGAAGCCGTCACCGTCCTCGGCGTCGACGTACCGCTCGCTGACGATGGTGGCGGCGTTGGTGTACGCCAGCACGTACTCCCGGAAGTCCAGCTCGTTCTCCAGGATGTAGCGCACCACCCCGCCGAGCAGCGCGATGTCGGTGCCCGCGCGGATCGGCAGGTACGTGTCGGCCACGGCGCTGGTCCGGGTGAACCGGGGATCGACGTGGAACACCTTGGCGCCGCGCCGCTTGGCCTCCATCACCCACTGGAAGCCCACCGGGTGGGCCTCGGCCATGTTCGAGCCCTGGATGACGATGACGTCAGCGTTGGCGACGTCCTGCTGGAAGTCCGTCGCGCCACCGCGACCGAAGCTGGTCCCCAGACCGGGGACGGTGGCGGAGTGTCAAATCCGCGCCTGGTTCTCGATCTGGAGCGCCCCCATCGCCGTGAACAGCTTCTTGATGAGGTAGTTCTCCTCGTTGTCCAGCGTCGCCCCGCCCAGGCTGGAGATGCCCAGCGTCCGGTTGAGCGGCCGGCCCTCGCTGTCGACGTCCTCCCAGGTCTCCTCGCGGGCGGCGAGGATCCGGTCGGCGATCATGTCGAGCGCGGTGTCGAGTTCCAGGTCCTCCCACTCGGTGGCGTACGGCCGGCGGTAGCGGACCGTGGTCTGCCGCAGCGGGCTGGTCACCAGGCTCTTGCTGGCCGAACCCTTCGGGCAGAGCCGGCCGCGCGAGATCGGACTGTCCGGGTCGCCCTCGATCTGGGCGACCCGACCGTCGGTGACGAACACCCGCTGCCCGCAGCCCACCGCGCAGTACGGGCAGACCGAGCGGGCCATCCTGTCCGCCGTCTCCGTGCGCGCCGTCAGCTCGGCGGAGCGGCCGGACTGCGCGGCGGCGCCCCGACCGAGCGGGTCGGTGCCGGTGAGCTGCCGGTAGACCGGCCAGCCCTCGAGGAAGGTACGCACGCCCATGCTCCCGCACCCCCTCCCCGACGCCGTAGACCCTCTGAAGATAGGGCAGCGCGACGGTGCCCGCG
The DNA here is from genome assembly GCF_036906755.1 of Micromonospora sp. CPCC 206171. NCBI lineage: Bacteria > Bacillati > Actinomycetota > Actinomycetes > Micromonosporales > Micromonosporaceae > Micromonospora > Micromonospora sp. CPCC 206171. The sequence continues at coordinate 9,349 of NZ_JBAKHT010000022.1, read as the reverse complement.
AGCGGAGCGGAGGGATCCCTTTCGCCGGTACGAGACAGCGCCGCCCCCGGCCCTGGTGGGTCGGGGGCGGCGCTTGGGGTGTCGGTGTGCAGGTCGCCTCTCGGCGAGTGGCACGACGCGGCTCCAGCCGAACGGTATTCCGCGAAGGCAATTTAGGTGAGGCCCGGGGACACTGGACACACCGACACCTGACTCAACAGGCTACCCGCTCCGGGTCTTCCACCCGGCTTCGTGACGCCCACCACTGCTGTGGCTTCCGGCTCGCCGGTGGTGTGGCCCGCCGCTTGCGGCCTGTCGGTGCCGCGCGCCGCTGGCCGGCACCCCGGGTTCGGGGTGCCGGCCAGCGTGCCGTTCACGTGCGGTCAGCCGTTCCAGTGTTCGGCGACCAGGTCGGCGGCCTGCCGCTCCCACTGCGCGTAGGCGTCGGGGTAGGCCGAGACCTGCACGGTCTGCGCGGCCTCGGTCAGCGGCATGTCCTGCCAGCCGTCGACCTGCTTGAGGCCCTTGAGGAACGCCTTGGTGGCGTACTCGGGGTCGGTGATCTGCTTCGGGCTGCCCCAACCGCTGGACGGGCGCTGCTGGAACAGGCCCAGCGAGTCGTGGTCGTTGCGATCACCCAGGTGGCCCAGGTTCTCCAGCTTCGACTCCTGCAGAGCGGTGGCGATCGAGACCACGGCGGCCCGCTCGTCCATGCCCGACTTCTTCGTCGCGCCGATGATCGCCTTGACATTCTTCGTCTGCTCGCTGTCCAGCGTGATGCGCGACTGCTTGCCCTGCACACCGTGCGGGATCAGCTTGCCCTTGTCCACCTTGTCGGCCTGCACCACGGCCACGGCCTTGGCCTCGACCGGGTTGGCGTGGGCCTCGGTGACGGGGCCGGCGAAGACGCCACCGGCGAAGGCCAGACCAGCGATACCCAGCACGCTCTTCCGCAGAATGGTCGTGTTCATGGGGGAAGCTCCTTCAGGGGGTTGACGCCGCCGGTCGACCGGGGGATCGACATGACAGGCGGCGTAAGCACCACGAGCAGGCGCTCACACACAAGGGAAAGTCTCTGCCCGGCAGGCTTCACGAGCGGGAGCTCGGCGCCGGGTCCATGTGTAACGACCGGCGGTCCACCATCATTCCGGGGGCCCGCATCCCGGGCCGGCCACTCGATCGGGCCAGGCCAGCGGGCTTGCTCCTGCGGTCGTACAGAGGGTGTAACGACCCCGGGCCGGCCGCCATTCCGGGGTGGGGGTGCCGCCGGTCACGGGATCGGCCATCCGATCCGGGCATGAACCGGACACCGTGCCGGTCAGTTGACAGGTGCGAATCGGACAAACGCCGATCACTTCCCCCCACCCGGGCCCGCCCCGGCCCGGATCGTGGTTGTCGCCGCAGGATGACACCTCGACCAGCGCGGCACCTCGATCGACACCGTTTCACCGCAATGGCGCTCTCCGCCCCGATTCGACCCCACCACGACGGCGACATCGCGTGACGCCACCACCGCCGACGGGACCAGACGCCGATCCACCCGGACGTCGACGCGGCGGCGACCAGCAGCCGACCGGCCAGCCTGAGGCAGGCGAGGCCGGTCTGCGTCGTGGTCGGTGCCGGAAACGGCCGCGAGCGGCCGGAACGGGGGTGTTGGGAGCGGAGGCGCGAGACGGGGGAAATGGGCGGAGGGCGGAATGCGGGCGGCCTGGTCGGCTGCGCGGAGCGGAGTCGGCGTTACCCTGACACCATGCAGGCCGTCGTCAGCACCGCACCCCACCTGGCCCGCCCGGGCCGTCCCGCCGTGGTGGCGCGCACCCTGGCGGAGCTGGCCGGCCCCACCCGGGGGGTGGTGGAGCTGCCGGTGCGGTTGATGTGGAACGCCGACCGGACGTTCGACCTGGCCGACCCGGACCAGCTGCTCTGGATGTACGAGAACGTGCTGCGGGAGACCACCCGCGCCGAGGACCTGCGACACCTGATCAACGGCCGGACGCTGCGGCGGGTGTGGCGGCGGCTGAACCTGCCCCGGGGCGTCCGGCAGGCGTGGGAGAGCCGGCACCGGGGTCTGCGTACCGCGTGAGCGGCCGCCACCTGCACGAGTTCTACCGGGAGGTCGCCCGGGTGGCGCTCACGGCGGCCGGGCCGCACCGGTTCGTGCTCGGCGGCGGGGTGGCCTGGGCCGCGCACGGGCTGGTCACCCGCCCCACCGAGGACGTCGACCTGTTCGCCGACGTGGAGGGCGCGGCGGCGGCCGCCGCGGCGGAGGTACGGGCGGCGCTGGAGCGGGCCGGGTTCGAGGTGGCCGACGCCGACCCGGACAGCGACCTGGGCGGGCTGTTCGACGGCTTCGACCGGGACATGAAGGACTTCGTGGTCACCCGCGGCCCGAGGCGGATCCGGCTGAGCCTGGCCCGGCTCGACCGGTACCGCTCCCCCGTGGTGATGGATTTCGGCCCGGTGATGGACGTCCGCGACCTGGTGGCGAACAAGACCGCCGCGCTGGTGAACCGGCGCGAGGTCCGCGACTACATCGACGTGTCGGCGGCGCTGGACCACTACCCGGTGGCCGAGCTGCTGGCGCTGGCCCGGCAGGTCGACCCGGCGCTGGACGACGACGACGTCCGGGCGGCGGGCCGCTACCTGGACCGGGTGCCGGACCAGCGGTTCACCCGCTACGGCCTGGACGCGGCGCGGATCGGCGAGGTCCGTCGCCGGCTGGCCGCCTGGCCCCGCTGACCGCCGCGACGGCCAGCGGGGCGCGCCGCGCTCACTTGGTGAAGCGTCCGCCGGTCACGCCGAGGATCTCGCCGGTGACGTAGCTGGACTCCTGCGAGGCGAAGAAGACGTACGCGGGGGCGAGTTCCGCCGGCTGGCCGGGCCGCCCCATCGGGGTGTCCGTGCCGAACTGCTTGACCTTCTCCTGCGGCATGGTGGCCGGGATGAGCGGCGTCCAGACCGGGCCGGGGGCCACCGCGTTGACCCGGATGCCCTTCTCGGCCAGCTGCGCCGCGAGCCCCTTGGTGAAGTTGGCGATCCCCGCCTTGGTGGTGGCGTAGTCGAGCAGCTGCGGTGACGGGTCGAAGGCCTGGATCGACGTGGTGTTGATGATCGTGGCGCCGTCCTCCATGTGCGGGATCGCCTCCTGGCACAGCCAGAACATGGCGTACAGGTTCGTCTTCAGGACCCGGTCAAACTGGGCGGTGCTGATGCCGGCGATGCCGTCGTCCTGGGACATCTGGTAGGCGGCGTTGTTCACCAGGATGTCGATGCCGCCCAGGTCGACCAGGGTCCGCTTGACCAGTTCCCGGCAGTGGCTCTCGTCGGTGAGGTCGGTGCGCACCGCCACGCCCCGGCGGCCGGCCTCCTCGACCAGCCGCACCGTCTCCCGGGCGTCGGCGTCCTCCTCCTCGCTCAGGTAGGAGATGACCACGTCGGCGCCCTCGCGGGCGAAGGCGATCGCCACCGCACGGCCGATGCCGGAGTCACCGCCGGTGATCAGGGCCCGCTTCCCGGTCAGCCGGTCGCTGCCCCGGTACGACTCCTCGCCGTGGTCGGGCTTCGGGCCCATCTCGCCGGTCGCGCCGGGCGCGGACTGCTGCTGGGCGGGCTGGCCCTGCTGCTGGCCGTACTGCTCGGTGGGGTCCTGCTGGGTGTACTGGTCCTCGCTCACCGGTGCTCCTCGGGGTAGTTCGTCCGGCCTTCTGCTCGTCTGCCCTACCCGGCGGCCGGGACCGGAAACGACGGCGACGGCCGCCCGGATGACCTGGGTGTTACGCGACGGTGGCCGGCGGCGCTGGTGGGGTGGAACAGCTCGGGCCGCTGTGGCGGTAGTGACAGCGGCTCGTTATGGTGCGCAACGGCGCCCACGAGGCGCCCCACCCCCATTGGAAGGGCACCGCATGACCTCCTCCTCCGGCGCCTCGCGCCGCCAGGTGCTGGCCGTCGCCGCCGCCGCGGCGACCACCCCCCTGCTCGCCGGCGCCCCCGCCCGGGCCGCCGAGGCGACGGGACCGAAGACCTGGGACCTGACCGTGCTCGGCACGTCGGACACGCACGGCAACGTCTACAACTGGGATTACTACAAGGACGCCGAGTACGACGACAGCAGGCACAACGACGTCGGCGTCGCCAAGCTGGCCACCCTGGTCAACCAGATCCGCGCCGAGCGCAAGGGCAAGCCGACCCTGGTCCTCGACGCCGGGGACACCATCCAGGGCACGCCGCTGGCCACCTACTACGCCAAGCAGGAGCCGATCACCACCAGCGGTGAGACGCACCCGATGGCGAACGCGATGAACATCCTGAAGTACGACGCGGTGACGCTGGGCAACCACGAGTTCAACTACGGCCTGCCGCTGCTGGCCACCTGGATCTCGCAGCTCGGCTTCCCGGCGCTCGCCGCCAACGCGGTCAACGCGGCCACCGGCAAGCCGGCCTACCTGCCGTACGTGATCAAGAAGGTCCGCCTCGGCGGCTGGGACTCCCCGACCATCAACGTCGGCATCCTCGGCCTCACCAACCCGGGCGTGGCCATCTGGGACAAGGGCAACGTCGAGGGCAAGCTGGTCTTCCCGGGCATGGTGGAGACCGCCGCCAAGTGGGTGCCGATCATGCGCGAGCGCGGCGCCGACCTGGTCATCATCTCGGCGCACGGCGGCGACAGCGGCACCTCCAGCTACGGTCCGGAGCTGCCGAACGAGAACCCCGTCGCGCTGATCGCCCAGCAGGTCCCCGGCATCGACGCGATCCTCTTCGGCCACGCCCACGCCGAGGTGGTGGAGAAGTTCGTCACCAACACGGCGACCGGCGAGCAGGTGCTCACCGCCGAGCCGTCGAAGTGGGGCCAGCGGCTGACCCGGATGGACTTCACCGTCCAGAAGGTGCGCGGCACCTGGAAGGTCGTCACCAAGCGCGCCACCATGCTCAACACCAACACGGTGGTGGAGGACCCGGCGGTGCTCGCGGCCGTGCGCGGCCAGCACGGCAAGACCGTCGACTACGTCAACACGGTCGTCGCCCAGTCCTCCGAGGAGCTGTCGGCCGCCGAGTCGCGGTACAAGGACACCCCGATCCTGGACTTCATCAACCACGTCCAGACCGAGGTCGTCACCGCGGCGCTGGCCGGCACGTCGTACGCGTCGCTGCCGGTGCTGTCGATCGCCGCCCCGTTCAGCCGCACCGCGGTCTTCCCGCAGGGCGACGTGCGGATCCGCGACGTGGCCGGCCTCTACGTCTTCGACAACACCCTCGAGGCCGTGGTGCTCACCGGCGCCGAGGTGAAGGCGTACCTGGAGTACTCGGCGAAGTACTTCGTCACCCTGCCGGTCGGCGCGGCCGTCGACCCGGCCACCATCAGCGACCCGGCCGTGCCGGACTACAACTACGACGTGATCTCGGGCGTCGACTACGACATCGACATCAGCAAGCCGGTCGGCCAGCGGATCACCCGCCTGGTGGTGGCGGGCACCGACACCCCGGTCGCCGACACCGCGCAGTTCGTCATCGCGGTGAACAACTACCGGCGCAGCGGCGGCGGCAACTTCCCCGGCATCGTCAAGACCCAGGTCTACAACGAGCAGCAGGAGATCCGCCAGCTGCTGATCGACTGGGCGCAGGCGAAGGGGACCATCGACCCGACCGACTTCTACGTCCCGAACTGGAAGCTGGTGCGCGAGGGCGTGCCGGTCTTCTGAGCCGTACCACCGGCACACGCCGACGGGCCGCGGGGATCGATCCCCGCGGCCCGTCCGCGTCCGGCGCCGCCCCGCCGGTCGGGGTCAGCCGCCCGGCCCGAGCCGGAGGTGCCACTCGTCGTCGTTGGTCGACTCGGGTCGGTCGCGGCGCGGATCGGTCTCGGTGAGCTCCACCCGCTCGTCGGGGCGGACCCCCGGCGGCAGTTCACCGAAGCGCACATGGCGGAGGAAGGCGTACGCCTCGTCGTCGAACGAGGTGGGCTCCGGGTCGGTCATGCCCGCATTGTGCCCCCGCCGGTCCAGCACCGCCGTCGCATCAGCGACGCCCGCGCCGGTGAGCGCGCCGCCAGGGCCTTGGCGGTCGTCGTGCCCCTGAGCGGGGGTGTCAGCCGGATCGGGTGGCCATCGGCCGGGCGGGGGTCGAGGGCGTGCGCTGCCGTACCGGCGGGAGGCGGTCCAGCAGCGCCAGACCGGCCCGGACGGGAGCGCGGTTCAGCGTCTGGTCGAAGCTGGCCCGGCCCTGGCAGAACCGGACGAACATCCCCCAGCCGGCCGGCGTCGCCAGCAGGGCGTGGAAGACGTCGGGCCGGCGTTCGAACACCTCCAGCAGCCGGTGCCCGGCCCGCATCGACGGAACCAGGTGCTCGGTCACGTCCCGCTCGTAGCCGGCCAGGTCACCGGCGACGACCGCCGCGCCGGCGAGCGCCCCGGAGCGCAACGCGTAGCTGATGCCCTCCCGGCTCCACGGCTCCAGCAGGCCGGCCGCGTCGCCGGCGACCAGCACCCGGCCGTGCCGCAGCGGCGACCCCTCCGCCCGGCAGCGGGTCAGGTGCCCGGAGTCGTGCTCGGCCGCCACCCCGGACAGCCCGAGCCGGTCGACGAAGCGGCGCAGGTACTCGCGGGTCCGCTCCCCCTCGCCCCGGGCGGCGATCACCCCCACCGTCAGGCTCGACCCCTTGGGAAAAACCCAGGCGTACGAGCCGGGCACCGCTCCCCAGTCGAGCAGCAGCCGGCCGCGCCAGCGCCGCTGCTCGGCCGGCGGCACCGGCAGCTCCCGCTCCAGGCCCAGGTCCACCTGTCGGAAACGGACACCCACGTGCCGGGAACTGACCCCCGAGGAACCGTCCGCCCCGATGACCGTCCGGGCGTGCACGGTCTGACCGTCGGCCAGCCGTACGCGTACCCCGTCAGGGTCCTGGTCGATGCCGCGCACCGCGACGCCCTCGCGCAGCTCGGCCCCGGCGGCGACCGCGGCGGCGCGCAGCCGGTCGTCGAACTCGTCCCGGCGGACCATGGCCACCAGTGGGGTACGGTGCCGGCGGGTGAAGGCGCGTCGCCCGTCCCGGGTGAAGGTCACCCGGTCGACCCGGTCGTGCGCGGGCACCTCGATGCGGCCCGCGACCGCCGTCAGCGAGGTGCCGATCAGCCCGCCGCCACACGTCTTGTAACGGGGGTGCGCGGCCCGGTCCAGCACCAGCGTGCGCACCCCCGCGCCGGCCGCGGCGTGGGCGGCGGAGAGCCCGGCGGGGCCGGCGCCGACGACGACGAGATCCCAGGTGATCACGGGCTCCACCCTAGGGCACCCCGGCGCGGCCGGCCGCTCACGACCGACCGATCGGGTGGGCATTGTCGGTCACCCGGCGGGTAAGCCGCGGTACCCAGACCGCCCGTGCGACGGGCGGGTCACGGCAAGGAGGTCACCATGCAGCAGGTACGTCTGTCGGAGGCCGAGGTACGGGTGTACGACGCGGTCGCCACGCTGGAGGCGCGCGGCCAGGTGCCGTACCCGGACTCGATCGCCCAGGAGGCGGGGATGGCGGAGGAGGAGGTGCACGGCCCGTTGCACCTGCTCACCGAGAAGGACCTGCTGCACCGGGAGGACTCCCCGATGGCCGGGCTGGACTTCGGTCCACGCTGGTGTGCGCGCCAGATGGCGTGATCGGTTTGCCCCTCGGGGCGCCGGGTAGCGGTCGGTGATGGATCATCGGCCGGTCGCCGGGACGGACGCGGGTGACCGACGCCGCTGGCAAGCCCTCGGCGTCGGGCTGGTCGCGGCGTTCATGACGCTGCTGGACGTCAGCATCGTCAACGTGGCCGTCCCGTCGATGGACCGCGCGCTGCACGCGAGCCCGAGCGACCTGCAGTGGGTGCTGTCCGGGTACGCGCTGACGTTCGGCCTGATCCTGGTGCCCGCCGGCCGGCTCGGCGACGCCCGCGGGCGACGCACCGCCTTCGTGGTGGGCGTCGCCCTCTTCACGCTCACCAGCGCCCTCGCCGGCCTGGCCACCTCGCCCGCCTGGCTGGTCACCACCCGGCTGCTCCAGGGTGCCGCCGCCGGGGTGGTCAACCCCCAGGTGACCGGTCTGATCCAGCAGCTGTTCCGGGGCGCCGAACGGGGCCGGGCCTTCGGTCTGCTCGGCGCGACCATCGGCATCTCCACCGCGGTCGGCCCGCTGCTCGGCGGGCTGCTCATCCAGCTCGGCGGCGAGGAACACGGCTGGCGCTGGGTGTTCTTCGTCAACGTGCCGGTGGGCATCCTCGCGGTGGTGCTCGGCTGGCGGCTGCTGCCCGCCCCACCGGCCGGGCAGCCCGACCGGCACCGACTCGACCCGGTCGGTGTCCTGCTGCTCGGCGTCGGCGTGCTGCTCCTGCTGCTGCCGCTGGTGCAACGCGAGCAGTGGCAGAGCCCGTGGAAGTGGGCGCTCGTCCCGGCCGGCCTGGCCGTCCTGGTCGGCTTCGGCCTCTGGGAGCGCCGGTACGGCCGCCAGCAGACACCCCTGTTCGACCTGCGGCTGTTCCGGCTGCGCTCGTACACCCTCGGCGCGTTGATCGCGCTGGTCTACTTCGGCGGGTTCACCGCCATCTTCTTCATCTTCACGCTCTACCTGCAGAACGGCCTCGGCTACAGCGCGCTGATCGCCGGCCTGGCGATCACGCCGTTCGCCCTCGGCTCCGCGCTGGCCTCGACGCTCGGCGGCCGGATCGTCAACCGCTTCGGCCGCCCGCTCGTCGGCATCGGGCTGGTCGTCGTGGTGATCGGCCTCGGCACTGTGGTGATCGTGCTGCGCGGCTCGCCGCAGCACTCCGTACCGCTGTTGACCGCGGTGCCGCTGCTGGTGGCCGGGCTGGGCAGCGGGCTGGTCATCACGCCGAACCAGACCCTCACCCTCTCCCAGGTGCCGGTGCCGCAGGCGGGCAGCGCGGCCGGGATGCTCCAGACCGGCCAGCGGATCGGCTCGGCGGCCGGGATCGCGGCGGTCGGGGCGATGTTCTTCTCCTCGCTCGCGAGCACGGGTGGGGACTGGGGGGCGGCGTTCCGGCACTCGTTGCTGCTGGCGGCGGGGGTGGTCGTGCTGGCGTTGGTGGCGGCGGGGGTGGACATCTGGGTGGGGCATCGGCGGGGGTGATCCGGTCCGCCGGGGTGATCTTCGCTGCGCGGGCTGGTCGGTGGGTTTCGTGCCGGCGGCTGGTCGGTGGGATTCGCGGCGCCGGCTGGTCGGTGGTGGGTGTGTGGCACGCCGTGCCCGGCTCCGGGCGGTCAGGCTTGATCCCTGCGCCGGGCACGGCGGGCCACACCCCCGCCGTGCGCACCCTCCGCGCGGGCCTCGCCGCCCCAACCCCCACACCCCTTTCGACCGCCCGCCGTCGCCGACCCGCGCCGCGATCCGCCGACC
>NZ_JBAKHT010000021.1:0-123252 GCF_036906755.1 Micromonospora sp. CPCC 206171 | reverse complement strand
CGGTGAGCGCCGTGAGGGTGGCTTCCGCCGCGACGGCGGGGCGCCCCGTGAGGGTGGCTTCCGTGGCGGTGACCGTCGTGAAGGTGGTTTCCGCCGGGACGGCGAGGCGCCGCGTGGCGGTGACCGTCGTGAGGCTGGTGGCTTCCGCCGCGACGGCGAGGCGCCGCGCGCTGGCGGTTTCCGTGGTGGCGAGCGCCGCGAAGGTGGCTTCGCCGGCGGTGACCGTCGTGAGGGCGGCTTCCGTTCCGGTCCCCGCGAGGGTGGCTTCCGTCGCGACGGCGACACCCGTGGCGGCGAGCGCCGCGAGGGCGGTTTCCGCCGCGACGGCGAGGCCCCCCGTGAGGGTGGCTTCCGCGGCGGTGACCGTCGTGAGGGTGGCTTCCGTCGCGACGGCGACACCCGTGGCGGCGAGCGTCGTGAGGGTGGCTTCCGCCGCGACGGCGAGGCGCCTCGCGGGGGTGGCTATCGCGGCGGCGAGCGCCGTGAGGGCGGCGTCGCCGGCGGCGACCGTGACCGTCGTGAGGGCGGCTTCCGCCGTGACGGCGACACCCGTGGCGGTGAGCGCCGTGAGGGTGGCTTCCGCCGCGACGGCGAGGCCCCCCGTGGTGGCGGCTTCCGCGGTGGCGAGCGTCGTGAGGGTGGCTTCCGTCGCGAGGGCGACACGCGGGGCGGCGAGCGCCGCGAGGGCGGTTTCCGCCGCGAGGGCGAGGCGCCCCGTGAGGGTGGCTACCGGGGCGGCGAGCGCCGCGAGGGCGGCTACCGGGGTGGCGAGCGCCGCGAGGGCGGCTACCGGGGCGGCGACCGGCCCGAGCGTGGCGGCTACGGTGACCGGCCGCGTCGTGACGATCAGCGGGGCTTCGAGGACCGGCGTCGCGAGGGTGGCTTCGGCCCCGACCGCGAGCGGCAGGACGAGGCCGACGGTGGTCGCGCGGTCGCGCCGGCGCTGCCGGACGAGATCTCCGCGACCGACCTCGACACGGCCGTCCGCGCCGAACTGCTCTCGCTGAACAAGCCGGTGGCGGAGACCGTCGCCCGGCACCTGGTCGCCACCGGCCAGCTGATTGACGAGGACCCTGCCGAGGCGCTCGCCCACGCGATGGCGGCCCGCCGGCTGGCCTCGCGGATCTCCGCGGTACGGGAGGCGGTCGGGCTGGCCGCGTACCACGCCGGGGAGTGGCAGACGGCCATCGCCGAGCTGCGGACGTACCACCGGATGACCGGGTTGCAGAGCCACCTGGCGGTGCTCGCCGACTGCGAGCGGGCGCTGGGGCGTCCGGAGCGGGCCATCGACCTGTTCCGGGGCGCCGACCGCGCGAAGCTCGACCAGGCCGTCGCCATCGAGCTGCTGATCGTGGCCGCCGGTGCCCGGGGTGACCTCGGGCAGAAGGACGCCGCGGTGGCCATGCTGCAGGTTCCCGAGCTGACCACCGACTCGACCGACCCGTGGACGGCCCGGCTGCGCTACGCCTACGCCGACGCGCTGCTGGCCGTCGGCCGTCGCGAGGAGGCCCGCGAGTGGTTCTCCCGCGCCGCCGACGTCGACACCGACGGTGAGACCGACGCGGCGGAGCGGCTGCTCGAACTCGACGGCGTGCTGATCGAGGGCGACGAGGAGGACGACGAGCCGGCCGAGGAGATTGCCACCGGTCCGGGCGTGCTCGGCGCGGTGCCGGCCCAGCCGGACGTCGACCTGACCGCCGCCGGCGGCGACCTCACCGACGAGGACGACGACCGCGACGAGGACGACGAGGACGACGACTTCGACGAGGACGAAGAAGAAGACGACCGCGACGAGGACGACGACCGCGACGGGGACGACGACTTCGACGAGGATGACGAGGACGACGACCGCGACGGGGACGACGACCACGATCAGGACGACGACCGTGACGCGGACGGGCTCACCGACGACGAGCTCACCGACGAGGCGGCCACGGCCGTCGCGACCGAGCCGCGCGCGACCGACGCCGAGTCGACCGTGAGCGACGCGGTGCCGCCGGCCGGCGACGAGCCGACCGGGCGCGGGTCGGAGTCGGACCAGCGATGACGGAGGTCGCCGGGGATCGGCTGGTCGACGGGTACACCCTGGTCGTGTTCGACCTGGACGGGGTGATCTACCTGATCGACCGGCCGATCCCCGGCGCCGTCGAGGCGGTCGGCCGGCTGCACGCCGCCGGCCGCGCGGTCGCGTACGCGACCAACAACGCCTCGCGCCGGTCGAGCGAGGTCGCCGACCTGCTCACCGGCATGGGCGTGCCGGCCGAGCCGCAGGAGGTGCTGACCTCCGCCGCGGCCGCCGCCGAGCTGCTCCGCGACCGGTTCCCCGCCGGGGCGCCGGTCCTGGTCGTCGGCGCGGAGGCGCTGCGCGCCGAGATCCGCGCCGCCGGGCTCACCCCGGTCGTCCGCGCCGACGAGTCGCCGGTCGCGGTGGTCCAGGGGTACGGCCCGCAGGTGGGCTGGGCGGACCTGGCCGAGGCGTCGGTCGCGATCCGTGCCGGGGCGGTCTGGGTGGCCACCAACACCGACCGGACGCTGCCCAGCGGCCGTGGCCCACTGCCCGGCAACGGCTCGCTGGTGGCCGCGCTGCGGCACGCCCTCGACCGGGCGCCGGACGTGGTCGTCGGCAAGCCCGAGGCCGCCCTGTTCGCCACCGCCGCCCGCCGCGCCGGCGCGGGGCGGACGCTGGTCGTGGGCGACCGCCTCGACACCGACATCGAGGGCGCCCGCCGTGCCGGGCTGGACAGCCTGCTGGTGCTGACCGGCGTCAGCGACGTACCCGAACTGCTGGCGGCGCCCGAGTCGCGCCGCCCGACGTACGTGGCGATGAACCTGGCCGGGCTCTTCGACCCGGCGGCCGTGGCCCGGGTGCCGGGCGAGCCGGACACCGGCGGCTGGTCCGCCGCCCGGGTCGACGGCGGCCTGGAGCTGCGCGGCGCGGGACGGCCGCTGGACGCCATCGTGTCGCTCTGCGCGGCGGCCTGGTCGGCGCCGGCGGACGCCGCGGACGTGCGCCCGGCGACGCCGGAGGCGCAACGCGCCCTCGCGGCGCTCGGCCTGTCGGCCTGACCGGCCCGGCCACCGCAGCCGGTGGGTGCCGCGCCAACCGTCAGAGCAGCTTGCGGAGCTTCATCAGGTCGAACGGGTTCGCCTTGATCGAGACCCGGCGGGAGGCGACCGCCTTGGTGATGTCGAGCTGCCCGTGCACCAGGGCGACCAGATCGTCGCTGCCGGTGATCAGGGCGATCTTGGCCTTGGGGTCGTCGCCGTCGGCCAGGTCGATCAGCCGACCGCCGGTGATCCGGCCGTGGAACGCGGTGTCCAGGTCGGTGACGCGGCAGGCGAGCGTGCGGTCCAGGTCGATGCGCTGGCCCACCTCGGCGTGGCGCTCCAACCGGCTCGCCAGGTCGTGCAACGCCTGCCGGCACTCGTCCACGCTGGCCACATCGTCTCCTCACACCCGCCACGCCGTTCCTCGGCACCGTACCGCAATGGGTCGTCCGGGGCGCCCGGTAGCGTGAGACCCGCACACCCCGCCCCGCGGAAGGAAAACCGGCATGCAGGATGCGTGGCGCGCCTACCTCGAGCTGGCCATGGGCCTGACGGAGGCGCCCCGAAAGAAGGCCCAGGACGCCGCGCGGCGGCTGGTCGGCACAGGCGGCGCGACCGCCGCCCAGCTCCAGGCGCTCGCGGAGGAACTCGTCTCCACCGGCGCCGCCAACCGTGAGGCGCTGACCAAGCTGGTCCGCTTCGAGGTGGACCGGGCGCTCGGGGCGGTCGGTCTGGCCACCGCCGACGAGGTCGCCGAGCTGACCCGCCGGGTGCACGAGCTGGAGCGGCAGCTGCGCGAGGCCAAGGGCGGCCCGGGCGGGCCACTGCCGGGCACGTCGCCGGTCGGCGTCACCCCGTCGGTTGTCGCCCCGACCGGCGCGACCGGTCCGGCCACCGCCGGCCCGAGCGGTGGCGCGGCGGCCGGACCGGGCGTCGCCCCGCCGGTTCCGGCCCCGACCAAGGCGGTGGCGAAGAAGGCCGTGGCCAAGAAGGCCATCGCCAAGAAGCCACCGGCGTCGGTGAGCACCACCACCGGCGACGGCGTGACCTCGCCGGCCCGGCCGGTGAAGAAGGCCGCCCCGCGCAAGCGGACCACCGGCGGCGCGGAATGACGCCCGCCGCCGGCCGGAGTGCCCGGTGAGCGCCCCGTTCCGCCCCGGGCCGCCGCCCGGCGCGCGTCCGGGGCCGCCACCCGGGGCGCGTCCCGGCCCGCCGCCCGGGCCCCGGCCGGGGCCGCCGCCGAACGGGTACGAGGACGTCGAGGAGGCGCACCACCCGGCGGTCGACGCCGCCGTGCAGGCGATGATCAACGCCGAGGGGCTGCCCCCGGCCGACCAGATCGCCCAGTACGAGGCGGCGTACCAGACGCTGCGGGAGACCCTCGCCACCATCGACCAGGCCTGAACCGACCGGAGAACCACCCCATGGCACGTCGTACCCGCCTCGACGCCGAACTCGTCCGCCGCGGCCTGGCCCGTTCCCGGGAGCAGGCCGCCGCGCTGGTCGAGGCCGGCCGGGTCCAGCTGCGCGGGGTGCCGGCGCGCAAGGCCGCCGCGATGGTCGACCCGGCCGACCCGCTGCTGGTCACCGGCGAGGACCCCGGTTCCGAGTACGTCTCCCGGGGCGGCCACAAGCTGGCCGGCGCCCTCGCGGCGTTCGCACCGGGCGGGCTGACCGTCGCCGGGCGGCGCTGCCTCGACGCGGGCGCCTCCACCGGTGGCTTCACCGACGTGCTGCTGCGCGCCGACGCCGCCGAGGTCGTGGCGGTGGACGTCGGGTACGGCCAGCTCGCCTGGCCGCTGCGCACCGACGAGCGGGTGCGGGTCTTCGAGCGCACGAACGTCCGTACGCTGACCCCGGAGGTCATCGGCGGCGAGGTGGACCTGACCGTGGCCGACCTGTCGTTCATCTCGCTGCGCCTGGTGCTGCCGGCGCTGGCCGGCTGCACCCGCGCCGACGGCGACCTGGCGTTGATGGTCAAGCCGCAGTTCGAGGTGGGCAAGGAGCGGGTGGGTGCCGGCGGCGTGGTCCGCGACCCGGCGCTGCGGGCCGAGGCGGTGCTCGACGTGGCCGCCGCGGCGGCCGGGCTCGGGCTGGGCCTGGCCGACGTGGCAGCCAGTCCACTGCCGGGACCCAGCGGCAACGTCGAGTTCTTCGTATGGTTACGCCGGGACGCCCCGGCGGCCGTCCCCGAGCGGGTGCGGGCCGTGGTGGCGGCGGGCCCCGAGGGCCCGGCCACCGCCGGCGATCTGCCGGCGGACCGGACCGGGGAGGTGACAGGGTGAGCGACGGGCAGAACCCGACGAGCGGGGGACGAGAGGCGGATCCGGTGGGCGACAGCGACGGGGTGAGCCCCGACGGCACGCACGAGCGGGTGGCCCGGTGAGCCGCACCGCGCTGCTGGTGACGCACACCGGGCGGCGGCGCAGCACCGAACACGCCCGGGCCGTGGCCGCCGATCTCATCGCCGCCGGCTTCGAGGTGCGGGTGGTGGCCGAGGAGGCCGACGACCTCGACCTGCCCGGCGTGGTGCCGGTGACCGGGCCGGAGGCGGCCGAGGGGGCCGAGATCGTCTTCGCCCTCGGCGGGGACGGCACCTTCCTGCGCGCGGCCGAGCTGGCCCGCCCGGCCAAGGCGCCGCTGCTCGGCATCAACCTCGGCAAGGTCGGCTTCCTCGCCGAGGCCGAGATCAACGACCTCGACGTGGCGGTCCGCGACGTGGTCGGGCGCAACTACACGGTGGACGAACGGCTCACCCTCGACGTGACCGCCGAGTTCGACGGCGGGCCGACCATCGAGTCCTGGGCGCTCAACGAGATCAGCGTCGAGAAGGGCGAGCGGGCCCAGATGCTGGAGCTGCTCGTCGACGTCGACGGCCGCCCGCTGTCCCGGTACGGCTGCGACGGGGTGGTCTGCGCGACCCCCACCGGCTCCACCGCGTACGCGTTCTCCGGCGGCGGGCCGGTGGTCTGGCCGGAGGTGGAGGCCCTGCTGCTGGTGCCGATCAGCGCGCACGCGCTGTTCAGCCGCCCGCTGGTGACCGCGCCGACCTCCACGTTCTCGATCACCGTGGACCCGTTCACCACCCTCGCGGTGCTCTGCTGCGACGGCCGGCGGGTCTTCGACCTGCCGCCGGGCGCCCGGGTGACGGTGCGCCGCGGCGCGCTGCCGGTGCGCATCGTCCGGCTGCGGGCCCGGCCGTTCACCGACCGCCTGGTGGCCAAGTTCGGGTTGCCGGTGCAGGGCTGGCGCGGCAGCCGGCGCTGAGCGCCCACCGGGCCGGGCGGCGCACGTACCCCGCCGGCCCGTGCCGGCCACGTGCCGGCCACGCGACCGTCCGGTCGCCGTCGCCCCGTGTCCACCTGGCGACATGTCGCCGGTACGGCGCGCCTTCCCTAGTGACCCAGCGATGATCTTCGGCGCAGACTCCGGAGCGCCGACCTCCTCGAGGCCGGCCTCGGAGTAGAGGAGTACATCGCATGCACCGATCCCCACGCTGGCTCAGTGCCGGCGCGGTCGGCGCGTTGGTGGTCGGACTCACCGCACCGGCGTCCGCCGACCCGCCCGCCCGGCCCAGTGGCCCGAGTTCGGCCACGACCGCCACGAGCGGCGCGCCCGCCCGCATCACCCTGATCACCGGCGACCAGGTGGAGCTGTCTCCCGCCGCGCCCGGCCGGGTCGCCGCCACCGTCCACCCCGGCCCCGGCCGGGACCGGATCACCTTCCACACCATCGAAGCCGACGGTGGGCTGCGGGTGCTGCCCAGCGACGTCGTGCCGTACCTGTCCGCCGGTGTGCTCGACGCCGACCTTTTCGACGTGCAGGAACTGGTCGCCGACGGGTACGGCGACGCCGCTCAGGGCGCGTTGCCACTGATCGTGCGCTACCAGCAGCCGGCCGGCGGGCGGGTCCGCCCGCTCGCCGGGGCCACCGCCGCCCGCCCGCTGGAGAGCATCAACGGCGCCGCGCTGAAGGTCGGCAAGAAGGACCTCGGCGGGCTGTGGACGACGCTGCGCGGCACGCCGCAGGCGCGTACCACGGCCGGTGCGCCGGTCCGGCTCGGCGCCGGCATCGACCGGGTCTGGCTGGACGGGCGGGTGCGCGCGGACCTGGAGCACAGCGTGCCGCAGATCGGCGCCCCGACGGCCTGGGCGGCCGGGCGGGACGGCGCCGGCGTCGAGGTCGCCGTGCTGGACACCGGGGTCGACGCGAACCACCCCGACCTGGCCGGGCGGATCGTCGAGGCGAAGGACTTCAGCGGCACCGGCAGCGCCCAGGACGGGCACGGCCACGGCACCCACGTGGCGTCCACCATCGCCGGCAGCGGCGCCGCCTCCGGCGGGCTGCGCAAGGGCGTGGCGCCGGGTGCGCGGCTGCTCGTCGGCAAGGTGCTCGACGACAACGGCACCGGATACGACTCGGGGATCATCGCGGGCATGGAGTGGGCCGCCCACTCCGGCGCCAAGGTCGTCAACATGAGCCTCGGCGGCGACGCCACCGACGGCACCGACCCAATGAGCCAGGCGGTCAACGACCTCACCGCCGAGACCGGCACCCTCTTCGTGATCGCCGCCGGCAATTCGGGCGCGGCGCAAACCGTCGGCTCGCCGGGCGCCGCGACCGCGGCGCTCACCGTCGGCGCCGTGGACCGCGACGACAATCTGGCCGAATTCTCCAGCCGCGGCCCCCGGCTCGGCGACAACGGCCTGAAGCCGGAGATCACCGCCCCGGGCGTCGGCATCGTCGCCGCCCGCGCCGCCGGCACCACCATGGGTACGCCGGTGGGCGACGCGTACACGCGGGCGTCCGGGACGTCGATGGCGACCCCGCACGTCGCCGGCGCGGTGGCGATCCTCTCCCAGGAACACCCGGACTGGACCGCCGGGAAGCTCAAGGACGCGCTGGTCAGCACGACGAAGGCGAACCCCGCGCTGACCGTCTTCGAGCAGGGCGGCGGCCGGGTTGACGTGGCCGGCGCGCTGAGCCAGCGGGTGTACGGCTCGGCCACTGCCGACTTCGGCCGGGTGAACACCGGCGGTGCGGCGGTGGAGCGGACCGTTACGTACACCAACGGCACGTCGTCCCCGCAGACCCTGCGGCTGGCCCTGGAGCTCCGCAACCTGGACCGCGGTGCGGCCGAGCCGGACGGGGTGTCGCTCGACGGCACGGAGGTGACCGTGCCGGCCGGCGGCAGTGTGAACGTCCCGCTGCACGCCGACCCGGCGAAGCTGGACCGGGGAGTGCACGGAGGGTGGCTGGTGGCCACCGGCGCGGACGGTGTCGCGGTACGTACGGCCGTCGGGCTCACCCTCAGCGGCCCGATCCACACCGTCACCCTGCGCGCGCTGGACATGGCCGGGCAGTCCGGCGTGGCGACGGTGTTCACCCTCTTCGGCGAACACCGCGAGTCGGACCAGCTCGGTTGGATCCCCGGCGAGGTGCAGGTGCAGGTCGAGGAGGGCCCGTACCTGCTCGAGGGGCTGATCTATCACGGCGCACCGCTGGACGAGCAGCTCACCCTGGTCACCGATCCCGAGCTGATGGTCGACCGGGACCTCACCGTGGTGCTCGACCCGCGCAAGGCCACGCCGGTGCGGATCGAGACGCCGAAGCCGACCGAGCAGCGGGCGGTGATCAGCTTCTTCGAGCACCGGATCTTCGGCAACGGCCGGCAGGTCGACCACGGCGTGATGGAGTTCAGCACGGTCCAGCAAGTGAACGTCACGCCGACCCGGCCGTTGCGCGAGGGCGAGTTCGAGTTCTCCTCGCGGTGGCAGCTGGTCGCCCCCATGGTGGACGCCAAGGTCAGCAACGTCTCCGGTCCGCTGGACATCAACCTGCTGCACCAGTCGCCGGCTCCCGACGGCCGGCGGAAGCTGCCGCTGGTGTGGGCGGGCGACGGCACCCCCGCCGAGCTGTCCCGAGCCGGGGTCCGAGGTGCGGCCGCGCTGGTCGTCAGCAGCCCCGAGGTTGTCGCGGAGGACCAGATCGTCGCCGATGCCGCCGCGGCGGGCGCCGCGATGGTGCTCATGGTCCGCCCGGCGGATTGGAGCGCGTGGACGGTCTGGGCTCCCGACGGGGACCGCCTGCCTATTCCGTCGATGGTGGTCGCGAACGACGACGGGCAGCGGATGATCGCGGCGGCGAAGGCCGGACGCGTGACGCTGGACCTGACGCTGACCCCGAACAGCCCCTACCTGTACGACGTGTGGCAGGTGTCGAAGGGGCGGGTCCCGGACCGCATCGTGCACCAGGTGACCGCGGACAACACCGCCGAGGTGACCGCCCGCTACGCCGACACCGGCGGGTTCGACTGGGCCGGCGAGCAGCGGTTCGGCTGGCGGCCCTGGCAGGAGTACTCCTGGATGGACGAGAAGCGGTTGGTGCGTACCGGCACCATGCGGCAGGAGTTCGTCAGCGCCGGGGACAACTGGTGGCAGCAGCGGGTGCTGCACCGGCTCCCCTGGTCCTGGGGCCGGCTGACCGGGGGCTCTACGCAGCAGCCCCGGCAGTACGCCGCCGACGACCGGGTCACCGAAACCTGGCACGCGCCGGTGTTTCGGCCGGCCGTGCCGGCGGGTACCGGGGTGGCGGTGCCCACGCGTACCGGGGACAACCTCGACCTGCGGGTGGCCGAGTTCGTCGACGCCGACGGCCACTACAGCCCGGCCGGGTTCAGCGAGGAGCAGGACACCGTCGAGCGTCGGCTGAGCCGGGACGGGCAGCAGATCGCCGACCTCTCCGGCGGCTGGGCACCGGTTCCGACCACCCCGGGTTCGGCCCGCTACCGGCTGGACGTCACCACGCGGCGGTCGTCGGACGAGTGGCGCTGGGCCACCCGGACCGAGACGGCCTGGGAGTTCACCTCGGCCCGCCCGGCCGGGGACAGTGCCCAGCCGTTGCCGCTGCTCCAGGTGGACTACCGGGTCCCGGCCGACCTGCGCGGCACGGTCGCCGGCGGGCGTCCGCACCAGCTGGAGCTGACGCTGCGCCAGCCGGTGGGCGTATCGGCCCCGAAGGGCACCAGCCTGCGGGTGGAGGTGTCGTTCGACTCCGGTGCGACCTGGCGGTCGGTGCCGGTGCGCGGCACCGACACCCGGTACACCGCGTCGGTGCCGGCCGGCACAGGAGCCGTGTCGCTGCGGGTGCACGCCGCCGACAGCGCCGGCAACGTCGTCGACCAGACCGTGATCGACGCGTACGGGCTGCGCTGAGCCGGGCGTCCGCGCGGGTCGACCCCCCCTCCCGCGCGGACGCCTCCGTCGGCCCGTCCGGCTGCCCGCCCCGAACACGGTGGGCAACCGGACCGGGCCGGCCAGTGGCCGCCGCCGGCACCGCCTTCGGGTGGCGGGACCGGCGGCGGCTCGGCCGGTGGTGGGGCCGGCCGGCGGTCAGTGGTGGGGCGACCGGCGGTTCGTGGCGGGGCCGGCGGGCGGTTCAGAGCCAGCCGCGCCGGGCGGCCTGGTAGGCCAGGCCGGGGCGGGTGTCCACCCCGGCGACCGTCATCAGGTCGGCGAGCCGGCGTTGCACGGTGCGCCGGCTCACCCCGAGCTGGGAGGCGATGGACTTGTCCGGCACCCCGGCCACGAAGAGCGAGAGCAGCCGGACCTCGTCGGCGTCCGGCAGGTAGCCGTCCGCCTCGCCGGCCGGCGTGGTGGCGGACCGCAGCGGAGTGGCCACCAGCCAGTGGCTCTCGAAGAGGGCGAGCAGCGCGTCGAGCAGTTGGCTGCGGCCGATCACCGCGGCGCTCGGCTCACCGATGTCCCGGTCGGGCACCAGCGGGCAGATCGCCGTCCGGGCGTCCACGATGGCCAGCCGGACCGGCAGCCGGTCCAGCACCCGGGCCTGCTCGCCGGCGCGTACGCCCTGCTCCACGTCCGCCAGCGCGCCCGGTTCGAGGAGCATCTTCCGCTCGTAGATGGCCCGGTAGCGCACCCCGCGGGCCAGCGCGTCGAACTCCTCGACGTTCTCCGATCCGGGCATCGTCAGCGGGTTCGCCCGGCAGAACCAGAGCACCTCGCTGCGCGCCGAGTTCTGCAGGTCGCGCAGCCGTTCCCGGAGCATCCCGGCGCCGGTGATCACCTCCACCAGGTGGTCGGCGTCGTGCCGGCGCAGGCCGGCCCGGTACTCCTCGGTGAGCCGGGTGACCGCCACGCGGGCGGCCTCCAGTGCCTCCTGGCGACGCAGCAACGCCTCGCCGAGCGCGACGTCGGGGGCCAGCGGCCGCAGCGGCCCGTCCGGGTCGGGACCGGTCGGCAGGACCAGCCCCTTGTCGCGCAGGGCGTCGAGCTGGGCGACGACCTCGGCCCGCGGGCGGCGCAGCCACCGGGCCAGCTCGTCGACCCGCGCCACGGTGAGCTGCACCAGGCGGCGGTACAGCTCCTCCTCGTCCGGAGTCAGGCCGATCACGTCCAACACGGGGCTGAACTGTACGCACGACTCCCCCCGGCGTCGCCGGCTGGTCAAGTGTCGGGGGCCGCGTCTACTGTCGGTTGCTGTGCTGGAAGAGCTGCGCATCACCGGACTGGGCGTCATCGAGGACACCACGCTGCCGTTGACCGGCGGGATGAACGTCATCACCGGCGAGACCGGTGCCGGCAAGACCATGGTGGTGACCGGCCTCGGCCTGCTCTTCGGTGGCCGGGCCGACGCCGGGCGGGTCCGGGCCGAGCCCGGCCGGGCGGTGGTCGAGGGGCGGCTGCGCCTCGGTGGCCGGCTCGCCGACGCGGTGCACGCCCGGATCGTCGACGCCGGCGGCGAGCCCGACGAGGACGGCTCGCTGCTGCTGAGCCGCACGGTCACCGTCGAGGGCCGGTCCCGGGCCCACCTGGGCGGTCGGAGCATGCCGGTGTCGATGCTCGGCGAGGTGGGCGAGCAGGTGGTGGCGGTGCACGGCCAGTCCGACCAGCTGCGCCTGCTGCGCCCGGCCGAGCAGCGCGCCGCGCTGGACCGGTTCGCCGGGCCGGAGCACGAGAAGCTGCTCGACGCGCTGCGCGAGGCGTACGGCCGGTGGCGGCAGGTGGTGGACGACCTGGCCGACCGGCGGCGCAACGCCCGCGCCCGCAACCAGGAGGCCGACCTGATGCGGCTGGGCCTGGACGAGATCACCCGGGTCGACCCGCAGCCCGGTGAGGACGACGAGCTGAAGGCGGAGGCGCAGCGGCTGGAGCACGCCGAGGGGCTGCGCACCGCGGCCCAGCTCGCCCACCAGTGCGTCGCCGGTGGCGCGGAGGCCGCCGACGAGACGCCCGACGCCACGGCGCTGCTGGGTACCGCCCGGCGCACCCTCGAGGCGCAGGCCGGCACCGATCCGGCCCTCGGCGAGCTGGCGGTCCGGCTGGAGGAGGCGGCCACCCTGGTCGCGGACGTCTCCGCCGAGCTGTCGACGTACCTGGCGGCGCTGGACGCCGACCCGGCCCGGTTGCAGGTCATCTACGAGCGGCGGGCCGCGCTGCGCGCGCTCACCCGCAAGTACGCCGACGACGTCGACGGGGTCATCGCCTGGGCCGAGCGGGCCCGCACCCGACTGTCCGACCTGGACAGCTCCGACGAGCTGCTCGACGAGCTGGACCGGGAGGCCACCCGGCTCGCCGGTGAGGTGGCCGACCTGGCCGGCCGGGTGTCCATCTCCCGCCAGGAGGCGGCGACCCGCTTCGCCGAGCAGGTCACCGTCGAGCTGGCCGGGTTGGCCATGCCGCACGCCCGGATCGACGTGGCGGTGGTCTCCCGGCCGGCGGGCCGGGCGGAGCCGAGCCTCACGGTCAACGGCGTCGAGGCCGGCATCGGCCCGGACGGCGCCGACGAGGTCGAGTTGCGGCTGCTGGCTCACCCGGGCGCGCCCTCGCTGCCACTGCAGCGCGGCGCCTCCGGCGGCGAGCTGTCCCGGGTGATGCTCGCCATCGAGGTGGTCTTCGCCGGCTCCGGCGGCCCGCCCACGCTGGTCTTCGACGAGGTGGACGCCGGCGTCGGCGGCCAGGCGGCGGTGGAGATCGGCCGCCGGCTGGCCCGGCTGGCCCGCAGCCACCAGGTGCTGGTGGTCACCCACCTGCCGCAGGTGGCCGCCTTCGCCGACCGGCACCTGGTGGTGGCGAAGGACACCGGGGGAGCGGTGACGACCAGCGGGGTCCGTGTGGTGGAGGACACCGAGCGGGCCCGGGAGCTGGCCCGGATGCTCGCGGGTTTGCCGGATTCCGACCTGGGTATCGCCCATGCGGAGGAACTCCTGGCGGTGGCGGCCAAGGAAAGGCGGCCCTGACCGCCGCTATTGTGAGCGCAAGCACACCGGCCTGCGCTCCGGTGTGCTTCCCTGGGTAGGCGGCCCTGCTCAGGCATGTCGCGACAGAAAAGCCTGCCTCACATGCCAGGATGGTCACGATGCGTCTACCCACGTTGCGCCGGACCCGGAACGCGGAACCGGGCTCAGTCCTCGGCACCGCACGTCTCGATCGTCGTACCAAACGGCTGGTCGGCCGGCTCCGCCCCGGTGACATCGCGGTGATCGACCACGTCGACCTGGACCGGGTGGCGGCCGACTCGCTGGTCGCCGTCGGTGTCGCCGCGGTGCTCAACGCCAAGCCGTCGGTCTCCGGGCGCTATCCCAACCTCGGCCCCGAGGTGCTGGTCGGCGCCGGCATCCCGCTCCTCGACGACCTGGGCGAGGGGGTGTTCGAGCGGATCCGCGAGGGCGACACGATCCGGATCGAGGGCAACACCGTCTACGTCGGCGACGAGCCGGTCGCCCACGGTGAGCTCCAGGACGCCGAGACGGTGGCCAAGGCGATGGCCGACGCCCGGGAGGGGCTGTCGGTCCAGCTCGAGGCGTTCGCCGCCAACACCATGGACTACCTGCGGCAGGAACGCGACCTGCTGCTCGACGGGGTGGGCGTACCGGACATCCAGACCCAGGTCCAGGGCCGGCACTGCCTGATCGTGGTCCGCGGCTACGACTACAAGGACGACCTGGACGTGCTGCGCCCGTACATCCGGGAGTTCAAGCCGGTGCTGATCGGCGTGGACGGCGGAGCGGACGCGCTGGTCGAGGCGGGATACACCCCCGACATGATCATCGGCGACATGGACTCGGTCACCGACGACGTGCTGCGCTGCGGCGCCGAGGTGATCGTGCACGCCTACCCGGACGGGCGGGCGCCCGGCCTGGCCCGGGTCAACGGGCTCGGCGTGCCGGCGATCACCTTCCCCGCCGCCGCCACCAGCGAGGACCTCGCGATGCTGCTGGCCGATGAGAAGGGCGCCTCGCTGCTGGTCGCCGTGGGCACCCACGCCACACTGGTGGAGTTCCTGGACAAGGGCCGCGGCGGCATGGCCTCGACCTTCCTCACCCGGCTCAAGGTCGGCGGCAAGCTGGTCGACGCCAAGGGCGTGAGCCGGCTCTACCGGCAGAGCATCTCGGGCTCGTCGCTGCTGCTGCTGGTCCTCTCGGCGGTCGCCGCGATGGCCTCCGCGGTGGCGGTCTCCACCGTCGGGAAGGCGTATTTGGGCGTGGTCTCGGAGTGGTGGGACAATTTCGTGTTCCAGCTCGGCCAGCTCTTCTAGCTCCCCGACCGATCAAGAGGCTGCAAGCGTGATCAACTTCCGATACCACGTGGTGTCCCTGACCGCGGTCTTCCTGGCGTTGGCCATCGGCCTGGTGGTCGGCACGGCCGCCCTCAACGGCCCCGTGGCGGACTCGCTCAAGGAGAACGTCAACGCGCTGCGCAAGGACAACCAGCAGATGCGTCAGTCGGTCAACAACATGCAGAAGGAGTTGGAGCTCGAGGAGGACTTCGCCGCCCAACTGGCGCAGGTCGTCCTGCCGGGCAAGCTCACCGGCAAGCGGGTGCTGGTGCTGAGCCTGCCCACCGGCCGCGACCACACCGAGGGCGTGCTGAAGATGCTCGAACTCGCCGGGGCCGACGTGACCGGCCGGGTGGACCTGCAGGACAAGTTCATCAACCCGGACAACAACACCAACCTGATGGAGCTGGCGGTGACCGCCGCGCGGCCCACCGCGCCCGCCTCCGCGCTGCCCGGCAACGGCAACGGGGTGGAGACCTCCAGCGCCCTGCTGGCCAGCGTGCTGCTCGACCGGGCCCAGGGCACCGCCGCCGTCACCGACGGCGACCGCCGGGCGGTGCTCAACTCGTACGCCAACAACGGCTACCTGACCACCGAGCAGAAGGTCACCGGATCGGCTGAGGCCGTCGTGCTGGTCAGCGGGCAGCCGTACGTGGACAAGGACTCCGCCAAGAAGGACGAGTCGGTGGTGAAGGTCGCCGAGCAGTTCGACCGGACCGGCTCGATCGTGGTCGGCGGCAACGGCTCGGCCGGCGGCAACCTGGTCGCGATCGTCCGGGGCGACCCGGTGCTCGCCCAGACCATCTCCACCGTCGACAACGCCAACACCGTGCAGGGCCAGCTGGTCACCAGCCTCGCCCTGGTGCAGCAGCTCACCGAAAAGAAGGCCGGCCAGTACGGCGTCGGCGACAACGCCGCGTCCCTGCTGCCTAGACTGCCCCAGTGAGCGAACGACGTACCCCGGTGACCGGAGTCCACTCTACCGTCGCATCCGGCAGGGCCGCGTGAACGGGCTGGGGCGGCTGCTCGCCGCCGCCGCCGGTGCCGCGGCCGCCCGGTACGCGCTGCGCGAGATCCGTACCGCCCCGCCCGCCCCGGCGCTGGAACGGACCAACTTCCGCGGCCGTACCGTCACCCTGGCGGCCGGCCCGGCCCTCGCGGTCGGCGCGGCCGGTGCCGGCGCGTTCGGCGCCACCAGCATCCCCGCCGGCGCGGCAGCGCTGGTCGCCGGCCTCGGCGCCGGCGCGGTCGGGCTCTACGACGACGTGGTCGGCGGGCGGCCCGAGCAGAAGACCGCGAAGGGCTTCGCCGGCCACCTGGCCGCGCTGCGCGAGGGCCGGGTCACCGCCGGCACGGTCAAGGTGCTCGGGGTGGGCGCCGCCGGGCTCGGCGCGGCCGTCCTGCTCGCCGCCGACCCCCGGGTCGCCGCCCGGCGCACGGGCCAGCGCCCCCTCGCCCGCGCGGTCGACGTGCTCCTCGGCGCCGGGGTGGTGGCCGGCACCGCCAACCTGCTCAACCTGCTCGACCTGCGTCCCGGCCGGGCCCTCAAGTCCGGCCTGCTGCTCGGCGCCCCGCTGACCCGGGGCCCGCACGGCGGTATCGCCGCCGGGGCGGTCGGCGCGGCCGGCGGCCTGCTCGGCGAGGACCTCGACGAGCAGGTGATGGTCGGCGACAGCGGCGCCAACGCCCTCGGCGCGGTGCTCGGCGTGGCGCTGGCCGCCCGGACCGGACCGGTCGGGCGGGCCGGGATCCTGGCCGTGCTCGCCGGGCTCACCGCGGCCAGCGAGAAGGTCAGCTTCACGGCTGTCATCCAGCGCACCCCCGGCCTGCGCGAACTCGACGCCCTGGGTCGGCGATCCGGCTGACGTGACCAGACCGGCACCCCTCGCCGGCGCCGGCCGTGTGGCCGGAGCGGCCGCCCTCATCGCCGTCCTCACCGTGGTCAGCCGCTTGGCCGGCTTCGGTCGTACCGCCGTGTTCACCTGGACGCTGGCCCCGACCGACCTCGGCGGCGCGTACGTGGTGGCCAACGCCGTACCCAACTTCATCTTCGAGATCGTCGCCGGCGGTGCGCTGGCCAGCCTGGTCGTACCGCTGCTGGCCGGCGCGGTCGCGGCCGGCGACCGGCGGGCGGTGGCCGCCACCACCGGCGCGCTGCTCACCTGGACGGTCACCCTGCTGGTGCCCCTCGCGGTGCTGGTGGCGCTGGCCGCCGGGCCGATCGTCGGCCTGCTCGGCGACGGCCTCAGCGTCGCCCAGCAGCACAGCGGCGAGCGGATGCTGCGGTTGTTCGCGCCGCAGCTGCCGCTCTACGGCATCGGCATCGTGCTGACCGGCGTGCTCCAGGCGCACCGGCGGTTCGCCTGGCCGGTGATCGCCCCGCTGCTCAGCAGCGTCACCGTGATCACGGTCTACCTCGCCTTCACCGCCGTGGAGGGGCGACTGGCCACGGTCGCCGAGGTCAGTGGCGCGGGGGAGCTGATCCTGGCCGGTGGCACCACCGCCGGGGTGGTGGTGCTGTCGCTGTCGCTGCTGGTCCCGCTGCGCCGGCTCGACCTGCGGCTGCGCCCCGGGTACGGCTTCCCGGCCGACGCCCGGGCCCGGGTCGGCGGGCTGGCGGTGGCCGGCGCGGTGACCGTCACCACCCAGCAGATCGCGCTGATCGTCAGCCTCAACCAGGTCACCTACGGCGCGGCGACCAACCCCGGCGTGTACAACCTCGCGCAGACCGTCTACCTGCTGCCCTGGGCGGTGCTCGCGGTGCCGCTGGCGGTCGCCGCGTACCCGACGCTGGCCGCGGCCCGGGCCGCCGCCGACGAGGAGGCCTACCGGCGGACCCTCGCCCCCGCCGTGCGCGGCGTGCTGATCTTCAGCAGCCTCGGCGCCGCCGCCCTGGTCGGTGTGGCGACGCCCATCGGGTACTTCTTCTTCCCGGCGCAGACCGCGCCGGGAGCCGCCGCCGCGATCGCCGGTTTCGCCCCCGGGCTGCTCGGCTACGGCCTTTTCGCGGTGCTCACCCGCGCCCTGTACGCCCGGGGCGAGACCCGGACGGCGACCT
Organism: Micromonospora sp. CPCC 206171; assembly: GCF_036906755.1. Lineage (NCBI taxonomy): Bacteria > Bacillati > Actinomycetota > Actinomycetes > Micromonosporales > Micromonosporaceae > Micromonospora > Micromonospora sp. CPCC 206171. The sequence continues at coordinate 105,572 of NZ_JBAKHT010000021.1, read as the reverse complement.
GGGCGACCGCGCTCGGCTGGCTGTCGGTGCCGGTCGCCGCGCTGCTGCTGGGGGCGGCGCTGCCGCTGCGCGACCGGGTGCTGGCGGTGACCCTGGCCAACTCGCTGGGGATGCTGCTCCTCGGCGCCCTGCTGCTGGCCGCGGTGGCCCGCTCGGCGGGCCGGGCGGCCCTGTCCGGCGCGGGTCGCGCCGCCACCGCCGGCGTGCTCGCCGCCGCGCTCGCCGCGCCCGCCGGCGCGCTCACCGCCCGGTGGCTCGCCGACGTCGCCGACGGCACCCCGACGACACCGGAGGCACTCGTTCAGGGCATGCTGTCCGGGGCCGTGGTGGGCGTGGTGTTCCTCGGCGTGGCCTACCTGGCCGACCGGCCGGACGTCCGGCCGCTGCTCGCCGGCGTCGGCCGCCGGCTGCGCCCACGCCGGCGCGGCCCGGCGTCCGACCGGGCGCAGGAGGGCGGCCGTCCGGAACGGGATGACGGGAAGGAGACGGTGTCCCGGTGAGCGCGAGGAGTGAGCCGGGTCTGCGAGCCCCGCAGTCGCGAACGGAAGACGTCGCGGTGAGCGCGAGGAGTGAGCCGGGTCTGCGAGCCCCGCAGTCGCGAACGGAAGACGTCGCGGTGAGCGCGAGGAGTGAGCCGGGTCTGCGAGCCCCGCAGTCGCGAACGGAAGACGTCGCGGTGAGCGCGAGGAGTGAGCCGGGTCTGCGAGCCCCGCAGTCGCGAACGGAAGACGTCGCGGTGAGCGCGAGGAGTGAGCCGGGTCTGCGCGCCCCGCAGTCGCGAACGGAAGGTGAGCACCGATGACCGACGCATCCTCGGCGCCGCGCTGGCAGGGCACGGTCGTCCTGCTGCTCGCCTCCAGCACCGGCGGGGTCGGTCAGCACGTCCGGTCGGTGGCCCGCGGCCTCACCGAGGCCGGCGTCTCCGTGCTGGTGTGCGGGCCCGCCGCCACCCAGGACCAGTGGGACTTCACCGCCGTCGGGGCGCGCTTCGCCTCGGTGGAGATCCCGGCCAGCCCCACCCCGGCCGACGCGCGGGCCGTGTCCGCGCTGCGCCGGGCACTGGCCGCCGAGACGGTACGGGTCGTGCACGCCCACGGGCTGCGCGCCGGTCTGGTCGCCACGCTCGCCCGGCCGGCCGCGCCGGTCGTGGTGACCTGGCACAACGCGGTGCTCGCCGGCGGGGTGCGCGGTCAGCTCTCCCGGCTGGCCGAGCGGGTCGTGGCCCGTTCCGCCCGGGTCGCGCTCGGCGCCTCGGCCGATCTGGTCGAGCGGGCCGCCGCGCTGGGCGCCGCCGATGCCCGGCTCGCCCCGGTCGCCGCACCCACCCTGCCCGCCCCGCGCCGCCGGCGCGCCGCCGTGCGCGCCGAGTTCGGCGTCGTACCGGGCCAGCCGCTGGTGCTCTCCGTCGGCCGGCTGCACCCGCAGAAGCGGTACGACGTGCTGGTCGACGCGGCGGCCCGCTGGCGTACCCGGACCCCACCGCCGGCCGTCGTGATCGCCGGCAGCGGGCCGGCGTATCTGCAGCTGGCCGCCCGGATCTCCGCCGCCCGGGCGCCGGTGACCCTGCTCGGCCACCGCACCGACGTGGCGGACCTGCTCGCCGGCTGTGACCTGGCGGTGGTCACCAGCGACTGGGAGGCCCGGCAGTTGTTCGCGCAGGAGGCGCTGCGGGCCGGCGTACCGCTGGTGGCGACCGCCGTGGGCGGGCTGCCGGAGCTGGTCGGCGATGCCGCGGTGCTGGTGCCGGCGGGGGACGTCGACGCGGTCGACGCCGCGGTGCGCGCGCTGCTGGACGACGAGAGCCTCCGCGCCGACCTCGCCCGGCGCGGCGCCGCCCGCGCCGCGACCTGGCCCGCCGAGGAGGACACCGTCGCCGCGCTGCTCGACCTCTACGCCGAGTTCGGTCCCGACGCCGCCGGGCCGGCCGCGCCCGGCGCGGACACCGGATCGACGGGACGCCGCTGATGCTGCGCAGACTGACCCCGGTCCTGCTAACCCTGCTGGTGGTGGTGCTCGGCGTGACCGCCCTGGCGGCCCGCCCGGAGACCGGCGCGCCCCGGCGCACCGCCGACTTCGTGGTGCTCGCCGGCGTGGCGGGGCTGCGCTGGGACGACGTCGACCCGCAGAGCACCCCGACGCTGTGGCGGATGGCGCAGCAGGGCTCGATCGGCTCGCTGTCCACCCGCTCCGCGCACCGCCCCACCTGCCCGGTGGACGGGTGGCTCACCCTCGGCGCGGGCAGCTACGCGGCCTGGAACGGCAGCCGGCAGGAGGGCGCCTGCCCGCCGGTCGGCGTGACGATCGAGCAGCCGGACCGGATCGGCGCGAACCTGCCCGACCAGGAGAGCGTGGTCCTGCACAACCAGGAACGGCTGCCCTGGGGGGCGGTGCCCGGCTCGCTGTCGGAGTCGGTGCGCTGCTCGGTGGCGATCGGCCCCGGCGCCGCCGTCGCCGCCGCCCGTCCCTTCGGCCGGGTCGACCGGTACGCGCCGAAGCTGCCCGACGACCCCGCCGGCCTGCTCGGCTCCTGCGTGCTGAGCATCGTCGACCTGGGCACGGTGGCCGGTGACGACCCGGCCACCCGGGCCGCCGATGCCCGCCGGGTCGACGCGGCGCTGGCGACCGTGCTCGCCGCCCGGCCGCCCCGTTCGCTGGTGATGGTGGCCGGGGTCTCCGACACCGAGACGCCTTCCCGGCTGCACGTGGCGGTCGCCGACGGCCCGGGCTGGGAGGGCGGCCTGCTCACCTCCGCCAGCACCGGGCGGGAGGGCTACCTGCAACTGGTCGACCTGGCCCCGACCGCGCTCGCCGCACTCGGCCGGCCGATGCCCGAGCGGCTCTTCCTCGGCCGCCCGGCGATCCGTGTCGACGGCCGCCCGGACGACCTGGCCGCCGCGATCGCCGCCCCGGCGGACGCCGACCGGGAGGCCGGCGCCCAGCGGAGGGTGGCCGGCTGGTTCTTCGCCCTGCTCGCCCTGGCGCAGGTGGCGCTCTACGTGACCGTGCTGCCGCTGCTGCGCCGGGCCCGCCGGCTCGCCGGCCCGCACAGCCCGCCGCCGGTCTCCCGCCGGGTGGTGGCGACCGTGGAGCTGCTGCTCGTCGCCGCCGCGCTGGCGGTGCCGGCCGCGCTGCTCGCCGACGCGGTGCCCTGGTGGCGGGTGGACCACGCCGGCTGGTGGTTCGCGCTGGTGACCGTGGCCCTGATCGTCGCGGCCACCGTCCTGGTGCGCCTCGCCCCCGGCCACGACCGCACCCTGGGCCCGCTCGGCGCGGTCGCCGGGCTGGCCACCCTGGTGGTCGGCGCGGACGTGCTCAGCGGGGCCCGGTTGCAGCTCAACGGCGTGGTCGGCTACTCGGCGCTGGAGGGCGGCCGGTTCTCCGGGCTCGGCACGGTGGGGCTCGGGGTGTTCCTCGCCGGCGCGCTGCTCAGCGCCGGTTGGCTCGCCCAGCGGTTCCGCCGGGCGTGGCGGCCGATGGTGGTGGTGACGGTCGGCGGGACGGCCGCGGTGGTGGTCGGCAGCCCGTACCTCGGCTCGGACCCGATCGGCGCGGTCGCGCTGACCGCCGGGGTGGCGGTCGCCGCGGCGATCTCCACCGGCGGCTGGCTCACCGTCAGCCGGCTGGTCTGGGCCGCCATGGCGGGCCTGGCGCTGACCATCGGGTACGCCGTGGTGGACGTGCGCCGGCCGGCGGAGGAGCGGGGCAGCCTCGGCCGGTTCCTCGCCGCCCTCGGCGACGGCACCGGCGGGTTGACGGTGCACCGCTCCAGCACCGCCAACTTCGAGACCCTGGTGAACAGCCCACTGACCCTGCTCGCCGTGGTCGGTGCCCTGCTGGTGTGGTTCGCCCTGCTCCAGCCCTGGGGCGGGTTGATGCGGCTGTTCGGCATCTACCCGGCGATCCGGGCGGCGATGGCCGGCACCGCCGTGGCGGCGGTGATCGGCGGGCTGCTCGGCGGCTCGGCCCTGGACGTGGCCGGGGCAGCCGCCGCGCTGGTGGTGCCGATGGCGGCGCTGGCCTCGCTGCGGGTGCTCGACCACTCCACCGACCGCACCCAGCCGGGCGCCGGCCGGCAGCGCGGCGACGGGCCGTCCGGCCCGCCCGCCGGGGACGCGCCGGACGGCGGACCGGGCGGGGGCAGCACCACCACGGCCGACGAGCACCCGCGCGCCGACCGCCCGCTGCCCGCCGGCGCGGGTACCCGGGAAGCGGACCCGGCCGACGACGCGGCCCAGGCCGACGACGCGGACCCGGCCCAGGACACGGCCTCGGCCGAGGACACGGCCCGGGCCGACGACGCGGCCTCGACCGGCGCCGAGGTCGGCTCCGGCGACCGGAGCATGGCGGCCGGCGACACTGCCCGCACCGCCGACAGCGAGGCCGGTGACGACGGCGACACCGCCACCGGCCCCGATGCCGGTGACGGTGACGGCGGCGGCGGTGACGGTGACGGTGGGGTGCGGAGCGTGGGCGAGCGGGCGGCGGGAGCGGGCGGCGCCCGCGGTGCCGGCGTGCCCGCCGCGCGGGCCGGGGAGTCGGCCACCCCGACATCGACCGAGGTCACGACGGGTTGACCCGCTGCGGGCTCCGACACCGGCCGGGGTGGGTGCGACGCCCGCCCCGGGCCGGAGAGGTGTTACCGTGGAATCCCGTGGATCGCGTGATCACTTTGCTGATCGGCACGGCGGTTCGCACGACCGCTACGGACGACACGGGAGCAGGCCTTGGCCCCTTCAGCACGGACGACCAGGCACATTTTCGTCACCGGGGGCGTTGCCTCCTCGCTGGGCAAGGGCCTCACCGCCTCCAGCCTCGGCAATCTGCTCACCGCGCGCGGGCTGCGCGTGGTGATGCAGAAGCTCGACCCGTACCTCAACGTCGACCCGGGGACGATGAACCCGTTCCAGCACGGTGAGGTCTTCATCACCGAGGACGGCGCTGAGACCGACCTCGACGTCGGGCACTACGAGCGCTTCCTCGACCGCGACCTGTCCGGTAAGGCGAACGTCACCACCGGCCAGATCTACTCGGACGTGATCGCCAAGGAGCGGCGCGGCGAGTACCTGGGCGACACCGTCCAGGTGATCCCGCACATCACCAACGAGATCAAGTCCCGGATCCTCGGCATGGCCGACCCGGACGGCGACGGCCAGATCCCGGACGTGGTGATCACCGAGGTGGGTGGCACCGTCGGCGACATCGAGTCGCTGCCGTTCCTGGAGGCGATCCGCCAGGTCCGCCACGACCTGGGCCGGGACAACTGCTTCTACCTGCACGTCTCGCTGGTGCCGTACCTGGCGCCCTCCGGCGAGCTGAAGACGAAGCCGACCCAGCACTCGGTGGCCCAGCTGCGCAACATCGGCATCCAGCCCGACGCGATCGTGCTGCGCTGCGACCGGGAGATCCCGGAGAAGCTCAAGGAGAAGCTCTCGCTCTACTGCGACGTGGACCGGGAGGCGGTCGTCGCCGCCCCGGACGCGCCGAGCATCTACGACATCCCGAAGGTGCTGCACCGCGAGGGCCTCGACGCGTACGTGGTGCGCCGGCTCGGCCTCTCCTTCCGTGACGTCGACTGGGCCAGCTGGGACGACCTGCTGGACCGGGTGCACCAGCCGCACCACACGGTGACCGTCGCGGTGGTCGGCAAGTACGTCGACCTGCCCGACGCGTACCTGTCGGTGAGCGAGGCGATCCGGGCCGCCGGCTTCGGCCACCGGGCCCGGGTGCAGCTGCGCTGGGTGCCCAGCGACGACTGCGTCACCCCGGCGGGCGCCGCGGCGGCCCTGGCCGGCGCGGACGGCATCGTCATCCCGGGCGGCTTCGGCGTGCGCGGCATCGAGGGCAAGATCGGCACCGCCCGGTACGCCCGCGAGAACGGCATCCCGCTGCTCGGCCTCTGCCTCGGCCTGCAGTGCATGACCATCGAGGTGGCCCGTCACCTGGCCGGCCTGGACGGCGCCAACTCGCTGGAGTTCGACGAGGAGGCCAAGCACCCGGTCATCGCCACCATGGCCGACCAGGAGGACATCGTCGCCGGCAAGGGCGACCTGGGCGGCACCATGCGGCTCGGGGCGTACCCGGCGACGCTGGCCGAGGGCTCGCTCGTCGCCGAGGCGTACGGCAGCACCGAGGTCAGCGAGCGGCACCGGCACCGCTACGAGGTGAACAACGCCTACCGCGACCAGCTCACCAGGGCCGGCCTGCACGTCTCCGGCACCTCGCCGGACGGCCGGCTGGTCGAGTTCATCGAGCTGGACCGGAGCCTGCACCCGTTCTTCGTGGCCACCCAGGCGCACCCGGAGGTGAAGAGCCGCCCGACCCGCCCGCACCCGCTCTTCGCGGCGTTCGTGAAGGCGGCCGTGGCGTACTCGGAGGCCGACCAGCTGCCGGTGGACCTGGACGCGATGGCGGAGGCCCCGACGGCGAAGAAGGCGTCCCGCAACGGCGCCACGGCGAAGGCGGCGTCCGCCTCGTGAGCGCCGTCGAGCACCGCTACGAGCTGCGCGACCGGCAGGAGCGCTTCCAGGGCCGGATCTTCTCCGTGGTCACCGACGAGGTGACCATGCCCGGCGGCGACACCGCGAAGCGGGACTACGTCCGGCACGTCGGCGCGGTCGCCGTGGTGGCCCTCGACGACGCCGGCCAGGTGGTGCTCGTCCGGCAGTACCGGCAGCCGGTGGGGCGGCACCTCTGGGAGCTGCCCGCCGGGCTGATGGACGTCGACGGCGAGCCGCTGCCGGCGGCCGCCGCCCGCGAGCTGGCCGAGGAGGCCGACCTGACCGCCGGCACCCTCGACCTGCTGGTCGACGTGCACACCTCGCCGGGCTTCTCCGACGAGGTGGTCCGGGTCTTCCTCGCCCGCGACCTCGCCGACGTGCCGGCCGAGGCGCGGCACGAGCGCCGCGACGAGGAGGCCGACATCCAGATCGTCCGGCTCGACCTGGACGAGGCGGTCGGCATGGTGCTGGCCGGGGAGATCACCAACGGTCCGTGCGTGGCCGGGCTGCTCGCCGCCGCCCGGGCCCGCGACGCCGGCTGGTCGGCGCTGCGCCGGGCCGACGCCCCACTGCCCCGCTGACGGGTACGCCCCCGAAGGGCCGCGCGGTTCGCCGCGCGGCCCTTCCGCGTCTCTGGCCGGGGACCGGCGCGCACTGAGCGTGACGGCGACGAGCCGGCGACGACGAGGAGCGAGCGGCGGCGGGCACCGAGCGCGGCGGGTTGGACACCCGGCGTGTCGCCTGCGGGTTCCGCCCGGCGGTACCCGTCGCGCGGTGCGACGATGAGGGCGAACGCCGAGCGGGGGAGCCGGGCCCGCACGCCTGACACATCGTCAGGCGGATCGGGCACCGGATGTCACTGTGCTGGGCCCCGGAGGGTGCTCCCGCGCCTAGACTGCCGCCGGCGGGACCGGTCGACCGCGCCGGCAATGGGGCCGGAGCGGGGCCGAGCAGTCGGGGGTGAGCTGCCCCGAAGAGAGGTGTCTGCATCGTGAAGGTCGGAATCCCACGCGAGGTCAAGAACCACGAGTACCGCGTGGCGATCACGCCGGCGGGCGTCAACGAGTTCACCCGCCACGGTCACGAGGTCTTCGTCGAGTCCGGCGCCGGTGTCGGGTCGACCATCAGCGACGACGAGTTCGCCGCGGCCGGCGCCAAGATCCTCGGCACCGCCGACGAGGTGTGGGACACCGCGGATCTGGTGCTCAAGGTCAAGGAGCCGATCGCGGAGGAGTACCACCGCATGCGCGAGGGGCAGGTGCTCTTCACCTACCTGCACCTGGCCGCCTCCAAGGAGTGCACCGACGCGCTGGTCGACCGGAAGGTCACCGGCATCGCGTACGAGACCGTCGAGATGCCCGACCGGTCGCTGCCGCTGCTCGCCCCGATGTCCGAGGTGGCCGGCCGGCTCGCCCCGCAGGTGGGCGCCTTCTACATGATGCGCACCGGCGGTGGCCGGGGCGTGCTCCCCGGCGGCGTCTCCGGCGTGTACGCGGCCAAGACCGTGGTCATCGGCGCCGGTGTCTCCGGCCTGAACGCCGCGGCGATCGCCCTGGGCCTGCAGTCCGAGGTGCTGCTGCTGGACAAGAACGTCGCCCGGCTGCGCCAGGCCGACGCCATCTACCGGGGCCACCTGCAGACCGTCGCCTCCAACGCGTACGAGATCGAGCGGGCCGTGGTCGACGCGGACCTGGTCATCGGCGCGGTCCTCGTCCCGGGCGCGAAGGCCCCGAAGCTGATCTCCAACGAGCTGGTCTCCCGGATGAAGCCGGGCAGCGTGCTCGTCGACATCGCCATCGACCAGGGCGGCTGCTTCGAGGACTCGCGTCCCACCACGCACGCCGACCCGGTCTACAAGGTGCACGAGTCGATCTTCTACTGCGTGGCGAACATGCCCGGCGCGGTGCCGAACACCAGCACCTACGCGCTGACCAACGTCACCCTGCCGTACGCGCTGGAGCTGGCCAACCAGGGCTGGCGCGAGGCGCTGCGCCGCGACCCGGCCCTGGCGCTGGGCCTGAACACCCACGACGGCCAGGTCGTCTACGGCCCGGTCGCCGAGGCGCACGGCATGCCGACCCTGCCGCTGGCCGAGGTGCTGGCCTGACCGCTGCACCGGACACCGCCGGCGCGGGCGTCACGCCCGCGCCGGCCCTGCGCCGTGTCGTCCGTGGCTACCTCGACCACCTGACCGTCGAGCGTGGGCTGTCGGCGAACACGCTCGCCTCGTACCGTCGGGACCTGGAGCGGTACCTCGACACCCTGGCGGTCGCCGGGGTGACCGACCTGGCCGCCGTCGGACCGGGGCAGGTCGAGGCGCACCTGGCCCGGCTGCGGGCCGGGGACGACGGCCACCCGCCGCTGGCGGTCTCCTCCGCGGCCCGGGCGGCCTCCGCCGTGCGCGGGCTGCACCGCTTCGCGCTGCGCGAGGGGCTGGCCGGCGCCGACCCCAGCCGCGACGTCCGGCCGCCCACGCCGCCCCGCCGGCTGCCCCGGGCGCTGCCGGTCGACGACGTGGTCCGGCTGCTGGAGACCGTCGGGGCGGTGACCGCCGCCGGCGACGGTGCCGCCCTCGCGCTGCGCGACCGGGCGCTGTTGGAGTTCCTCTACGGCACCGGCGCGCGGATCTCCGAGGCGGTCGGCGCGGCCGTGGACGACCTCGACGTCGACGAGGGCACCGCGCTGCTGCGCGGCAAGGGCGGGCGCACCCGGCTGGTCCCGATCGGCGGGTACGCCGTCGAGGCGCTGCGCGCCTGGCTGGTCCGGGCCCGGCCCGCGCTGGTCGCGGCCGGGCGGGGCACCCCGGCGGTCTTCGTCAACGCCCGCGGCGGCGGGCTGACCCGGCAGGGCGCCTGGACGATCCTGCGCCGCGCCGCCGAGCGCGCCGGGCTGCCGGTGGACGGGCCCCACGCGGTGTCCCCGCACACCCTGCGTCACTCGTACGCCACCCACCTGCTCGACGGCGGCGCCGACGTGCGGGTGGTGCAGGAACTGCTCGGCCACGCCTCGGTGACCACCACCCAGGTGTACACGTTGGTCACCGTGGAGCGGCTGCGCGAGGTGTACGCCACCGCGCATCCCCGCGCCCGCGGCTGACCGGGGCGCCACGGGTCGGTCGGGCGGGACGGCCGACACGCCGGACCGGTACCGAACGCGCTGCTGGTGAGTGGCGTACAGTCGGCATCGGCGCGGACCTCCTGGGGCGACATCCGGGGTGCGCAGCGGCGCCGCGCAGGACGTCGGACGGCTCCGACGCCGGGTGGTCGTCGGGAGGGGGCAACGAGGACATGGCTGGCAACGGTGACCGTGCCGACGCCTGGACGTCGGAGCTCCGCGAGCAGCAGGCGTCGCTCGGCGCGGACCTGGGTCCGGCGGACCCGGCCGCCTACACGATGCGCAAGCCGATCCCCGAGCCGATGCCGACCGACCGGCACGGGCCGGCGCGGATCATCGCGATGGCCAACCAGAAGGGCGGCGTCGGGAAGACCACGACGACGATCAACCTGGGCGCCGCGCTCGCCGAGTACGGCCGCAAGGTGCTGCTGGTCGACTTCGACCCGCAGGGCGCGCTCTCGGTCGGCCTCGGGGTCAACCCGCACAACCTCGACCTGTCGGTCTACAACCTGCTCATGCAGGACGACGTCACCGCCGAGGACGTCCTGATCAAGACCGACGTCGCCGGGCTGCACCTGCTGCCCGCCAACATCGACCTCTCCGCCGCGGAGATCCAGCTGGTCAACGAGGTCGCCCGGGAGATGGCCCTGGCCCGGGTGCTGCGGACCGTCCGCAAGGAGTACGACTACATCCTGATCGACTGCCAGCCCTCGCTGGGCCTGCTGGCGATCAACGCGCTCACCGTGGCGCACGGCGTGCTCATCCCGCTGGAGTGCGAGTTCTTCAGCCTGCGCGGGGTGGCGCTGCTGCTCGACACCATCGACAAGGTGCGCGAGCGGCTCAACTTCGACCTGGAGCTCGAAGGCATCCTCGCCACCATGTACGACAGCCGCACCACCCACTGCCGGCAGGTGCTCCAGCGGGTGGTCGAGGCGTTCGGCGACAAGGTCTACCAGACGGTCATCACCAAGACGGTGAAGTTCCCGGAGTCCACGGTGGCCGGTGCGCCGATCACCACCCTCGACCCGGCCTCGTCGGGGGCGCGCAACTACCGGCAGCTGGCCCGTGAGGTGATCGCCGCCCAGGCCGACCGGTAGGTCGGGGTGCACCTTGCCGCCGGTGCACCCGGGGCGTGGACTACGGTCGTCCGGTGACCGCGCCACCCCTGGACCCGCCGACGACCCCGGAGCAGCCGCCCGTGCTGGCCGCCGAGGCCGCCGCCGAGGTGGCCACCGACCCGGCCGGCGTGCCGCAGGCCGCGGAGAGCACCGGCTTCACCGTGCGGCTGGCGAACTTCACCGGGCCGTTCGACCTGTTGCTGCAACTGATCGGCAAGCACAAGCTCGACGTCACCGAGGTGGCCCTGCACAAGGTCACCGACGAGTTCATCGCGTACATCCGGGCGATGGGCGACCAGTGGGACCTGGACGAGGCGAGCGAGTTCCTGCTCATCGCGGCCACCCTGCTCGACCTGAAGGCGGCCCGGCTGCTGCCCGCCGCCGAGGTCGAGGACGAGGAGGACCTGGCCCTGCTGGAGGCGCGGGACCTGCTCTTCGCCCGGCTGTTGCAGTACAAGGCGTACAAGGAGGCGGCGGCGCACATCGCCGAGCTGGAGGCGGTGGGCGGCCGGCGCTACCCGCGGGCGGTCACCCTGGAGCCCCGGTACGCCGAGGCGCTGCCCGACCTGGTCCTCGGCATCGGCCCGGAGCGGCTGCTCAAGCTCGCGATCCGGGCGATGACCCCGAAGCCGACGCCCGAGGTCTCCATCGCGCACGTGCACATGGTGCGGGTCAGCGTCCGGGAGCACGCGGCGATCCTCACCGAGCGGCTGCGCCGCGCCGGCACCGCCACCTTCTCGCTGCTCTGCGCCGACTGCGAGATCACCCTGGAGGTGGTGGCCCGCTTCCTGGCGCTGCTGGAGCTGTACCGGGAGGGGCTGGTCTCCTTCGTGCAGGACCAGGCCCTGGAGGAGCTGACGGTCCGCTGGACCGGCCCCGCCGACGGCGACACCGACCTGCACATCGACGAGTACGCCGGTTCCCCCGCCGAACCCGCCCCCGCCGATCCGTCGGCCACGAGCCCGGCTGGCGGCGGGCCCTCCGCGGGTTCGTCGTCCCCGGACGTGGGCGGCGCGGGCCCGTCGTCCCCGGACCTGGCCGGTGCTGGCTCGTCCGCCGGCTCGTCGTCCCCGGACGTGGGGGGTGCTGGCTCGTCGTCCTCGGAGGTGGGCGGTGCTGGACCATTGTTCACGGACCCGGCCGGGGTCGGTCCGTCCGCCGGCCTGCCGCCCGGCGAGCCGCCGTCGTGACCGGTCGACGTCGCCGTGATCGACTCCGTTCCGGCGTTGTGGCGGTGTCGGGGCGGGCCGGACACCGCCACATCGCGGACCTGGAGTGGATCATGCCGCCGCACCCGGGGCGCAGCCGAGGAGCCGACGCAGGAGGAACAGGGTGACCAGTGACGAGGAGCGCCGGAGCTCGCTGGCCGACCAGGCCGCCGCGTGGATCCCACCGTGGCAGCGCCCCACCCCGCCCGACGAACCCACCGATGGCGCCGCCCCGGCCGACGCCGACGCGGACGCCGCCGACGTAGAGGCCGCCGAGGCCGAGACTGACGCCGAGGCTGTCATCGTCGACGCTGCCGACCCCGACGCCAACCCCAACCCAGACGCCGCTGCCGCTGTCGCCCCCGCCTCGGTGCCCGCCGAGCGGCCGGGGGCCGAGATCTTGGACACTTACCCTTCGACAGAAACGGAAACTGTCCAAGATCTCGCCGATGGCGACCCCGCACCGGTGCCGCCCGCCGGGCCTGCGGTGACCGGTCACGGCGAGCCGACGGAACCGACCGACGTCGGTGCGGCCAACGTCCGGCGGACCGACGCCGGTGAGACCGACGCTGACGCCACGAGCGCCGGTGGGGCCGACGTCGGAGGAAGCGACGCCGGCAGGCCCGGCGCCGAGCCGGCCGGCGCGGGCACTGACCGGGCAGCACCACCCGTTGCCGACCCGGACGCCGCCGGGTCGGCCGAGGACCTGCCCGGGGCGGGCGCGGCTGCCCGCGTACCCGGGAAACAGCCGGCGTCCCGGCGGCGGGCGACGCCCGCGCCGGAGCCGGCGCCGGTGTTGGACGACGCGGAGCTGCGCGGCGCGCTGGAGGCTATCCTGCTGGTGGTGGACGAGCCGGTCAGCGAGTTGACCCTGGCCCAGGTGCTGGAGCAGCCCGCCGAGCGGGTCGGGCCGATGCTGGACGAGATCGCCGCCGGCTACACCGCCGCCGGGCACGGTTTCGAGCTGCGCCGGGCCGCCGGTGGCTGGCGTCTCTACACCCGCCCGGAATACGCCACCTACGTGGAACGGTTCGTACTTGACGGGCAGTCGGTACGGCTGACCCAGGCCGCGCTGGAGACGCTCGCGGTGATCGCCTACAAACAGCCGGTCACCCGTTCGCGGATCTCTGCCATCCGGGGTGTGAACTGCGACGGGGTGATCCGTACGCTGGTCTCCCGCGGGCTGGTCGAGGAGTGCGGCACCGAACCGGACAGCGGGGCGTTCCTCTACCGGACCACCACGATGTTCCTGGAGAAGCTGGGGCTGAACTCGGTGGCCGACCTGCCCCCGCTCGCCCCGTTCCTCCCCGACGACGTAGAAGAGCTTGCCGATGCGACGCGATGACCGTGCCCCGAAGCCCGACGCCCCCGTGTACGAGGGGACCGAGCGCCTGCAGAAGGTGCTCGCCGCCGCCGGCGTGGGCTCCCGACGGGCCTGCGAGGACCTGATCTTCCGGCGCCGGGTGACCGTGAACGGCCGGGTCGCCCAGCTCGGCGACAAGGTCGACCCCGCCACCGCCGTGATCCACGTCGACGGCGAGCGCCTCCAGGCAAACAACCGCCTGGTCTACGTGGCGATGAACAAGCCGCGCGGGGTGGTCACCACCATGGCGGACGAGAAGGGACGCAACGAGCTCGCCGACTTCATCGGCAACCGGCTGGAGCAGCGGGTCTACCACGTCGGGCGGCTCGACGCGGACAGCGAGGGCCTGCTGCTGCTCACCAACGACGGCACCCTCGCCCACAAGCTCATGCACCCGTCGTACGAGGTGCTCAAGACCTACCTCGCCGAGGTGGCCGGGCCGATCCCGCGCAACCTGGGCAAGCGGCTGATGGCCGGGGTGGAGCTGGAGGACGGGCCGGTCAAGGTCGACTCGTTCAAGGTGGTGGACACCCTGGGCAAGACCGCCCAGGTGGAGCTGAGCCTGCACGAGGGGCGCAAGCACATCGTCCGGCGGTTGCTGGCCGAGGTGGGGCACCCGGTGTCCCGGCTGGTGCGTACCGCGATCGGGCCGATCCGGCTGGGTGACCTGCGTACCGGGCGGATCCGGCGGTTGACCAACGCCGAGGTCGCCGCCCTGTTCAAGGCCGTGGGTGACTGACCCCGGCGAACCGGGTATCGGTGCCGGTAGGCTTCGTCGCGGCCGATGGGCCGGCGGGTGGCGTGGGTCGCCCCCGACGGTGTTTCGCGCGGCCACCCGCGAGGCGCGGGCATGATTGACGATGGACAACCGCTCAACGGCGCCGGAGACACCGGCGACCCGCGAGGTACGGGCTATAGGAGGACAACGGTGGAGGAAAACGTACGGGCCGTGCGCTGCGTGGTCGCTGTGGACGGGCCGTCCGGTTCGGGTAAGTCCACCGTCTCGCGGCGGCTCGCCGCCGGCCTCGGTGCCCGCTACCTCGACACGGGGGCCATGTACCGGGCGATCACCTGGGCCGTGCTGCGCTCCGGGGTCGACCTGACCGACGTCCAGTCGGTGGCCAAGGTCGCCGGCGAGGTCGACCTGCGCATCGGCACCGACCCGCAGGGGTACGGCGTGACCGCCGACGGCGTGAACGTCGACAGGGAGATCCGTGGCCCCGAGGTGACCGCTGCGGTCTCCGCCGTGGCCGCTGTGCCGGCGGTGCGGGAACTGCTCGTCGCCCGGCAGCGCCAGATGATCACCAACGCCGGCCGGATCGTGGTCGAGGGCCGCGACATCGGCTCGGTGGTGGCCCCCGACGCCGACCTGAAGGTCTACCTGACCGCCTCCGAGGCGGCCCGCGCCCAGCGGCGCAGCGCCGAGGACGCGGTCGACGTCGCGGCGACCGCCGCCGACCTGGCCCGCCGGGACAAGCTCGACTCGACCCGCAAGGTCAACCCCCTGCAGCAGGCTCCGGACGCGGTGGTGCTGGACACCACCGAGCTGGGCATCGACGAGGTCGTCGCCCGACTGCGCGACCTCCTCACCGAACGGGGGGTGGCATGAGCGAGGACAACGGCGGCTGGGTGGAGCTGCGGGAGCCGGACCTCGACGTCGAGGAGCCGTCCGGTCCGCAGCCGGTGGTGGCCGTGGTCGGCCGTCCCAACGTGGGCAAGTCGACGCTGGTCAACCGGATCATCGGCCGCCGCCAGGCGGTCGTGGAGGACGTTCCCGGGGTCACCCGGGACCGGGTTCCCTACGACGCGCAGTGGAGCGGCCGGGCGTTCACCGTGGTGGACACCGGCGGTTGGGAGCCGGACGCCAAGGACCGGGCCGCGGCGATCGCCGCGCAGGCGGAGACGGCCGTGGCGACGGCCGACGTGGTGCTCTTCGTGGTCGACGCGATGGTCGGCTCGACCGATGTGGACGAGGCCGCGGTGAAGATGCTGCGGCGCAGCGCCAAGCCGGTCATCCTGGTGGCGAACAAGACCGACAACACCGCCATCGAGATGGAGGCGACCTCGCTCTGGTCGCTCGGCCTCGGCGAGCCGTACCCGGTCTCCGCGCTGCACGGTCGGGGTTCCGGCGAGCTGCTCGACGCCATCATGGAGGCCCTGCCCGAGGCACCGAAGATCATCGAGAACCGGCCCCGCGGCCCGCGCCGCGTGGCGCTCGTCGGGCGTCCCAACGTCGGCAAGTCCAGCCTGCTCAACCGGTTCTCCGGTGAGGAGCGGGCGGTGGTCGACGCGGTCGCCGGCACCACCGTCGACCCGGTCGACAGCCTGGTCGAGATCGGCGGCGACGTCTGGCAGCTGGTGGACACCGCGGGCCTGCGCAAGCGGGTCGGCAAGGCCAGCGGCACCGAGTACTACGCCAGCCTGCGCACCGCCTCGGCCATCGAGGCGGCCGAGGTGGCGGTGGTGCTGCTCGACTCCAGCGAGCCGATCAGCGAGCAGGACCAGCGGATCCTGTCCATGGTCACCGAGGCCGGGCGGGCCCTGGTCATCGCCTTCAACAAGTGGGACCTGGTCGACGCCGACCGCCGGTACTACCTGGACAAGGAGATCGACCGGGAGCTGCGCCGCATCCCCTGGGCGATCCGGCTGAACCTGTCGGCCCAGACCGGCCGGGCGGTGGACAAGCTCGCGCCGGCGCTGCGCAAGGCGCTGGCGAGCTGGGAGACCCGGGTGCCGACCGCGCAGCTCAACCAGTGGCTGACCGCGCTGGTCCAGGCCACCCCGCACCCGGTGCGCGGTGGTCGGGCGCCGAAGATCCTCTTCGCCACCCAGGCGGGAGTCGCGCCGCCGCGCTTCGTGCTCTTCACCACCGCGCCGCTGGACGCCGGCTACCAGCGCTTCGTGGAGCGCAAGCTGCGCGAGGAGTTCGGCTTCGAGGGCAGCCCGGTGGAGATCTCGGTACGCCCGCGCAAGAAGCTCGGCCCCGGCGGTCGCGGCAAGGCGCACGGCTGACCCGTACCGTTCCGATCGCCGGGTGGAGCCTCTGCTCCACCCGGCGTTCTCTTTCCTAGGACGCTCCAGGGGGAGTGGCGTGGGACGCCGCGACGCGGGAGGGGCCTGTGCGCGTGGTGCGAAGATCCTGCGCTAAGCTGTACCGGCTGCCGCGGGGGAGACCACGCGGGGGCATCGGGACGTGGCGCAGCTTGGTAGCGCACTTGACTGGGGGTCAAGGGGTCGTCGGTTCGAATCCGGCCGTCCCGACAGCACGTGAGGGGCCATCTCGGAAGATCGAGACGGCCCCTTTGTCGTACCTGGGCGACCAACTGAGTGACCACGCCTCAGCCCCGGAGATCCCGTCCATGGCGGCTGCGCTGCTCAGGAGCTGCGACGCGACTTCTTGATCCTGGTGTCGCCGTCGGCGCGGACCGAGCGCCACACCTGGATGGTCGGCGGTGTCCCGGAATCGGGGTGGCCTGGTGGCGGCATCGCTAGAGTGGCCGGCGGACAGCCGCTGCTGGATCGACGGCCGGCCAATGCGCACGTAACCTGCTTTCCAAGGCAGCGACGCCAGGCTCCGTGCGCGGCGTAGGGCTGGTGACAGCCAGGGAGGCGGCGACATGTCCGGCGCGCAGTTGTACGACACCCTCGGAGCCACTTACACCGTGACGCGGCGCACCGAACCGCGGATCGCCGCAAGGGTCTGGGCTGCGCTCGGCGATGCGCGGACGGTAGTGAATGTCGGGGCTGGTACCGGCTCCTACGAGCCGGCCGACCGTGACGTCACTGCGGTGGAACCGTCGGCGCTCATGCGTGCGCAGCGCCCCGCAGGCGCAGCGCCGTGCCTGGCTGCCGCCGCGGAGAGCCTTCCGTTCGAGGACCAGTCCTTCGACGCAGCGATGGCTTTTGCCACCATCCATCACTGGCAGGACCCGATCGCGGGCCTGCGCGAGATGCGGCGCGTTGCTCGCCGCGTGGTGGTGTTCACGCACGACACAAGTGACACCGGATGGCTTCGTCGGTTCTGGCTCACTCGCGACTACCTTCCTGAAGTCGCGGACATCCTTGTTGGCCGGCCTCCGCTGACCGAGCTGGCCAGCGCGATCGGAGCCCGCCTGGAGCCGGTGCTGATCCCGTGGGACTGCGTTGACGGCTTCTTCGAGGCCTACTGGCGCCGGCCCGAGGCATATCTGGACGAGAAGGTCCGTCGCGGGGTGTCGGTCTGGGCCAGAGTCGGGCCGGATGCCGAGCAGAGGGCAGTGCAGAGCCTCCGTGATGACCTCGCCTCAGGTCGGTGGGCAGAGCGCAACCGCGACCTCGTCGATCTCGATGCAGCAGAGCTCGGCCTTCGCCTGCTTATCGCCTGAATCCGCCACGCCGCTCCGACCCCAGCGCTGAATTCGCCGGCTGGTTGCGTCACCAGCAGCGTCAGGCCAAGAGCATGCGGAAGGAAGGCCAGTCCGCCCGTGACATGATTGCGCCCATGGGGAAGCAGCAGGACGTCGGCGGGCCCGATGGTCAACGCGGGTCAGGTACCACCGCCCACCATGGGAGCGGCGGCAGCGTCGACGAGCGGCTTGCCATCGCGCAGGACCCCGCAACGCCACAGATGACCCTCTTCGACCTGGCGTCCGACCCGTCGGCCGTGGTCCGTAAGGCGGTTGCGGCCCGGACCGATGCCCCCGCGCAGGCGCTGCGACCGCTGACCCGGGACCATGATCGTCAGGTCCGGGAGGCGGTGGCGAGAAACCCTTCGACCTCGGTCGCCAATCTCCTGCGTCTCGTCAAAGACGCCGACCGGTGGGTCCGCTGGGCGGTCGCCGGCAACCCGGCTTGCGACGAGTCAGTTCGCCGGGTGATGTCAGAGACACCCGACAAGGAGCTTCGTGGTCTCCTCGCGGAGATGCGGGAGTTGGAGCCCGAACTGGCCGCCAGGCTGATCGACGACGTCTCGCCCGAGGTACGGGAACGGCTCGCCACCCACACCCACGACCCCGACGTGATCACCGCCCTGATGGCCGATCGCACCGTACGCGTCCGCAAGGGGGTCGCCCGCAACCCGCGGACCACCGCCGAGCAGCGCACGGCTCTTGCCCAGGACCCCGTGGTCGACGTCCGTGTCGCGCTGGTCCGCGCGGTCCAGCTGGACGAGGCGGATCTGGAACGCCTGGTTCGCGACCGTTCGGTGCAGGTCCGACTGGCAATGGCAACATCCGAGGTCATCCCGCCGCACATCCGGCGGGCCCTCGAAAGCGATCCCGACGATATGGTGGCCGGCGCGGCGCGCGATTTTCGCCCGGCGTCTGGCAGCTCCCCGGTGATAAGGGCTCCCCGCGTCGGTCACCGGCGCTCCGGGAGTGGCCCAGGTCGACCGGGCGGCGCTGCCCGCTAAGGGCCGGCGGCACGTCCGCCACGGCTCAGCAGGGACGTGTGGCGGTAAGAGCGACCCCACGTCGTACCGCTCAATGGCGTCGACAACTGGCTGTACCCGCTGCTCGGCCCGTATCGGATCCGCCTTGTTGATGCGGGGACAGGAGGGCTGAGATCCCGGAGAATGGGGCCGTGCCCTCGGAACAGGAAGCAATTCAGCGCCTGCGAAACGCGCTCGTGCGAGACCCCTACCACTCCGAGCGGTGTCCGCAGACGTGACCCGCGCCTCCGTTGCTCCTCGGAGGTGAGACGTGCGCAGCCGATATCGCGGTGTGGGGCCAGGGATGGTGTGGCGAGAAGGCCGGGAGGCCTACGAGCGGCTTCGCACCTATTTCATCATCGCGGTCCAGGCGGGTGTGGCGGCCGGTCTGTCCTGGTTCATTGCAGACGACCTCCTGCACAACTCGCAGGCCCTGTTTGCACCCGCCGCCGCGATCGGCACGATCGCGGCGGCTCTTGGCAATCGGATCAGGAGAGCGGCGGAACTCATCGTCGGGGTGTTCGTTGGAGTGTTGACCGGAGAGTTGATCATCCAGGTCATCGGGACGGGACCTGTACAGACCGGCCTGATCGTGGCATTCGCGATCTCGTCGGCAGCCGTGATTCGCGGGGGCGGTGCCGTCATGGTGCATGCGGGAAGTACCGCCCTGCTGCTGGGAACGCTGGCTGCGGAACAGTCGCATCTCTCCGTGGCGCGGACCGTCAACGGGCTGGTCGGAGGGGTGACGGCCATCGCCGTGGCGCTGCTGATCCTGCCGGCCAACCCCGTGCGCGTCGTACATCGCTCAGCCGGTCCGACGCTGGATATCTTCGCCCGTGAGCTCACGGCTGTCGCTCAGGCGTTGGAGCAGCGTGACCTTCAACAGGCGGAGGGCGCCTCGCATCGCTTGGCTGCGGCAGAGATGGAAAGAAACAAGACGATCGAGATGGTCGCTGCGGCGGGGGAGATCGCGGTTCTCTCACCTTGGCGGTGGCGACGATTGGGCGTCCTGCGCAGGTACCAGCACGCCTCCAAGCACCTCCAATGCGCCTACTCCAACAGCCGTGAGTTGGCGCACTGGGTCGCATCGGCGGTACGGCTACGTGAGCCGATACCGGCCAGCCTTCCAGCGTCGATCGAGCACTTGGGCCAGGCGGTGAGGCTGCTGCATCGCGATTTCCTCGCCGGTCGAGAGCCTGAACGTTCGCGCGCGCGGGCGCAACAGGCCATCGAGAAGGCCAACCAAGCCTGCGCCGAAGATGTTGAGTTCTGCGGGAGGGTTCTCGCTTCGCGGCTGCGCCTTGCCATCAGCGAAGTGCTTCAAGCATCCGGAGTGCCGAAGGCAGAGGCGAATCAGCAGGCGGGGTTGGCTGCCGACGCGAGCTGATGAAGCAACCTGTGATGTCGTCTTGACGCCTGCCGAAGCGAGGGCATGCAAGTCGATACAGGCAGAGATGAACTGTCGGTCGCGCGCAGAGCGAGGCCGGTGGGCTGGCCGCCCGGAGGTAGCAACTACCAGGTACGAGTATGAACGCCCCGTGCCGCGACCAGGACCAGCCAAGATCGGCGTGACCACCGCTTCTTGACCGCTGGTCACCCGTCAAGTGTCTCGGCGCCGGCGGCGGGTGCTGGTGATCACGCGGATGGTGGGGTCGCCCGATCCATCCGCTCGACCCACTGTGCCCGCCAGGCCGGCGGCTCCCAGGGCTCTCCGAAGTAGATCCGCTCGCGAACGACCTTGCCGTCGCGGAACTCCATGATCCCGACGGCCATCATGGGCCGGTCGTCGTACCGGATGGTGTACTCGTTGACCCACAGATCGCCGCAGCCAACGGTCCGGTGCAGCTCGAACTCCTGTCGCGCAGGGTAGCTGGACCTCAGGGCGGTGATGTTGGCCTTGCCCCGGACGCGCTCGCCACCCTGCGGCCACTCCAGCACCGCGTCGTCGGCGTAGATCTCGGAAGCGCGGGCGATGTCGTCGCCCGGCCCGCCGCCGGGTGCGCTGACGTTGGAGGCCGCGAAGTGGGCTTTGATCATCGCCCGCGCGACGGTCTCGTCCATGGCTCAACCTTCCGTCCGAACGGAGGTCTGCGTGTTGGCCTGCGCACATGGAAGCTACCACCGGCCGGGCGCCACCAGGTGCCGTACCTGACGGATGCTCCTCCCGGCGGACCGCACGCCGCCGCGGTGGGCGGGCCTGTCTCAGTTCGCTGCTCGGCCTCGGCGGTCGAGGTTTCGTCGTCCGGCACTCCCCAAGGCGCGTGAGGGCCAACCGGAGGTGCCTCAGGTCGCGCGGCACGGCAGTCACCGACGAGCAGCGGCTGCGGGTCGGGGGAGCGCGGCCGCGCGCACGATGGCCGCGCAGAGCAGCGTCACGGGCAGGCAGAACAGGATCAGCCCGGCTGGCTGGTGCGACACCGGGAAGACGGGCAGTCCGGAACCGTCGAGGGCGTAGGCCAGGTCCGGTGCGGCCGAGCCGACGACGAGGGCCACGCCGTCGAACCAGCGGGGGCGCCAGAGCTTCAGCGGCAGCGGCAGCGCGGCGTGTGAGGGGAAGGTCAGCGGCACCGTCGTCGCGGGCCCAGCCGGCCGCCCCGCACGGCGCCGGATGGGGTGCTGGCTGTCAGGGCCAGGTCCGGGCCTGGGCGTCGAAGACCTCGGGCGGGCTCTCCACCGGCAGGACGCAGACCAGGTGTCCCCCCGGCACTCGCAGGATGCGGCAGTCCAGCCACCGGGTCACCTCGGTGGCGCCGAGGGCGACCAGCCGTGCCGTCTCGGCGTCGACGTCGTCGGTCTCGAAGTCGAGGTGGAAGCGGGGCGCGTCATCGACGGCCTGCACAGCGGTGACCAGCCCGGGCAGGGCGCCGTGCAGGCCGACGAACTGGGGATACTTCGGGTCTGCCTCGGTGGGAACGCCGAGGGCGGCCGACCAGAAGGCCGCCGCCCGGGCGGCCTCCGCCTGCGGGGTGTCGATCAGGACGGCGTAGACGCGGCTCCGATGCATGCCGGGCAAGATAGTGCCTGTCCACGATCCGCGCCGCCCCGATGGAGCCGGCGCGAAGGGAGTGGGCCGGCCCCGTGGCGGCCTCGCCTAGGCCGCGGCGGCGGCCGGGACCCAGAGCTCGTCGACGGCGCGCTCGGCCGCCGCGAGGCTCTGCTCGGCCAGCGGCACCAGGCCGGCCATGGCCGGGTTCACGCCGGCGAGGGTCAGCTCCGCCGTGATGAAGCGCGGCTGGAGGCCGGTCATCGCCAGGCCGTGCGGCAGCCAGGGCTCGGCGTGGTCCCAGCCCTCGCGTGGCGTGCCGGGGGCGTACCCGCCGCCGCGGGTGGCCAGCACGATGAACTCACGGTCGCCCAGGAGGCCGGCCTGGGTCTCCGGGTCGTAGGCCAGGCCGGGCGCGATCAGGTGGTCGACCCACGCCTTGACGCTGCTGGGGGCGGCGAAGTTGTACAGCGGCAGCCCAAGCAGGACCGTGTCGGCCCGCCGCACCTCCTCGACCAGCTGCTCGGTCAGCGCCCAGGACTCCCGCTGGGCCGGGCTGTGCTGCTCCGGCGGGGTCATCCGCGCCAGGCCGCCGGCCCGGTCCAGATGCGGCAGGGGCTCGGCGCCCAGGTCCCGGTAGTGGACCGTGCCGCCGGGGTGCGCGGCGCGCCAGGCGCTGGCCGCGCGGTCGGTGAGCCGGCGGCTCACCGACCGGTCCCCCTGGATGCTGGAGTCGATGTGCAACAGGTGTGCCATTGGCTTGCCTCTCATAATTCGTTGGTGTTACGCAAGCCATTTGTAGCACGTGGGTCGTGGGTGGCGACGGTAGGCTTGGTCACATGCCTGCCGTACCGGTCGACCAGCCCGAGCACCGCTCGGCGCCCCTGCTCGACCACCTCGCGCGGCGGATGCGGCTGCGTGTCGAGACGGTGCTGGCGCCGCTGGGCCTGCGACCCCGGCACCTGGTCGCGCTCACGGTGCTCCGGGCGCAGGGCGGCAGCAGCCAGCAGGCCCTCGCCGGCACCCTGGAGATGGACGGCACCAACATCGTCGGGCTGCTCAACGAGTTGGAGGCGGACCGGCTGATCGAGCGACGCCGATCTCCCGAGGACCGCCGCCGGCACGTCGTCGAACTCACCCCCGCCGGAGAGAAGCGCCTCGGGGAGGCCGAGTGCGCCCTCGCGGCGGTGGAGGACGAGGTGCTCGGCGCGCTGGACGCGCGGCAGCGCGAGACGCTCTACGAGCTGCTGGAGCGGGCGGTCGGTGGCGGTCCGGCGTCCTGCGCCGGGGCGGCGGGAGGTCCCTCGTGCTCGGCCGCCGGCGAGCCGGGGGCCTGCTGACGGCACCCGCCTGCCGGCGCCGGCCCCCGGCGGGGCCTGGTTTCTGGCTGATCTTCGGCCCGCTGGGCTGGTATCCGTCCTCGGTCGGGAGGTCGCGGGCGCCCCGCTCTCGCCGGCAGAACCGAGCGGCGGCAGGCCTCTCAGCAGTTCGCCGTACCGATTGACTTTCGATAGGTTGCGAGCGATAGCCGATGCATGTTCACTGAGCATCGAGCGGTGGCCCCGCTCAGAGTCTTCCTCGTGCTGCTGTTCGGGATCCTGGTCATGTTCCAGACCTTCTCCCTGCCCGGACAGTTCGCGCACATGGCCCAGGAGTCCCCGGACCAGGCCTACCTCCGGTGGCCGCTGACTGCCGTCTCGGTGTTCTGGCTGCTGTGTATCCAGGTGGTGATCGTGTCCACCTGGAAGTTGCTCACCCTGGTCAAGAACGACCGCATCTTCAGTGACGCCGCCCTGGCGTGGGTGGACGCGATCGTCTGGGCGATCGTCGCCGCCTGGGTGGTGCTGCTGGGCGTGTTCCTCTATGTCGGCTTCGACGCCTCCGACCCCGGACTGCCGCTCCTGCTCTTCCTGATGTTGGTGGGCGTCGCCGTGCTGGGGCTTTTGATGGTGGTGATGCGGGCACTGCTGCGGCAGGCCACGACACTGCGCACCGACATGGAAGCGGTGATCTGATGCCCATCGTCGTCCGCATCGACGTCGAGCTGGCCAAACGCAAGATGAGCGTCGGTGAGTTCGCCGAACGCGTCGGGCTCACCCCGGCGAACGTGGCGGTGCTGAAGAACGGCCGTGCCAAGGCCGTCCGCTTCAGCACCCTGGAAGCCATGTGCCGGGTGCTCGACTGCCAGCCCGGTGACCTGCTCGAGCGGGTCGAGGACTGACTCGGCGCACCGCCTCCCGACGACCGAACACCTCGGCCACGTCGACCCGCTCACCGGCCGGATCCGCGGCGGATCCGGCCTCGGAAAGGAAACCCCATGAAGTACGTCCTCGCGATCGTCGCCCTCCTCGCCGTCGCGATCGGCGTCGCCGGCATCGTGTACGGGGAGGCCGACGACTCCCCGGGTCTCCAGCTCCTGGGTGTCCTGCTCGTCCTCGGCACCGTGGTGTTCGGCGTGCGGGCCGTCCGACGCGGCAGGTAGCGGAACCCGCGGTGGCTCCGGCCCCGCCCGGCGGGGTCAGGTCCGGCCCTCGGCGCGGAGCCGGTCGGCCAGCTCACGGACCGCGGCGGCGAAGCGTTCGTCGGATTCGCACGGCCAGTGCCCCTTCACCGGGGGCGGGACGCTGTCGCTCGGGGGCGCCACCACGTCCTCGGGGTCCCGCAGCCGCCGGTCGACCCGGTCGCTCGGGCCGGCCCGGGTCGATGGGTCGCCGGGCCGGTGTGCGGCGAACATCCAGCCGCCGATCGGGTCGGTCTCCCGCCACAGGTTCAGCCAGCGCCAGCCGACCCGCTCGCCCACCTCGTGCAGCACGTCCCGGCCCAGGTACGCGGGGAAGAGCCGGGCGTACAGGCGGTCGAGCGGGGACCCGTGGGTCAGCAGCGCGACCCGCCGGCGTACCTGCGGCGGTAGCTGCAGCACCGTGGCCGCCAGCAGCACCGAGCCGTGGCTGTGGCCGGTGAGCAGCACGCCGGTGTGCCGCTCCGCCAGGTAGCAGATCCGCTTCGCCAGCTCGGGTACGGCCCGTTCGGCGTAGCACGGCGGCGCGAAGGGGTGGGCCGCCCGGGGCCAGAACGTGCCCAGGTCCCACACCACGCCGACGTACCGGCGGAACTCCGCCGTCCGGTAGGCGAACAGTCCGCCCATCAGCAGGGCGAGCACGAGCCCGGCGATGAGATAGCTGCCCACGGTCAGCCCGAAGTTCACGAACCCGGACGGCACCCCGAGCAGCCGTTCCGCCAGCGGGCTCGGCTGTAGATCGAAGAGTCCGAGCAGGCTCGTGGCCAGACCGAGCGCGGCGAGGCAGGCGTACCCGACGGCCAGCGGGCCGAGCCACTCGGTGAACCGCGCCCGCGCGATCGTCTTCTCCACGCGGCGCATCCGGTCGGCGGCCTCCGGCGGGGCTGCCGGGAAGTCCCGGGCGACGATGGCGGCCGCCGCCCGTCGGCGACCTCGGAAGGAGAGCAGGGTCAGCCCGCCGGCGACCAGCACCGCCACGATCATGCTCAGGAAGAAGGTGAACAGCGCCCACTTGTAGGCCAGCGGCGGGGCCGCCAGATCCATCGCGCTTCCGGTGATCGCCCGCCGGTTGAGGAAGTACGCCGTCCGGTAGACCAGCTCGGCGGAGAACGCGCTCGACAGGCCGACCGCGAAGGCCGCGATCACCGGCGCGCCGAGGCCGTGCAGCAGCGCCCGGCCGCCGTCCCGGCGGCTGCGCCAGGGGGCCAGCACGGCGAGGGCCGCCAGCAGGGCCATCTGCGCGAGGAAGGCCCAACCGACGATCCGGCCGTACCCGGGCAGCCCGGCCGAGAGCGGCCACGGGGTCCGGTCCAGCGCGACCACCCCGAGGGTCGCCACGGTCAGACCGCAGGCCACCGTGCGCAGCGCCACGGTCAACCGGTCGGTGGTGTGCGCCGTCGCCGGCCGTTCCAGCAGCTCGGGCACGCAGAGCAGCGCCGCGCCGGCCGCCAGCACCAGCACGGCCAGCACAGCCAGGCCGACCGTCGCGACCGAGGGGTGGCCGGCGGCGCGCGCGGTGAGCAGGATCAGGTCGAGCACCGCGAGCGCGACGGCGATGTGGATCGCTCGCAGCCGACCCACCATCGGCATGGCGTCCCACTGGCCGACGGCGCTGAGCCGGTCGCCCTCCGGGTCGCCCGTCGGCACCCGGAAGCCCTCGTAGGAGCGGCCGGGCCGGGCCCCCAGCAGCCAGACCAGCCCGACCGCGCCGATCGGCACCGCGGCCAGCACCGCCAGCCGCAGGCCGACCGGGTGCCCGCCCAGCCAGGACAGCCAGGTGCGGCCCATCAGGCAGCGGGACGAGCCCATGCACTTCCAGGCGATCAGGTCCAGGGCGACGCCGGCGGCGGACAGGGCGTACAGCACGGTGAGGCTGAGCGCGAGGAGCCGGCACAGCACCTTGACGCCCGTGCCGGGCCCCCGCCGTGCCGGGCGCATCCAGATCGCCACGTTGCTCAGCATGAACGGGAGCAGGAAGACCAGGGACAGCGTCCGGGCGGCCGTGCCGGAGGGCAGGTCGCTCCACCGGTACGCCTCCAGCACCACGCCACCCGGCCCGGTGCTGTCCGGGTAGCCCGGCCTCGGTCGGAAGAAGCCGCCGCTGCGGTCGCCGGCCACCTGGTGGGCGTGCGGCCGGTCGAGCACCTGGTCGGCGCGGGCGCCGGAGACGCCGTGCACCCGCAGTTCGACGACATCGTCCGGCGCTTGCTGCTCTCGGGACGGCGGTGCGGTGTCCGTCATCGGCCTGCGACCCCCGGGCGGCGCGGCCAGCAGTTCGGGACGGCTGCCGAGACACGAGTCGCCCGACTAGCCGGCTGGCGGGGGTGACTACCCGTGCAGGCGGGCGCCAACCGGGAAGGTCACCCGGGGTGGACATCCCCGGCCGCGCATCGACCGGCACAGCTCACCTGTCGCGTCCCGTCGTCGGCCGGACACCGGATCGGCGGCTGGTAATGTCGGCGGCGAGTGATCGGGACAGGGAGACCAGACATGGCGGGTGACGACGACATCTCCGGGTGAGACCGGACATGTTCGGCCATCGGCAGGCGCGTGGGAAGCGCCCCGCCGCCGGTGAGCCGTGCCGTTGTCGACCAACCCTGCCCGCCGGGCGGCTGTGGCACGCCCGCATCACACCCGAGGTCCTCCGCATGTCCGATGCGTACGTCATCTGCTCCAACCTCTCCTTCTCCTGGCCCGACGACACCCCCGTCTTCGAGGACCTGTCGTTCACCGTCGGCGGTGGTCGTACGGGTGTGGTCGCCCCCAACGGCGCCGGCAAGAGCACGCTGCTCAAGCTGATCGCCGGGGAGTGCCGGCCCACCGGCGGGTCGGTGACCGTCGAGGGGGTGCTCGGCTACCTCCCGCAGAGCCTGCCGCTGGCCGGCGACCTGACCGTCTCCGAGGTGCTGGGGGTCGCCCCCGTGCTGCGGGCGCTGCACGCCATCGAGGCCGGCGACGCGAGCGAGGAGCACTTCACCACGATCGGCAACGACTGGGACGTCGAGGAGCGCACCCAGGCCCAGCTGGACAGGTTGGGGCTCGCCGGGGTCGCGCTCACCCGCCGCCTGGACACCCTCAGCGGCGGGCAGGTCGTCTCGCTCGGCCTCGTCGCGCAACTGCTGAAGCGGCCCGACGTCCTGCTGCTCGACGAACCCACCAACAACCTCGACCTCGACGCCCGGCGCCTGCTCTACCGCGTGCTCGACGACTGGTCCGGCTGCCTGCTGCTGGTCAGCCACGACCGGGCGTTACTGGACCGGATGGACCGCATCGTCGAACTCGACCGGGGCGAGGTCCACTCCTACGGCGGCAACTTCACCGCCTACCAGGAGGCCGTGCGGGCCGAGCAGGAGGTCGCCGAGCGCAACGTCCGCAACGCCGAGCAGGAGGTCAAGCGGGAGAGGCGGGAGATGCAGCAGGCCCGCGAGCGGGCCGAGCGGCGGGCCAGCAACGCCAGCCGCAACCTCAAGAGCGCCGGGCTGCCGAAGATCTTCGCCGGGACGATGAAGCGCGGCGCCCAGGAGTCGGCCGGCCGGGCCGGCGAGACCCACGCCGCCCGGGTCAGCCAGGCGCGGGCCCGGCTCGACGAGGCCGGCCGCGCCCTGCGCGACGAGCAGCGGATCGTGCTGGACCTGCCCGGCACCAACGTTCCCGCCGGGCGCACCGTCTTCCTCGGCGAGCGGATGCAGGTCCGCTACGGCGACCGGGCGCTCTTCGCCGCCGACGGCGCCGACCTGGTCATCCGGGGGCCCGAGCGGATCGCGCTGACCGGGCCCAACGGCGCGGGCAAGTCCACCCTGCTCCGCCTGGTCCACGGTGAACTGACCTCCGACGGCGGCCGGGTGCGGCGGGCCGACGGGCGGATCGCGTACCTGTCGCAGCGACTGGACCTGCTGGACCTCGATCGCACGGTCGCGGAGAACCTGGCCGCGTTCGCGCCCGGGACGCCGGAGGCGGAGCGGATGAACCTCCTCGCCCGCTTCCTGTTCCGGGGCTACCGCATCCACCTGCCGGTCGGGGTGCTCTCCGGCGGGGAGCGGCTGCGCGCCACCCTGGTCTGCGTGCTGTGCGCCGAGCCGGCACCCCAGCTGCTGCTGCTGGACGAGCCGACCAACAACCTCGACCTGGTCAGCGTCGCCCAGTTGGAGAGCGCGCTCGCTTCGTATCAGGGCGCGTTCGTGGTGGTCAGCCACGACCAGCGGTTCCTCGCCGAGATCGGGGTGAACCGCTGGCTGCGGCTCGCCGGGGGAGAGCTGCGGGAGACCGGCGCGCCCGAGCCCGACTGACACCCCGGGGATCACCAGGGGACGGGCCGGCCGTCCCCGGTTGGCGCCGGTCACCACGGCGGTGCGCCCGTCGGTCACACCGGCAGCTTGCCCCGCTGCACCGCCGTACGCACCGCCCGGCGTGGAACCGGGACGCGCGTACGGCGGCGGCCGGGGTCAGCCGGTGCCCTGCCGGTGTATCCGCCCTTCGTGCGCGACCTTGGAGCGGCCGTGGTCGCGTTCGCTGCCGGCGGCGCCGGTCGCGGTCCGCTCGTGCCGGCGCTTGGGTGAGCGTTCGACCTCGGAGCCCTGCCGCCCCGGCGCGCCGCTGCCCGGGTGCCGGTGGGCCCGAGCCGATTGGCCACCGCTGTCGTGTTTGTTGTGCTTCTGGCTACCCATGGGCTGCGCGTACCCGCCGAGCGGGCGGCTAGTCGCCCGTCACCCGGTGATGGCGGCCCCTGGATCGGCGGCGGTCGCGGCGGTGCTGGCCGACCTGGCGTGACAGGGACCCGCGCGCGAGTGGCGCCCGTATGGTCGGCCGGCACCCGGAAAAAGTGGTTGAAGCGCGCCCGCCCGGCCGGCCTACCCTCGGCGGCGTGACCACCCGCCCCGGCCGCGAACCCGTCGACTCCTACCTGGTCTGCGCCACGCCCCGCACCGGGAGTTCGCTGCTGCTCGGGCTGCTCGCCTCCACCGGGGTCGCCGGTCGCCCGCAGGCGTACTTCCGGGTGCCGGACGAGCCGCTGTGGGCCGAGCGCTGGGGGATCGCCCGGCGTCCGGACGGGAGCGTCGACTACCCGGAGTACCTGGGGGCGGCGCTGGCGGCCGGGCGTACCGGCAACGGCGTGTTCGGCGCGAAGCTGATGTGGGGGACGCTGGACGAGCTGGTCGACCGGCTGGCCACCGTGTACCCGGGCCTCGCCGGCGCGGACCTGGCGTTGCTGGAACGCGCCTTCGGGCGTACCCGTCTCGTGTACCTGCGGCGCGACGACGTCGTCGCGCAGGCGGTGTCCTGGTTGCGCGCCGAACAGACCGGCACCTGGTACCTGGGCGGCGACGGTGAGATCAGCGGGGGCGGCGGCGGGGGCGCGCCGACCTTCGACGCGGACGCCATCGGCCGGCTGGTCGAGGTGATCGGCCGGCACGACGCGGCCTGGCGGGCCTGGTTCGCCGCGTCCGGCGTCCGGCCGTACGTGGTGTCCTACGAGGACCTCGACGCGGACCTGGTCGGCGTCACCCACGCCGTCCTCGACTTCCTCGGGCTCACCCCACCCGCCGGGGTCGCCGTCGTGCCCCGGCACCGGCGGCAGGCCGACCAGCTCAACCGGGACTGGATCTGCCGCTACCGGGCGGTCTCGACCGGCCCCGGCACCCGCGTCGTCCGGCCGAGGTAGGTGACCGGACCGGGGTCGGGCACCGGGATCTCGTGGAAGCCCAGCCGGTCGTAGAAGCCGCGCGCCCGCACGTTGGCGGTGACCATGCCGACGTGCAGCCCGGGCGCCCCGGCGCGGGCGGCGGCGCGCAGGAACGTCTCGACGAGCCGGCGGCCGTGACCCCGGCCCTGGTGCCCGGGCAGCAGGTCGATGTGCAGGTGGGCGGGGTAGCCGGCGAGTTCCGGCAGCAGCATGCGCTCCGGCCGGTGGTGCAGCGCGATCATCTCGTCGTCCGCGGTGGCCGGCGGGCGGGTCGGTACCGGGTACCGGTCGGCCAGCCGGGGTATCCACTCCCGGCGGTACGCCCGCACGAAGGCGGGCGTGTCCGCCGTGCCGATCACGTAGCCGACGACGACGTCGGAGTCCGTGAGCACGAACGCCAGCTCCGGCTCCAGGCGCAGGTACGGCCCGGCGAAGAGGTCGGGCATCAGGTCCTCGCTGGCGTACCGGCCGCGGGCGTCACCGCCGGCGTCGGCGGTGCGGACACAGATGTCGTAGACCGCGTCGTGGTCGCGGTCCCGGTAACGGCGGATGGCGGTGGCGGTGCGGTCCATGCCGGGACGGTACGGGGTGGAACCGCTTGCACCGCAAGCCGTTCCGGCGCTGTCCCGCCGGACCAGGACCGACGGGTGCACCACCGGCCGATCGGCGTCGGCGTCCCCGGTGAGCAGCGCGCGCACCGCCCCGGCGGCGATCCGTTCGACCGGGTGGGTACCGGTGGTCAGGTCGGCACCGGCGGCGGGTTCCTGGTGGTACCCGCGCTGGCGCTGCTCGGCGGTCTGCCGATGCCGGTCGCGGTCGGCACGTCGCTGGTGGTGATCGCGATGAAGTCCTTCGCCGGACTGGCCGGGTACCTCGCCGGCGTGACCGTCGACTGGGGGCTGGCCGCCGGGGTGACCGCCGCCGCCGTGGTCGGCAGCCTCCTCGGCGGGCGGCTGGCCGGCCGGGTGCGCGAGGACGTGCTGCGTCGGGCCTTCGGTTGGTTCGTCGCGGTGACGGGTGTCTTCGTGCCCGCCCAGCAGCTGCCGCCGGACGTGCGGACCAACCCGTTGCTCTGGATCGCACTCGGCCTGGCTGTCGCGGTGTCGGCAGCCCTCACCACCGGTTCGCGCAGAGGGTCTCCGGCCGCCGTCGAGGACGACGTCGTGGCTGTGCCCACCGGCCCGCGGGGGTGAGGCCCGAGGTAAGACACCGCCGCCCCTCCGCCGACTCCGCGACGTGCGGGGCGGGCCGGCCGGGGACGGCCGGCCCGCCGGGTGGCGGGCCGGCCGGGGGCGTCACCAGGCGTAGGTGACCGAGACGGTGGTGGCGGGGCAGTTGTTCGCCCAGCTGTTCAGGGCGCTCTTCTCGGCGCTGTCCACGGTGAGCCGCCAGCGGATCTTGGTGGCGACCCACTCCTTGACGTAGCGGCAGCGGGCGGAGGCGTACGGGGGCAGCCAGGTGGCCGGATCCTGGTCGCCCTTGGCCTGGTTGACGTTGTCGGTGACGGCGGCCAGCGGGCGGCTGTCGCCCAGGTCGTTGGCGTACGCCTGGCGGCGGCTGGTCGTCCAGCTGCGCGCGCCGGAGTCCCAGGCCTCGGCGAGCGGCACCATGTGGTCGATGTCGAGGTCGCCGGTGAGGGTCCAGTACGCGTTGTCGTAGTAGGAGTACCAGCGCCCGCCGGACAGCGTGCAGCTTCCGCCGATCGTCGGCGCGGAGACGGCCTCGGCGATCAGCACCTCGTTGCGGGCGTGGCAGCCGTCGCCGTCGGCGTCGACCCAGTGGGGGAAGAGGTCGCGACTGTAGCCGGTGCGGACCTCGGTGGCGACCGGTAGGCCGGCGACCGCGGTGGTCAGCGAGGCGGAGTAGCTGGCGGCCCAGGCGGGGTGGGCGAGGCCGAGGGTGGCGGCCAGGGCGGCGGCGAGGATGGTGGCCGTCGCGCGCAGGGTACGGGTCATGGTGCTCCGTCCGATGTGGGTGGGCGGGATCGCCTGCGTACATATGGACAGAGAAGACGGCCGATATCCAGATCAACTTTGTGAACGATGGGCGACGCAGCGTCGCCGAACCGATGACAAGCTCGGGGCGCCCGACCGCGGTGCCGGCCCGACGGCGGGGCGGCCGAAGGCGGTGGGCTCCACTATGGTGGGCCGGCTGGATCGCCGACCCGTGGGAGACGCCCCCTTGCCGGATGCCGCACCCGAGCCCTACCTGCGCAGCACGGACCCGGAGATCATGCCGTGGTGGCTGACCTGGCCGGAGGTGGATCCGGCCCGGCACTCCTTCGACCGCCCTTCAGTGCCGGACGTCGTCCGGTTGCTCGCCCCGGCCGCCTCGGTGCCCACCCGGCCACCCGGCCGGTCGGGCCGGGACGACGTGTACGAGTGGGGCCGGCGGGTGGGCACCCGGTGGGCGGACGAGATGAGCGTCGCCCTGGTCCGCCACTACGGCAGGTGGGTCTCGGGCTGGCGATGGGGGGTCGGTGAGGCGGACCTCGGCGGCGGGCCGGTCCACGCCTGGTGCTGCCCGGCCGACAGCATGGGCAGCCCGGAGCAGACCCTGGACGTCGTCACCGAGGCCCTCGTCGAATGGCGGGGCTGGCTGGAGGAGTTGGCTGAGCGCTTCGGCCGCTTCCTGCCGGCGGTCACCGACGACCGCGCGGACGTCGCGCTGGACGGCTGGGAGCGGGCGGTGGCGCACCTGGTCACCGTGGTGGTGGACCGGACCTGCGCCGACGGCGGCTGGGAGCACCACTGCCGGCAGGTTCTGGGTTGGTTCCTCACCGTGGCGGGCGTGCCCGCCGAGCGGCACGCGCCCCTGGTGGAACACGCGATCGGCGGTCGCTTCGACAGCTTCGTCGCCCCACCGGACCGGCTCATCCGGGAGGTCGCCGAGCGGTTCGCCGGGGAGGTCGAGCGTCGTGCGCGATGACCTGCTGACCTGGCTGTCGGTGCGGGAACGGGTGGGCTGGGCCGAGGTCGCCCGGCCGGTCGGCGGGCCGGTGCGGGGCGGGCGGGACGGGGTGGTCGAGTTCGTCCGTACCGACGTCGGCCGGGACCCGGAGCGGGCCGCGCGGCTGCTGACCGCCCTCGACCGGGTCCGGGCGGCCGCCGACCAGGGTGGGCCGCTGACGTACGAGCTGCTGACCGACTGGCAGCGCCAGGTGCTCGGGTCGCCGGAGGTCGGATTCCGCACCGGGCCCGCGTACGCCAAGGGCGGCCGGGAACGCTACGGCCTCGCAGCGGACACCGCGGACCGGTTCCAGCGCTGCCTGGGGCAGGCGACCGAGCCGGGTGTGCCGCTCGCGGGGCGCGCCGCCCGCGCCTA
The DNA here is from genome assembly GCF_036906755.1 of Micromonospora sp. CPCC 206171. Lineage (NCBI taxonomy): Bacteria > Bacillati > Actinomycetota > Actinomycetes > Micromonosporales > Micromonosporaceae > Micromonospora > Micromonospora sp. CPCC 206171. The sequence goes on along the minus strand of NZ_JBAKHT010000021.1, from coordinate 72,360 downwards.
CCTCGACGTGGCGTTCTTCCACCCGTTCGCCGACGGCAACGGGCGGGCGGCGATGCTGGCGCTGTACTTCCTGCTGGTGCGCGACCGGGCGGTGCCCGACCTGGCCGCCCCGGTGCTGCGCACCGTCCGCCGGGCCGACGACCTGGACGGCGCGGCGGACCTGGTGCGCCTGCTCGACGTCCTGATCGCCGCCACCCGACGCCGCCGCGAGCGGCCGGCGGCCGGGCGGGCGCGGCCACCCGTGGCGGCAGGCCGGATCACTCCGCCGGCAGGAAGGCCAGCGCCAGGGTCAGCTCCAGCACCGTCGCCGGGTCGTTGAGGCGCTCGCCGTACAGCTCGCGCAGCTGACCCATCCGGTAGCGCACGGTCTGCGGATGGACGAAGAGATCACCCGCGACGTCGTCGCGCCGGCCCTGGTGCAGCAGCCAGGAGCGCAGCGTCTCGGCCAGCCGTCGGGCGGTCGCCGGGGGCAGCGCTGACAGCGGTTGCAGCACCTGCGCACGCAGGTCCGCCAGGGCCTCCGGGTCGGTACTGAGCACCAGCCGGGCCAGGTGCTGCTCGGTGTCCAGCGGCGCACCGTCCGCCGGCCGGTCCAACCCGAGCGCCAGCGCCCGCAGCACCCGCTGGTACGACTCGGCGACCCGGGTCCACGGCCGGGCCGGCCCCACCACCGCCCGGTGCCCCTGCACCGCGCCGGTGAGCCGCCGCCGGCGCCCACCGTGCACGTCGGGAACGAGCAGCACGGCGGACTCCTCGGCCAGCTCCACCCCGGGCAGGTCCTCGCCGCTCTCCAGCGTGTGCGGGCTGAGCATCGCGAGCACCCCGCGCAGGTTGCTGCGGGGCAGCACCGCGACGGTGAGGGTCTGCGGGGGTGGCCACTCCGCCCGCTCGGCGCTGCGGCGCAGCACCTCCTCCGGCTCGCCGGCGAGCAACTGCTGGACCAGCCGTTCCAGGTAGCGCCGGTGCACCCGGCCGGCGCTGGCCAGCTCGTCGGTGTGCCCGGCCACGCTGGCGGCGGAGAGCTCGTCGATGTAGGCGAACATCAGCTCGGCGAACTCGGCCACCCGCTCGGCGGAGAGCCCGTCGCGTACGGTGGTGGCGGAGACCTCCCGCCAGGCCACCCGGGCCCCCACCCGGTACGCGGCCAGCAGCGCGTCCATGCTCCGCCCCGACCGGGCCTCGCCGCTGCCGAGGGCGTACGCCGCCTCCAGCGCCCGGCTCAGCGGCGTGCTCGGGTCGGCGGCGTCGGCCCGCTCGATGAGCTGGAGGAACGTGCCCAGCGCGATGCGGACCGCGTTCTCGATCTTCTCGCGCATCTGCCCGGTGAGGGCGCCCGAGTAGTCGGGGACCTCGGCGGTGATCGCGGTGACCGTCCGCTCGGCCACCGCGGGGAGCTGGCCGCGCAGCCGGTCGGCCACCCGCTCGTCCAGCTCCAGGTGCGCCGCCCGGCGGCTGGTGGCGCCGGAGGGATCGGTCATGTTGTTCTCCCCGAACAAGAACCCGTGGTCAATTCACCTTTGCTGGCCAAGATGTTATCCGAACGGGCGACGACCCTGGACATATGACCACCACCGTCCCGCGTCCCCCGACGAGGCTCTCCGTCCGGGACCGGCTCCTCCGGCTCGCCGAGATGGTCACCACCCCGCTGCTCCCCGAGGACTATCTCGACCTGGTCGCGCCGCTGCGTGCCGGGGCCGCGCTGCGCGGTCGCGTGGTCGCCGTCGACGCCGAGACCCGCGACGCCGCCACCCTGACCATCCAGCCCGGCCGCGCCTGGCGGGGCCACACCGCCGGGCAGTACGTGCGCCTCGGCGTGGACGTCGACGGGGTCCGGCAGTGGCGGGCGTACTCGGTCACCTCGGCTCCCGGGCGTCCCGACGGCCGCATCTGCGTCACCGTGAAGGCGATCCCCGACGGGAAGGTCAGCAACCACCTGGTCCGGCGCATCCGCCCGGGCGCCATCGTCCAGCTCGACCAGGCGCAGGGGGACTTCGTCCTGCCCGACCCCGCGCCGGCCCGGGTTCTCTTCCTCACCGCCGGCAGCGGCGTCACCCCGGTCATGGGGATGCTGCGGACCGGTGCGCTCGGCCGGTCGGACGTCGTGGTCGTGCACTCCGCGCCCACCCCGGCCGACGTGGTCTTCGGCGCCGAGCTGCGGGCGCTCGACGCGCAGGGGGCGATCCGGCTGGTCGAGCGGCACACCGACGCCGACGGGCTGCTCGGCGTCGAGGAACTGGCCGGGCTGGTCCCCGACCACCTGGAGCGCGACACCTGGGCCTGCGGCCCGATCGGGATGCTCGACGCGGTGGAGGAGCACTGGCGGGCGGCCGGCGCGGCGCAGCGGCTGCACACCGAGCGGTTCCGGCCGACCGTGATCTCACCGGGGGAGGGCGGCACCGTCACCTTCACCAGGGCCGGCCTCAGCGTGCGGGCCGACGGCGCGACCCCCATCCTGGATGCCGGGGAGGCCGCCGGCGCGCTGATGCCGTCGGGCTGCCGGATGGGCATCTGCTACGGCTGCGTCCTCCCGCTGCGCCAGGGGGCGGTCCGCGACCTGCGTACCGGGGACATCACCACGGCCGTCCCCGGTGACGGCGTACTCATCCAGACCTGCGTGTCGGCGGCGGCCGGTACCTGCGACATCGATCTGTAGACAGGAGGCCGGACGTGACCGCGATCCAGAAGAAGCCGGACAACCCGATCGCCCATCTCAGTGCCGAGGACATCGAGATCCTGGGCAAGGAGCTCGACGCCATCCGGGACCGGGTGATCGCCGAGCGCGGCGAGTCCGACGCCCGGTACATCCGCAAGGTCATCAAGACCCAGCGGACGCTGGAGATCAGCAGCCGCGCGGTGCTGCTCTTCTCGCTCTTCCCGCCGGCGTGGGTGGTCGGCACCGCGGGCCTGGCGGTGGCCAAGATCCTGGAGAACATGGAGATCGGCCACAACATCCTGCACGGCCAGTACGACTTCATGCGGGATCCGAAGATCCACTCCACCACCTGGGAGTGGGACCACGTATCCCCGGCCGACCAGTGGAAGCACTCGCACAACCAGCTGCACCACACGTACACCAACGTGCTCGGCAAGGACAACGACCTCGGGTACGGCATCATGCGCGTCGACGAGGACCAGAAGTGGCACCCGATGCACCTCGGCCAGCCGCTGTGGAACTTCGTCAACGCCTGCTTCTTCGAGTACGGCATCGCCGCGTACGACCTGGAGCTCGGCCGCAACCTGCAGAAGGACCGGCGCAAGGACCCCCAGTTCCGGGCCCGGGCCCGCGCCGTCGGCCGCAAGATCCGCCGGCAGGTACTCAAGGACTACATCGTGCACCCGCTGCTGTCCGGCCCGTCCTTCCTCAGCACCCTGGCCGCCACCTTCACCGCGAACCTGATCCGCAACCTGTGGAGCCACTCGGTGATCATGTGCGGGCACTTCCCGAACGGCGTGGAGACCTTCGAGAAGACCAGCATCGAGGGCGAGACCCGCGGCGAGTGGTACCTGCGGCAAATGCTCGGCTCGGCCAACATCAGCGGCAGCCGGCTGATGCACATCATGACCGGCAACCTGTCGTTCCAGATCGAGCACCACCTCTTCCCCGACCTGCCGAGCAAGCGCTACCAGGAGATCGCCCCGCAGGTCCGGGCGCTCTTCGACCGGTACGGGCTGAAGTACACCACCGGCCCGCTGCCCAAGCAGGTCGCCTCGGCCTGGTGGAAGGTCATCCGGCTGTCGCTGCCCAGCCGGACTCCGGCGGCGCCGAAGCCGGCCGACGAGCTGTCGACGCGTACCCTCGCTCCCTCCGGGGCCTGAGCGACCACGACGGCGCCGCCGACCCACCCGCAATGCGGTGGGCGGCGGCGCCGTCGTCGCGGTACGGTCGGGTCATGCAGATCAGGCGCACCACCACCGCGGCCGCGCGAGCTTCCCGCTCGCCGGTTGCCGCCGCCTGATCACCTGACCCCACGCCGGCGACCGGAAACGGCCCGCCGGCGTTCGCGCGTCTGCACCCCCGCGTCCGCGCGGCGGGCCGTACCGGTCGCACCCGCACCGGAAGGCCCGCGCCATGACACCCGAGCAGATCGTCCGCACCTTCGTCGACCACTTCCACCGGCGGGGTCACCGGTCCGCGCCGGAGAGCCCGCTGATCCCACCGCCGGGCGATCCGGTCCTCTTCACCACCTCCGGGATGCACCCGCTGACGCCGTACCTCGCGGGCCGCCCCCACCCGTCCGGCCGGCGCCTGGTCAACGTGCAGCGCTGCCTGCGCACCACCGACCTGGACGAGGTCGGGGACCCGACCCACCTGACCGTCTTCGACATGCTCGGCACCTGGTCGCTCGGCGACTACGGCATCGGGCCCAGCCTGCGCTGGGGCTACGAGCTGCTCACCGACGGCTTCGGCATCGACCCGGGCCGGCTGCACGCCACCGTCTTCGGCGGCGACGACCAGGTCGACCCCGACGAGACCGCGCTGGCGACGTGGACCGAGCTCGGCGTGCCGGTGGAGCTGACCCGCGCGGAGAACTGGTGGTCCAACGGCCCCACCGGACCGTGCGGGCCGGACTCGGAGATCTTCGTCTGGACCGGCGACGGTCCGCCCACCGGCACCCCGGGGGGCGACGACCGGTGGATGGAGGTCTTGAACCACGTGCGGATGCGCTACCACCGGTACGACGACGGCCGGCTGGAGCCGCTGCCGCAGCCCAACATCGACACCGGGATGGGCCTGGAGCGGCTGGAGATGGTGCTGCGCGGCGGTCGGTCGGTCTTCGAGTGCGCCGGCCTGACCCCCTGGGTCGAGGCGGTCCGCGACCGGTGGCCGCTGGACGAGACGGCGCACCGGATCGTCTGCGACCACCTGCGCTCGGCGGTCGTGGTGCTCGGCGACGGCGTCCGGCCGGCCAACACCGGCCGGGGCTACGTGCTGCGCCGGCTGGTCCGGCGGGCGCTGACCACGCTGTGGCGCGACGACCCGGCGCGGACCCTCGCCGAGCTGCCCGATCAGCCGTACGCGGACACGCTGCGCCGGTTCCGCCAGGGCGGCGACGTCGGGCCGCTGCGCCAGGTGCTCCTCGACGAGGAACGGCGCTTCCGGGCCCTGCTGCGGCGGGGGCGGCCGGTGGTCGAGCGGTGCCGGTCCCGGGGGCCGCTGACCGACGCGGACTACGCGTGGCTGCACGACACCCACGGGCTGCCCCGCGAGCTGGTCGACGGGCCGCTGGGCGAGGCGGGTTGACCCGGGCGCGGACCCGAGGGGGTGGATTGCGGGCGCCGCCACCTGGGTATCCGCTGTGGACCGCCGCCGGACGGCCGGCGGCGGCCCGCCCTCGGGGGAGGTGTCCGGTGACCGTCCGTGCCTCGGCGAGCGTGCTCGCCCTCCTGCTCACCCTGACCGGCTGCGGCGTGGCACGGGACCTCGCCACCGGCGACGCCGCGACCCCGTCCGGGCCGTCCGCGCCCGACGAGCTGCGCCAGGCGGCGCGGGCGTTGGACCGGGGCCCCTACAGCTTCCAGTTCCGCACGCCCACCACCATCGGCGCCGGCGCGGTCGACGGGCGCGACGGCTGGTTGCGGATCAGGGTGGTCGGCGGCGAGATCGCCAAGGCCCGGGTGACGTTCGAGGTGCTGCACCGGGACGGCCAGCACCTGGTCCGCAGCAACCCGCTGACCGAGGACCGGTGGACCCGGCTGGACATGACGAAGGTGAACCCGGCGCGCCGGGCCGCGCTGGAGCGGTTCGGCGACCCGGCCCACGCCGAGGACCTGCTCGCCGGGGTCGGCACCGCCGAGCGCACCGGCGAGCGGGGCTATCGGGGCACGTTGGACCTGACCCGGGCGACCGAACCGGGCGCCAGCCGCCTCATCGACGACGAGCATCTCCGGTCGCTCACCCCCGAGCAGACCGGGGCGGTGCCGTTCGAGGCGACCGTGGACTCCCAGCGGCGGCTGCTGGGCCTGCGTTTCACCCTGCCGGCCGCCGGGGGCCGACCGGAGCAGCCGTCCGAGGTCAGCTACTCGGGGCACGGCTTCAAGCCCGACCTCAGCGCGCCGTTCGACGGGAGGATCGGGCCGGCGCCGGCGGAGGTCTACGAGTTCATCAACAGCTGACCCGTCGACCTCGATCATCTCGGCGGCGGGACCGGAGACCTAGCCGAGCAGCAGGTACGTCGGCACCCCGACCAGCACGCCGGCCACGCCGCCGGCGAGCACCTGGGCGGTGGTGTGGTCACCCAGCCGCACCCGGGACCAGCCGATCAGGGCCACCAGCCCGAACGCCACCAGCAGCGCCGGCCCGAAGACGACCACCAGCACCCCGACCGCCCCGGCGGCGACGGCCGCGTGCGCGCTGAGCTTCCAGACCTGGTTGACCGCGGTGACCACGAGCAGCACCGCGAACATCACCACCACCATCGCCACCAGCGCCCGGGGCGCCCCGAGCAGGACCAGCGCCGCGATACCCGCCAGCACCGACAGCAGGCCGCCGACCAGTGGCCCGCGCCGCTGCTCGCGTACCCCGATGTGGTGGTCGGTGAGCCGGCCGCGCCGCACCCCGAGCCAGATGATCCCGTACGGCACCACCGCGCTGAACAGCATCGCCAGCAGCGCCCAGCCGAGGCCGGTCAGCCAGGCCGGTGCGGTGGCGTGCAGCGCCACGACCACCGGCATCGCCGCCGCCCACACGGCCGGGGCGAACGCCTCGGTGACGATCCGCGCGACGCCGGGGCCGGCGGGCGCGACGATCCTGGTCTCACTGGACACGCTGTTCCTTCTCCCTGTTCTCGGCGCCGGTCGCCGGGTCCAGCCCGGCCCGCAACCGGGTGACCTCCGGGGAACGGTAGGCCCTCGCCACCCGGACGAGCCAGGCGACCTGCTCCGCGGCCTCCCCGCCGTCGGTGCCCCCGGCCGGCAGGTCGGGCAGCTCCTCGTGGTCGGCGGCCGGCGGCGCCCCGGCGGCCCGCGCCTGCAGCGCGGCGGCCAGCACGGTCGCCTCGGCGGCGGCGGTGAGCCGTTCACCGCTCCAACCGGCCCGGCGGCCGGCCGCCTCGGCGGCGCGCAGCAGCGCGGCCGACATCCAGGGACGCAGGGTGGCGTACCCGTCGAGGATCTCCACGGTGGCGCGGACCCGGCGCAGGTACGGGTCGCGCAGCACCGCCAGCAGCCCGGCGGGTCCGCGCGGCTCGGGCAGCAGCGCGAGCTCCGGCAGCACCCGGTGCACCGCCGCCTGGAGCGGACGCAGCCGGTGATGGTCGACGACGGCCCCCAGCCGCGCGCCGAGCCGGTCGAGACCGACCAGCGGCCCCCAGGACGGCAGGGTCGAGCCGATCAGGATGAGCAGGATGGAGACGGTGAAGCTGAACACCACCACCGCGTCGGAGACGAGCGCGGAGCCGGGCCAGAGCGCGCCGACGGCCACCGCGGTCAGCTTGCCCAGCACGTACACCAGGCCCCAGGCGGCGCCCGCCACGATCAGTCGCAGACCGAGGCGGAGCAGCGGCCGGCCGGCCTGCCGCGCGTACCGGTGGGCCAGGGCCACCACCTGCGTCATCGACCAGCCCAGGTAGGTCAGGTAGACGTAGAGGAAGGGGGCGTCGAACGGGTCGCCGTAGTACCGGCCGCTGGCCACCCGCGGGTCGTCCAGGGCCGTCCGCGCCGGGGTCAGCGCGAAGAGCACCGCGATCGCGGCGATGCTGACCAGCAGCGCGACGGTGCGGCGGCGGACCCGGCGGCGGGTGCGCTCGTCGTCCCCGGTCATGTGCAGCAGGAAGGCCTGCGCGGCGGTGGCCGAGACCAGGGTGAGGCAGTTGGACAGCAGCCGGGCCAGGTCGAGCACGCCGAGCGCCCGGTCCAGGGCCGGCATGAACGGCTGGATGGTCAGCGACACCGTGATGCCGACCAGGGCCAGGCAGAGCGCGCGCAGCGGCCGGTAGCGCGGGTTGCGGGCCAGGTCGCGCAGCTTGTAGAGGCTCATCACCCAGCAGGTCAGCGTCACGCCGATCATCAGGTCACGGACGAGGCTGATCACGGGTGGCGGCGTCCTTCGAGGGCGGCGGCGAGCCGGTCGGCGAGGGCGATGTCGGCCGGGGCGGTGACCGGTATCTCCGACCAGCTCTCCGCGCGCTGCACGGCGAGGCTGCCGAAGATCTCCGCCCGCCGCTCCTGCGGCACGTCGTACGAGCTGCGGGCCAGCGGGGCCGGCGCGGCCGCGGCCCGGTCCGGCCCGGACGCCGGGGAGGCGTCGTCGAAGAGGGCGTGCCCGTACTCGTGCCCGATGATCAGGCGCTGGCGCACCGGGCTGGCGTTGGCGGCGTAGAAGATGTAGTCGGCGTGCTCGCCGGCCACCCAGAGCCCGTGCGGGGCCAGCGCGGGCAGCTCGCGGGGAATGAGGTGCACCGGCCGGCCGCGGCGCCGTTCCACCCGTTCGTGCAGCTCGCCGAAGGTGAAGCCGCCGGTCAGTCCGAGCGCGTCCAGGGCCTGCTCGGACTGGCGGCGCAGCTGCCGCAGCTGCTCCTCGCCTGCCGCCCGTCGTCGCCGGATCATCGGGCCGGCGCCGGGTGGTGGGCGTACCCGTCCCGCGGCGCCCGCAGCCGGTCGCCGCCACCGCCGGTGACCCGCGCCGTCCTCACCTCGCCTCCGCCGGCCGCTCGTTGGAGCGGCGGGCGCGGGCGGCGGCCTCCAGGCGTTCCACCTGCTCGATCATGGCCACCACGGCGGCGTGGCCCTCGGGGGAGAGCCGGGCGTCGGCCAGCCGCATGGCCACCTGCTTGATGTGCGGGTTGGCCAGGGCGTGCGCGAGGTCGCGCCCACCGTCCACGTCGTCCTGACCGTGCGCGAAGCAGCTCGACGGCTGGCCGAAGAAGGCGGCGATGGCGTCCACCACCGACTGCCGCGGGTCCGGCGCGCGCCCCTGCCGCAGGTTGCTCAGGTGGGTGTGCGATATCCGGCAGCCGCGCCGGGTCAGCTCCTGGGCCACGTGCCGGACGCTGTACGGCCGGCCCTGCGGGTCGGTCACCGTCCGGAAGAGCCGGTCCAGGCGGGCGGCGAAGGAGTCGTCGTGCGGCTCGGTGACCTGGGGCAAGGGGACTCCTCCGCACACGCGCGATGCCACCGGCCGGGGACGGTGGCACCGACTGTTGACGCCGCTATCGCGAGTATGTATAGCATTACCACCCCTGGCACCGGGAGTGGACACTTTGGTGTGATCATGGCACCGCCCAATGCCAGGGGCGTCCTGGCAGGTTCGACGGGAGCGCGCAGCCATGCGCCATCGGGGGTCCGTCGGAATCACCATGGGACGCGGGCGGCCGGGCTCGGGCCCGCCGCCGCAGGGGTGCGGTACGCCGTGCCGCACCCCTGCCCACGACGTCCGCCTGGTGGCAGCCGAGGTGGCCGGGTGTCAGACTTGCCGGCGGGGGACCCCAGCGGCGAGGGACGTGGACGCATGACGGGACACGGGTACGCACTCCGGCCGGACACCGAGACCGTGACGCTGGGTCGGCGCCCGGGTGACCCTCGTCGACCCGGCCGCCCTGCTCGCGGCGGCCGTCGCCGGTCCCGTCGCGCTGCTGGCCGACGCCACCTTTCCCGACCCGGTGCGCCGGGTGCGGTTCACGGTGCGCGTCGAGGCGGGGGAGCACCGGTTCGACGCCTCGGTACGGGCCGGCGTGCCGGCCACGGCGGTCGGGCTGCTCGCGCTCGGCCTGGCCGGCCCGGCCGGGATGCTGCTGGCCCAGAAGCTGGCCGCCGGCGATCCCCGCGCCGACCGGGTGGCCGCCGCCGCCGGCCGGGTGGCCGCCGGGGCCTCCCGCCGGCTCGGGTTCCGCCCGCCCGCGCCCGCCGCGCCGCCACCCGACGCCGCCGGGGCGGCCGTGCTCGACCGCGCCCGCGAGCTGGGGCTGCACCCCGAGATCAGCCACCACGCCGAGCCCGGCGGGCGGCTGGTCACCGTGCGCGGCGCGACGCCCAGCGCCGACGTCACCCCGGCGCACCTGACGGCGATGGTCGCCCTGGTGCTCCAAGCCGTCCGCGAGCTGGCCGGCGACACCTCGGAACCGGCGGTGCTGCGCGGCCGGGCGTACACCCTCGGGGTCCGGCCGGAACCGGCCGTGACGCCGCCGGGCAGCGCGGCGGTGACCCTCGACCAGGTCGGCGGTCTCGACGAGGTGGTGGCCCGGTTCCGGGAGATCGCCGTGTCGTTCCGGCACCCCCAGGTGATGGCCCGCTGGGGCGCGCGCCGCCCGCAGGGCATCCTGCTGTACGGCCCGCCCGGCACCGGCAAGACCATGCTGGCCCGCGCGCTGGCCAACGAGATCGGCGCCGACTTCCGGGAGATCCGCACCCCGGAGATCCTCGACAAGTACCTCGGCGGCTCCGAGCGCAACATCAAGCAGATCTTCCGCGAGGCGCGCGGCTACCGGCAGCCCACGGTGATGCTCTTCGACGAGTTCGACAGCATCATCAGCTACGCCGGCGCGGGCGGGGACGCCGCGAGCCAGGCCGTCAACGCGGTCGCCGGCATCTTCAAGCAGGAGATGAACACCCTCATCGAGGAGAACCCGGACGTCATCGTGGTGGCCACCACCAACTTCCCGCACCGGGTCGACGCCTCGCTGACCCGCTCCGGGCGCTTCGACGTCAAGCTGGCCATCCCGGCGCCCGACGAGGCCGGCCGCGCCGAGATCATCGCCAAGATGGTCCGCGAGCTGATCGACCGGCACGAGCGCCCCGGCTTCCGGATGTTCGCCGACGACGTCGACCCGCGCGGGCTGGCCGCGCTCACCGCGGGACTCACCGGCGCGGACCTCCGCGAGGTGCTGCGCCGGGTGCAACTCGCCAAAGCGATGCGCGAGGCCACGGAAGGTGCGCCGGCCGCCCCGATCAGCCAGGATGAACTCCGTGACGCCATCGCCGGGCTGCGGCTCGGTTGAGGCGTACGACGGAAGGAGATCCGTGTCGTCCACCCTGCTGTCCCGTCGTGACCTGCGCTTCCTGCTCTACGAGTGGCTGGACGCGCCCCGGCTGACCGAGCGCCCCCGCTACGCGGAGCACTCCCGGGAGACCTTCGACGACGTGCTCGACCTCGCCGAACGGGTCGCCGCCGAGCACTTCGCCCCGCACAACCGGGCCGCGGACACCAGCGAGCCCGTCGTCGACGGCGGGCGGGTCCGCATGATCCCGCAGGTCAAGGCCGCGCTGGAGATCTTCGCCGGCACCGGGTTGCTCGGCGCCAGCATGGACGAGAGCGTCGGCGGGCTGCAGCTGCCGCACGTCGTCTCCGCCGCCGCGTTCGGCTTCCTCCAGGCCGCGAACGTGAGCACCGCGGCGTACCCGTTCCTGACCCTGGGCAACGCCAACCTGCTGCTCGCCCACGGCAGCGCCGCCCAGGTCGACACCTTCGTCCGGCCGATGGTCGAGGGCCGGTTCTTCGGCACCATGTGCCTGTCCGAGCCGCAGGCCGGCAGCTCGCTGGCCGACATCACCACCCGCGCCGAGCCGCAGGACGACGGCAGCCACCGGCTCTTCGGCACCAAGATGTGGATCTCCGGGGGCGACCACGAACTGGCCGAGAACATCGTCCACCTGGTGCTCGCCCGGATCCCCGGCGGCCCGCCCGGGGTGAAGGGCATCTCGCTGTTCATCGTGCCGAAGGTGCTGGTCGGTCCGGACGGCACGCTCGGCGCCCGCAACGACGTGGTGCTGGTCGGCCTCAACCACAAGATGGGGTACCGGGGGACCACCAACACCCTGCTCAACTTCGGCGAGGGCGTGCACCGGCCGGAGGGGCGCCCCGGGGCGGTCGGCTACCTGGTAGGCGAGCCCCACCAGGGCCTGACCCAGATGTTCCACATGATGAACGAGGCGCGCATCGGCGTCGGGGCCGGCGCGACCGCGCTCGGCTACACCGGCTACCTGAAGTCCCTGGCGTACGCCCGGCAGCGCCCGCAGGGCCGGCCGGTCGCCGACAAGGACCCGACGGTGCCGCAGGTGCCGATCGTCGCGCATCCCGACGTGCGCCGGATGCTGCTGGCCCAGAAGAGCTACGTGGAGGGCGCCCTCGCGCTGGTGCTCTACTGCGGGCGGCTGCTGGACGAGGAGAAGACCGCCCCCGACCCGGCCGACCGGGCCCGGGCGCACCTGCTGCTGGACATGCTCACCCCGATCACCAAGAGCTGGCCGTCGCAGTGGTGCCTGGCCGCCAACGACCTGGCCATCCAGGTGCACGGCGGCTACGGCTACACCCGCGACTACGACGTCGAGCAGCACTGGCGGGACAACCGGCTCAACCCGATCCACGAGGGTACGCACGGCATCCAGGCGCTGGACCTGCTCGGCCGCAAGGCGACCATGGACGGCGGAGCGGGGCTGTCCCTGCTGCTGGAGACGATCTCCGCGACGGTGAGCCGGGCCTGGAAGGCCGACGGGGAGGCCGCCGAGCTGGCCGCCCAGCTCGGTGCCGCGGTCGACCGGATCGCCGGCACCACCCGCCGGCTGTGGGCCACCGGTGACCCCGCGCTCGCCCTGGCCAACGCCAGCCTCTACCTGGAGGCCGTCGGGCACGTGGTGGTCGCCTGGATGTGGCTGGAGCAGCTGCTTGTCGTGGACGCCGCGCCCCCGAGCGCCGACCCGGACTTCTACGCCGGCAAGCGGCAGGCGGCCCGGTACTTCTTCCGGTACGAGCTGCCCCGGACGGCGGCGCAGTTCGACCTGCTGGACAGCCTGGACCGCACCACGTCGGACATGCAGGAGAGCTGGTTCTGACATCGGCGCCGGCCAGACGTCACCTCACCTGACTGGCCGACCTGGGGCCTCAGTCGATGGGGATCCGGTAGACGAGGTCGTACCGGCCGCCCGGCAGCACGATGTCCGCTGTCTCGACCGGCACGCTGCTGGCGAGGTAGGTCCGCTCGATGGTGTGCACGAACGTCCGCGCGGGCAGTTGGAGCGCTTCGACCTCGCCGGCCGCCGCTGCCCGCCGGCGGGAGCTGCGGGCGGAGTTCGCGGATGCCCCCGTGTCGTTGGATCTGACCTGGGCGCCGGCCGGCACGCTGCACCGGCGTTTCCTCGGTTGGCTGCGGTGAGCAATCTTGGGTCGGCGACGAGAGGTTCCACCACAGCGACGGCTCGCACCGGTGGATCCCCCCAGACCCGGACTACGACCAGGCGGTCTGGGACGAGCAGGTCCGCCAGCACAAGCTGGGTCACCTGCGCGACGAGCGTCCCAAGGTACGCAGCCGGCGGCTCGTCTGAGACGGCCTGGACGGCGTGGCCGAGTTGTCCTGCCGCCTGGAGCGCCGGAGCCCGGACGGCGCGCCACCTCGTCAGCGCCCTCGGATTCTGGACCGCGGTCCTGGTAGACCTCTGGTCGGGGAGGCCACGCCGAACGACCCGCCGGCCCCGCACTGGCTCGACCGGCGGCGGGCCCGCCGCATCCTGCGCCTGGGGCCGCCCGTCCGCTGACGGCGCGTCCCTGCCTCGCCCGGCTCAGTCCTGCGCGAGCAGCCGGTCGCGGACCTCGCGACGCAGGATCTTGCCGATCTGCGAACGGGGCAGCTCCTCGACCACCAGCACCCGGCGCGGCACCTTGTACGCCGTCAGGTGCTGCCGGCAGGACGTGCGCAGGCTCTCCGGATCGGCCGTGCAGTCCTCGTGCAGCACCACCGCCGCGACGACCTCCTCGCCGCCGTGCTCGTCGGGCAGCCCCACCGCGGCGGCGTCGGCCACCCCGGGCACCCGGCGCAGCGCGTCCTCCACCTCGGACGGGTAGACGTTGAAGCCGCCGGTGATGATCAGTTCCTTGATCCGGTCGACCACGGTGACGAAGCCGTCCGGGTCCATCACCACCACGTCCCCGGTACGCAGCCAGCCGCCCGGCAGCAGCACCGCCGCGGTCTCCTCCGGGCGGTTCCAGTAGCCGGCGAACACCTGCGGGCCCCGGATCAGCAGCTCCCCGGCCTCGCCGGGGCCCCGGTCGACCGACGGGTCCTCGGGGTCGACGATGCGGACCTCGGTGGACGGGAACGGCACCCCGACGGTGCCCGGCCGGCGGGCGGGCGAGACCGGGTTGCCCAGCGCCACCGGGGAGGTCTCGGTCATGCCGTACCCCTCGACCAGCAGCCCGCCGGTGACCGACTCCCAGAGCTGGACCGTGGACGGCGGCAGGGCCATCGCGCCGGAGATGGCGTACCGGACGGAGGTGAGGTCGACGCCGCGCTCGCGGGCGGCGGTGGCCAGCTTCTCGTAGATCGGCGGGACGGCGGGCAGGAACGTCGGCGGGCGGCGGCGGACCGCGTCGAGCACCTGGTCGACGTCGAAGCGGGGCAGCAGCACCAGGGTGGCGCCGATGCTCACCGAGAAGGTCAGGCAGAGCGTCAGCCCGTACGCGTGGAACAGCGGCAGGACGGCGTACACCGTCTCCTCGCCGTCGCGCAGCCCCGGCACCCAGGCGCGGCCCTGCGCGGCGTTGGCGCGCAGGTTGCGGTGGGTCAGCACGGCGCCCTTCGGGATGCCGGTGGTGCCGCCGGTGTACTGCAGCAGCGCGGTGTCGTCCGGGCCGGGCGCGGGGTGCTCGGCGGGCAGCGGCGGCGCGGCGGCCAGCAGGTCGTCCCAGCTCAGCGTGCCCGGCGCCGCAGCCGTCATCGCCGCCCGGGCGGCCCGCGCCTTCGCCAGCGGCAGCCGCAGCGCCCAGCGCTTCGCCCGGGGCAGCGCGCGGGTGAGGTCCACCGCGACCACCGTCTCCACCGCGCCCGCACCCCGCACCTGCGGCGCCGCCTTGTCCCAGACCACGGCGACCCGGGCGCCGTGGTCGGCGAGCTGGTGGGCCAGCTCCTGCGGGGTGTAGAGCGGGTTGTGCTCGACCACCACCGCGCCGAGGCGCAGCGCGGCGTAGAAGGCGATGACGTGCTGCGGACAGTTCGGCAGCACCAGGGCCACCCGGTCACCCGCGCCGACGCCGAGCCGGCGCAGCGCCTCCGCCGCCCGGGCCACCTGCGCGTCGAGCTCGGCGTAGGTGGTGGTGGACCCGAAGAAGTCCAGCGCGACCCGGGAACCGAACCGGCCGGCCGCCGCGCGCAGCAGGTCGACCAGGGACTCCTCCGACGGCGCGATGGTCGCCGGCACGTCGGGGGCGTAGCTGCGCAGCCAGGGCCGCTCGGTGGTCAGGTCCATCGGGTCTCCCCTCGCTGGGCACGACGGTCCGCCCGGTCGATCACGACGGGGCGCATCCGTGTTCAGCCTAACCTACCTACCAGTAACCTACGCCCCCGTAGGTATGGTTCCTCGGCGCTCGGCTCGGTTGCGGGTCCCGGTCGGGCCGCCGCCGACGGCGCGGGCGGGACACCCGCGCCGCCGACGGTCCGACCGGCGCCCGCCGGTCGGTCAGCAGCCGGTCCAGCGCACCGGCGTCACCCGGCCGTCGTTGCGGAAGCCGACCACCGTGCCGGTGTCCGAGATGGCCTGCGCGCCGACGCCGACCCCTGCTCCGCCCCCGGGCAGCAGGCGGGAGCCGCCGCCGCGGGCGATCCGGTCGCCGCCGACCACCGTCCCGCGCTTGTTGACGTCGGTCACCAACGGCAGCTCGTCGGCGAGTCGCGACCAGGAGCCGTCGCGCAGGTCCCAGCGCACCTTCACCTGGTTGCCGTCCCCGAGGTTGGCCCGACCGATCGCCCAGTGGCCCTGCGCCGCGTAGACGATGGTGGTGCGGGCCCCCGGCACGGTGAGGGTCCGGACGCGTCCGTCCGGGTATCGCACCCAGCCGGTCCACGCCGCGAAGTCGCCGGCGGTGCCGACGATGGTGCCGTCCTCGGTGATGCCCTGCGGCACGGCGTTGGCCGGAAGGTCGAGCACCTCGAACGTGCCGGGCCGGGCGGCCGGCCAGCGCAGCGGGAAGGGGTCGAAGGTGTCCGGGTCCACCCCCACACCGACGATGTCTCCCGTCCCGTTGATCGCCGTCGGCTCCGCGCCGCCGGGCGGCGACGGGAGGAGTGCGACGGCGCCGTCGCGCAGAATCCACGGCCGGATCTTGGCGTCGACCCAGCCGCTGCCGACCACCGTGCCGGCGGTGTTGACGTCCGCCACGTTCTCGGCGAGCGATGACTCGATGGTGGTGAGCCGCCCGCGGTCCCACACCAGCAGGAGGGCCTGGTTGCTCTCCTCGCCGACCCGCAGGGCGGTGCCGGCGATGAACCGGCCGGTCCGGTCGATGGCCCGCGCGTCGGCGCGGTAGACATCGGCGGGGTAGGGCAGGGTGGACAGCTTGCAGGCGCTGGCGCTGGCCGTCCGTGGCGCGGCGGCCGCCGGCGCGGTGGCGACGCCGATCGCGGCGGACAGCAGCCCGGCGGTGGCCGCCGCCAGCATCCTGCGTCGAGCGAGGTGGGTCATCGGTATCTCCCCGTGGTCGGTCCGGGTGCCCCGGACGATGTGACGGGGAAACCGTCGACGACCACATCGGGTTGCGATCTGTCCGATACCTGACAACCCGTTCGCGTTCCCGCCCGCGCCCGCGGCCGTCGCTTATCGGCGACCGGGGGAGTGCTGCCGCATCAGCTGCCGGCCCCGCACGAACGCCAGCACGATCACCACCACCAGCGCGATCGCCCCGATGATCACCAACCAGCGGACGGCCTCGAGGAGCAGCCCCAGCAGCACGAGCGCGCCGCCGACGATGCCGACGATCCAGAGCACGGTCCGCATCTTCGCCTCCCTGATCGACTGTCCGGACGCCTTCCCCCTGACCGGCCGGACATGCCGGAGCCGGATCCGGAAACGTCGGTCAGCGTCGGGCCACGTAGACGGTGTTGGCGCTCTCGCCGCCGGTGAGCGGGTTGGCGAAGCGGACGACGTGCGCCTGCGAGGTCGGGAACACCTCGGCCAGCACCCGGCCGAACTCCTCGTCCGGCGGGTCGTCCGACCAGAGGGCGAACACCCCGTCCGGGTGCAGCAGGTCCGCCAGCCGGTGCAGCCCGTCCGCCCGGTAGAAAGGGGCGTGGCTGGGGTGCAGGACGTGCCGCGGCGAGTGGTCCACGTCCAGCAGCACGGCGTGGAACCGGCGGTCCGGATCCGCCGGGTCGAGGCCGGTGCCGCCGGCGACGGCGGCGAAGAAGTCGGCCCGCACGAACCGGGTACGCGGGTCGGGCGCCAGCCCGGCGGCGAACGGGAACAGCTGCCGGCGGTGCCAGTCGATGACGTCCTCGATCGCCTCGACCACCACCAGCGAGCGCACCCGGGGGTCCTCCAACGCGGTCCGCGCGGTGTACCCGAGGCCGAGGCCGCCGACGACCACGTCCAGGGCGTCCCCGGTCAGCGGGGCCAGGCCCAACCGGGCCAGCTCGATCTCCGCCACCGGGAAGAGGCTGGACATCAGGAAGTCGTCGTCGAGCTTCACCTCGTACACGTCGACGTCGAGCGCCGGGTCACGACGCCGGCGCAGGCTGATCTCGCCGATCGGGGTCTCCCGCCAGGCCAGTTCCTCGAATCGCGCGCCCACCCGGCCTCCTCGCCGCCACCGTCCGTGCGGGATGCTACCGGTCGGGTCCGGCTCATCCCGCGACCCTGACCGGCCGGCGTGCTCTGCGGTGACCCCCCACCCCGGCGGTCACGCCGCCCGGGTCGCCACCACCACCGTGTCGAGCGCGTCCACGGTGTCGCCGTCGACGGTCACCGGACGGCGGGCCGTCTCCGCGCGCCGCACCCGCAGCCCGTCGAGATCGGCGGTCACCTCCTCGGGGGTGAGCAGGATCGCCGGGTCGCGCGGGCCGCCCACCCCGCCCTCCAGGTTGGCCCGGTCGTGCCCGACCACCACGACCGTGCCGCCGGGCCGCAGCGCGTCGCGCGCCCCGGCCAGCACCGTCGCCCGCGCGGCCGGGGGCAGGTGCAGGTAGGCGACCAGCACCAGGTCGTACCGGCCGGGCTCGGGCGCGTCGGCGGTGACGTCCGCGACCCGCCAGTCCACCGGTACGCCCCGGCGCGCGGCCAGCTCCCGGCCGCGCGCGACCGCCACCGGTGAGAAGTCGACCGCGGTCACCCGCCAGCCCCGCCCGGCCAGCCAGACCGCGTTGCGCCCCTCCCCGGCGGCGAGGTCGAGCGCGTCACCCGGGGGCAGGTCGGCGGTCGCCTCCACCACGAAACGGTTCGGCTCGGCGGTCCACACCAGCTCCGTCGAGGCGGCGTACCGCGCGTCCCATTCACTGCTGTCCACCGTCCGGTTATACGCGACGCGGCAAGCGGGGGTGCGACATCCGGGCTGGCCGGCACGGCGCCCCTGGAGCCGTGACGACGCAGGGTCGCCGGGACATCGACGCAGCGCATATCCTGTCCGCCGACGACTCGCCGGAAGGGACGCCATGCCGTCGCGGCAGGACCAGCTCCACTCGTACCAGTTCACCGTGCAGCGGGCGGTCGCCGCGCTGGTGATGCGGGAGACCGACCCGGCGCGGTCGCCGTTCCGGCGGCTCGCCGGCGCCGGTCTGGCGAGCGTGCTGGTGGCCGCGATCGGGCTCGGCGGCTTCGCCCTGTACGGCCTCTTCGCCGGCGGTGGCAGCAAGTGGCGCGACCCGGGCGCGGTGATCGTCGAGAAGGAGTCCGGCGCCCGGTTCGTCTACCGGGACGGCAAGCTGCACCCGGTGCTCAACTACGCCTCCGCGCTGCTGATCATCGGGGCCGAGCGGTCCAGCACGGTGCTGGTCTCCCGCCGGTCCATCGAGGGGGTGCCCCGGGGCCTGCCGCTGGGCATCGCCGACGCGCCGGACTCGCTGCCCGCCCCGGGGCGGCTCTCGACCGCCGCGTGGACGGTCTGCTCGGTCGTGCCGGCCGAGACCGGGCGTCCGACGCCCCGCTCGGCGCTGCTGATCGGTCGGGAGGCGACCGGCGGGCGGCCGACCGGCGAGGAGGGGGTGCTGGTCCGGCACCCGGACGGCACCCTGCATCTCGTCTGGCGGCAGCGACGCTTCCTGCTGCGCGACACCAGCCGGGTGCTGGCGGCCCTGGCCGCCACCCGGGAGCGGGCGGTGCCGGTGGCGCCCGCCCTGCTCAACACGCTGCCCGCGGGCGCCGACCTGGCCCCGCCGGCCCTGCCCGAGCTGGGCCGGCCCGCCGCCCGGGTCTCCGGCGCCGCGGTCGGCGACGTCTACCTGGTCCGCAACTCCGGCGGCGGCCGGCAGTACGCGGTCGCCGAGTCCGAGGGTCTCGCCGGCATCACCGAGTTGCAGGCGGCCCTGCTGATGGCCCGCACCGGTCAGGGCGACCCGAAGCCGATCACCCTCGGCCGGTTCGCCGCCCTGCCCAAGCTGCCGGACCTGGTGCCCAGCGGCCCCACCGCCCCGCCCGCGTCGCCGCCCCGCCTGGCCGGCGTGGACGGTGGCGGGCTCTGCGCGCGCGTCGGCGACGACGGTGAGGTCCGCGACGTCCGCGTCGGCGCCACCCTGCCCGACCTGACCGCCGTGGCCCGCACCGTCGCCGCCACCGGGCGGGGCGCGGTGCTCGCCGACCACGTGGTGGTCGAGCCCGGCCGGGGCGCGGTGGTGGAGTCCGTCGCCGCGCCCGGAGCGACCGGCGGGGCGGTCTCCGTCGTCACCGACCTGGGCCGGCGGTACGTGCTGGCCGGCACCGAGGTGCTGGGCATGCTCGGCTACCGCGACGTGCGGCCGATCCGGCTGCCGGCCGGCCTGGTCAGCCTGGTGCCCGCCGGCAGCCCGCTCGACCCGGCCGCCGCGCGGGCGGCGGCCGCCCCCGCCTGACCCGGGCCGCGCCGGCCGCGGCAGCGCGCCGCCCGCAAGGACACCGTCGACCGGGCCGACCCGCGGTCGCCCGCAGTGCCGGGTTGAGGTGTCACGGCGCAGGTCAGGCCGTGAGCGGGCGGCGGTCGCGGTGGCGGCGCCCGCACGGCGCGGGGTGGACGGCGGGCGGTCAGGGCGCGGGGCGGCGGAGCACGCTGACCGCGAAGTCGGCGTCGTCGCGCCACGGACGCAGGTCCCAGGTGGCGAAGCGGTGCTCGGGGCGCAGCCCGGCGGCGACCGCGTCGCCGTCGAAGTCCGCCAGCCGGTAGCCCCGGTCGGTGCCGAAGCCGACCAGCACCACGCCGTCGGGGCGCAGGTGCGCGGCGATCCGGGCCAGCACGTCCCGTTCGGTGCCCGGAGCGACGAAGGCCATCACGTTGCCCGCCACCACGGCCGCGTCGAAGGGCTCCGGCTCGCCGGCCGCGGCCAGGTCCAGTGCGGCCAGGTCGCCGACCAGCCAGCGCGGGCCGGGATGGTCGGCCCGGGCGGCGTCGACCAGCGCCGGGTCGGCGTCCACCCCGACCACCCGGTGACCGCGGGCGGCCAGCGCGGCGCCGACCCGGCCGGTGCCGCAGCCGGCGTCCAGGATCCGCGAGGCGGGCGCGACCATGGCGTCCACCAGGCGCGCCTCGCCGGCGAGGTCGGCGCCCTCGGCGGCGAGCTTGCGGAACCGGTCGATGTACCACTGCGAGTGTCCGGGGCCGGTCTCGGTCGCCCAGCGGGTCGGGTTGGTCATGCCGCCACGGTAACCGGCGCCCGGCGCGGCGGCCCGGCGGTCAGGGCAGCCGGGCGACGGTGACGAACTCGTTGTAGGTGAAGAGCCTGCCGAGCGCCCGGGGGAAGGGGAACGAGTACTGCCGCACCACGGTCATGCCGAGGTCGCGGGCGGCCTCGGCCGCCTCGGCGAACCCGACGAACCGGACGTGGCTGGCGTCGCTGGCGTACCCGCGTTCCTGTGGGGTGATGAAGACGGCGGTGCCGCCGGAGCGGACGAACGGCAGGTACGAGGAGACCACCTCCAGCGCCTGGCCGGCCGGGAGGTGCTCCAGCAGGTGGGCGGCGAGCAGCGAGTCGAAGGCGTCCGGGCGGGCGTGCTCGGAGCGGAAGAACTCCTCGACCGTGTACGCCTCGTGCCCGGCGGCCCGGGCGTGCGCGATCGACGTGGCGTTGTGGTCGACCCCGACCGCGCCGCCGCCGAGGTTGGCGAGGTTGCGGCCGAGCCCGCAGCCCACGTCGAGGGTGCGGCCCAGGCCGAGCCGCCGCAGGTTCCACCGGTACGGCGCCTGCACATCGAGCAGCTGCTTCCAGCGCGCGCCACCCAGGCGTTGCAACCGGCGGGTGTACTCCTCACCCTGGGTGCCCGTTGGAGCGTCCTGCCGTGCTCGACCCATCGCCGGCCCCTTTGCCTGTCGCGGATACGGATTGCGGTGCTCGCGCACCTGCCGGTGGCACGCGCAGGGCGTTCCACCGGCCTCCCCCGTACCCGCCG
Source organism: Micromonospora sp. CPCC 206171 (assembly GCF_036906755.1). Lineage (NCBI taxonomy): Bacteria > Bacillati > Actinomycetota > Actinomycetes > Micromonosporales > Micromonosporaceae > Micromonospora > Micromonospora sp. CPCC 206171. The sequence continues at coordinate 51,099 of NZ_JBAKHT010000021.1, read as the reverse complement.
GGGCGGGCTTTCGAACGATGCTACGGATGACGTGGCCGGTCGGCACGACGATCTGGCAGGTGATTCGAGGCGTGATCGGGGGATCCACGGACGGTGACCGGAGGTCGGCCACCGTCCGTGGGCGGGCGCTCAGCCCTTCTCCGCGCCGGCGGTGAGACCCTCGGTGAGCAGCCGCTCACTGGCGAAGAAGAGGATCACGATGGGCAGGGTGAGGATCACCGACCCGGCCATCAGCACGGTCTTGGGCACCTCGACGCCGTCGGCGAGCAGGGAGAGCCCCAGCGACACCGTCCACCGGTCGGGCTTGTCCACCAGGAAGAGCAGGGCGAAGAGGAACTCGTTCCAGGCGATCATGAAGTCGTAGAGCGCGACCGCCATGATCGACGGGGCGGCCAGGGGCAGGCTGATCCGGCGGATGATGCCGAGCCGGCCGGCACCGTCGATCGCCGCGGACTCCTCCAAGCTGATCGGGATGGTCTCGAAGTAGTTCTTCAGCATGTAGACCGAGACCGGCAGGGTCTGCGAGATGTAGACCAGCACCAGGCCGAACAGGGACCCGCGCAGCCCGGCCCGGGTGAAGACCACGAAGAGCGGGATGGCGATGACGATCGACGGGAAGAGATAGACGGCCAGGAACAGGGCGTTGACCTGGCGGCGGCCGAAGAACCGCAGCCGGGAGACGGCGTACGCGCCGGGGATCGCCACGAGCAGCGTCAGCAGCGTCGCGGCCAGCGCGACCAGGCCGCTGTTGCGGATGAAGGTGAGGAAACCCTGGCCGCCGTCCTCGGCGGCCTTCAACACCTCGGTGTACGTGGCCACGGTGAGCTCGCCCAGCGGCACCCACAGCGAGCCGGGGTCGAGCAGCAGCCGTTCGATGGGGCGCACCGAGAGCACCAGCATGTACCAGAACGGCAGCACGGTGACCAGCAGGAACGCGGTGATCACCAGCCGGCGCAGCCAGCGCAGCGAGACGGTCTCGATCCGGTCGCGGTCCATCACGCCTCCCTGCGTCCGGCGAAGAAGCGCAGGTAGATCGCGACGAAGACGATCAGCACCACGGCCAGCACGACGGCCTGCGCCGCCGCCGCCCCGATGTCGGTCCGCGCGGTGAGGAACTGGTAGACCCGGACGCTGACCACCTCGGTGCCGGCGGAACCGCCGGTGAGCAGGTACACGTCGTCGAACTTGTTGAACGTCATGATGAACCGCAGCACCCCCAACAGGGCGATCACCGGCATCAGCTGGGGCAGCAGGATGTGCCGGAACCGTTGGGTCGGGGTGGCGCCGTCCACCCGGGCGGCCTCCTCCAGCTCGCCGGGGACGGCCTGGAGCCGGGCCAGCAGGAACAGGAACGCGAACGGGAAGTAGCGCCACGCCTCGAACGCGATCACCGTGGCCAGGGCGGTCGAGTCCTGGGACAGGAAGGGGATCGGGGCGTCCCAGCCGAGGAAGCGCTGCCCCCAGTCGTTGACGATGCCGAGCTGGGGGTCGAGCATCACCTGCCAGACGAAGGCCACCGCGACCACCGGCGCCACGTACGGCAGCAGCATCGAGGCCCGGACCAGCGTCCGGCCCCGGAACGGCCGGCGGACCACCAGCGCCGCCGCGAGACCGAGCGCGATCGACCCGAGGGTGCCGCCCAGGCTATAGACGACGGTGGTCCAGAGCGTGTCGGCGAACCCCGGCGTGTTCAGCACCCGGTCGAAGTTGCTCAGCGTCAGCTCACCGACGAGCCCGGTCTTGCGCAGGGTGGCCAGGCGTACCCGCTGAAAGGCCAGCACCACCGTCCAGACGATCGGAATGCCGATCACCGCGACCACGACGAGCAGGGTCGGCGCCACCAGTGCGAGCCCGGCGCGCGACTCCCGGCGACGCAGCGTGAGCGGGCGTCGGCGGCCGGGGCCGGGCCGCTCCCGGGCGGGGGAGCGGCCGGCCTCCGGCGGGGCGGTCGTCAATTGACGCCTGCCTTGATCGCCTCCACGTCCTTCTTCGCCCGGGCGGCCGCCGCACCGGCGTCGCTCTTGCCGCCGACGACGTCCGCGAGGGCCCTGGGTACGGGCAGTTCGCCCAGGATCGCGCCGACCAGCTTGCCCTGGCCCTGGGTCAGGCCCCAGCGCTGGAAGGTGTCCGGGCTGGTGCGCAGGCCGGTCAGCACCTCGTCGCCGTACACCTCGGAGAGTGGCTTCTTCGCGTCCACCCCGGCCTGGCTGGTGTTCCAGGCGGTGAGGAACTTCTCCTTGTCGTCGGCGGTGCCCTTGCGGACCGGGAAGCGCCCCTCGGGGGACATGCCGAACCAGCGCGGGTAGCCGTCGGAGAGCAGGTACTCCACGAAGGACTTCGCCGGTTCGGCGGCGGCCTCGTCCAGCACCGCCCAGGAGCTGATCTCGCCGTACTGGGCCGGCTCGGCGCCGTTCGGGCCCTTGATGGCGGTGACGAAGCCGCTGTTCTTCGCCAGCCAGCTCGGATCCTTCGCGCACTGGGGACAGGTCGGCTTGGCGTCGTTGCGCAGCCCGGCCAGCTCATCGAGGATGAACGGCGACCAGATCAGCATGGCGGCCTTGCCGGCGAAGTAGGTGGCCCGGGTGGTGTCCACGTCCTGCGCACCCTTGACCGAGTGGTTGCGCATCAGGTCGCCGTAGAAGCGGAACGCCTCGACGCATTCGGGGGAGTCCAGCTTGACCGCGCCGGAGTCGTCGGTGAGCTGGCAGTTGTTGGCCAGGGCCAGGTGCTCGAAGGTCTGCTGGGTGAAGACGTCGCCCGGGGCGGTGGCCGCGGTGATGCCGGCGACCCCGCCGGTGTTCAGCTTCGCCGCGGCGGCGGCGATCTTCTCGTACGTGTCGGGGGCGGGCAGCCCGGCGGCGTCGAAGAGGTCCTTGCGGTAGACCAGCAGCTGCCCCCATCCGTCGCTGGGTACCGAGAGCTGCTTCCCGTCGTCGGAGGTCAGTTCCAGGGCCCGTGGCGAGAAGGTGTCCCGCCCCAGCTTGTCGACGATCTCCTTGTTGGCGTCGGGATCCAGCAGCTCGTTGCCGGCGAGGGTGCGGATGCCGGCGAGCGACACCGACCCGACCACGTCGGGCAGCTCCCCGGCGGCGGCGCTGGAGGCGATGAGGGAGGGGAACTGGTCCTCGTTGACGGTGACCAGATTGACCTTCACGCCGGTCTTGGCGGTGTAGTCGGCGATGATCGCCTTGGTGGCGGTGACCCGGTCGGCCACGTCCTCAAGGCTCCAGACGGTTATTTCGGAACTGTCGCTTTTGGACTCGTCGTCGCTGCAGGCCAGCAGGCTCGCCCCGGTTACTGCGAGGATCAGGGTGGCGGCCAGCATCCGCATCGGAGGGGATGACATCTGTGGCACTCCTCTCGAAGGGTACATGAGGGATTCAACGTGCTGGATTGATCAATCACAAGACATATAACGATTTTTTGTTAAGATTGAGCCCGGTACGTCCCGGGAGTGGCACCATGGGCAACTGGGTTGTCTCGCTGGCCGGGCCGCGGCGCGTGAGCCTCGAGCCCTGCCCCACCGATCCGCTCGGCCCGGGCCAGGTCCGGGTCCGCACCTGCTATTCCGGCATCTCCGCCGGCACCGAGCTCACCCTGTTCCGGGGGAGCAACCCCCGGCTCAGCAAGGACTGGGACGACGCCAGCCGGATGTTCGTCCCCCGGCAGACCCCCGTGCCGTACCCGCTGGTCGGGTTCGGCTACGAAGAGGTCGGCGAGATCATCGAGGTCGCCGACGACGTGGCCGACCGACATCCGGGCCAGCTCGTCTGGGGCATCTGGGGACACCGGGCCGAGGCCGTCCTCCCCGCCGGCGCCGTCAACCCGCTCGCCCCCGGGCTGAATCCGCTCGCCGCCGTCTTCGCCCGCCCCGGCGCCATCGCGCTGACCGCCGTGCTCGCCGGGGACCTGCACCTCGGCGACTGGGTCGGGATCTTCGGGCAGGGCGTCATCGGGCTGCTCGCCACCCGGCTGGCCAGCCTCTCCGGGGCCCGGGTGGTCGCCGTCGACCGGGTTCCCGGCCGGTTGGAACGGGCCGCCCGCCTCGGGGCCCGGCGCACCGTCGACGCCGGTGTCGACTCCGCCGCCGCCGTGCTGCGCGAGGCCACCGGCGGCCGGGGCGCGGACGTCTGCCTGGAGCTGTCCGGGGCGTACCCGGCGCTGCACGAGGCGATCCGCGCCACCACCCACGCCGGCCGGGTCGTGGCCGGCGGCTTCTACCAGGGCCAGGCCGACGGGCTCGGCCTCGGCGAGGAGTTCCACCACAACCGGATCCAGCTGGTGGCGGCCCAGGTCTCCGGGCCCGCCCCGGCGCCCGGCCTGGCCGGCCGGTGGTCCGGTGACCGCATCGCCCACACCTTCATGGACCTGGTGGCCGAGGGCAGCGTCGACCCGCTGCCGCTGGTGAGCCACGTCGTGGACGCCCGCGCGGTGGCCGACGCGCTCGCGTTGCTCGACCGCGGTGCCGGTGACGTCCTACAAGTCGTGCTGGAGTTCTGATGTCCATCCCGATCGCCTGCCAGGAGCAACTGCTCCCGGGCACCAGCCTGCCCCAGAAGTTCGCCCTCGCCACCGCCCTCGGCTACCAGGGCATCGAGCTGCGCGGCCGGGGCGACCTCGCCCTCGCCCGCCGGTTGCCGGAGCTGCGCCGGGCCCGCGCCGAGGGGGTGGTCATGCCCACCGTCTGCGTGGAGATGGACCACTTCATCGGCGACTTCGACCCGGCGCGCTCCCGCGACGCGGTCGCCAACCTGCGCTCCCAGCTCACCGTGATCGCCGAACTCGGCGGGATCGGCGCGATGACCCCCGCCGCGTGGGGGATGTTCTCCCGCCGGCTGCCCCCGTTCGAGCCGCCCCGCCCGCCCGGCGGCGACCGGCAGGTCCTCCTCGACGCCCTGGGCGACCTCGGCGAGCACGCCCGCGCCGAGGGCGTCACCCTCTTCCTGGAACCGCTCAACCGGTACGAGGACCACATGGTCAACCGGCTCGACGAGGCGGTCGCGCTCTGCGCCGCCGTCGGCCTGCCCTCGGTGCGGGTGGTCGCCGACACCTTCCACATGAACATCGAGGAGGACGACGTGCACGCCGCCCTCCGAGCCGCCGCGCCGTACCTGGGGCACGTGCAGGTCAGCGACTCCAACCGGTTCCAGCCCGGCGCCGGGCACCTGGACTGGCCGGCGCTGCTGCGCACGCTGCGCGACATCGGCTACCCGGGCTGGCTGGCGCTGGAGTGCCGGCTGCGCGGCGACCCGGTCCGGGCGCTGCAACAGGCGGCGACCGTGCTCCGGCACGCCCAGCCTCGGCAGGCGGCGGCGTGAGCACCGGCGCCACCGGCCCGTCCGGCCTCGGCGCGCCTCCCGTCGACGACCCGGACGGCGGCCCCGCTCCGAGGGCCGGCGCGCCGGCGCCCGCCGGGCACCTCGCCGACCTGCGCCGGCTGGCCGTCGCCACCCTCGACGCCAACTGGGAGCACGACCACACGGTGCCCTCGCGCACCCTCTACCCGCACCAGTGGAGCTGGGACTCGGCGTTCATCGCGATCGGGCTGGCCCACGTCCGCCCGGACCGGGCCTGGCGGGAGCTGCGTACCCTGTTCGCCGCCCAGTGGGCCGACGGGCGGGTGCCGCACATCGTCTTCAACCCGGCGCTGCGGGTCGGCTCGTACTTCCCCGGGCCGGAGTTCTGGGGCTCCGCCGCCGCCGAGGGCGCCCCGGCCGCCGCCACCTCCGGCATCGTCCAGCCGCCGGTGCACGCCCAGGCGGCCTGGCTGGTGCACCGCCGCGCCCCCTCCGAGGCGTCGGCCCGGGCGCTGCGCTGGCTGTACCCGAGGCTGGTCGCCCAGCAGCGCTACCTCACCGGCCGGCGGGACGTCGGCGGGGCCGGGCTGGCGGCCATCGTGCACCCCTGGGAGTCCGGCCTGGACAACAGTCCGGCCTGGGACGCGCCGATGGCGGCGGTACCGGCCGACGCCGCCGTCATGCGGGCGTACCGTCGGCACGACACCGCGCACGCCGACGCCGCGCACCGCCCCACGGACCTGGACTACGCGCGGTACGTCGCGATCGTCGCCTCCTACCGCGGCCGTCGCTACACCGACCAGGCGTTGGCCGGGTGGCATCCGTTCCTGGTGGAGTGCCCGCTGTTCAACGCGGCGCTGGGCGCGGCGGAGCACGCCCTGGCCCGGATCGCCGCCGTGGTCGGGGCCGATCCCGGCCCGCACCGCGACCGCGCGGCCCGGATCACCGAGGCCCTGGTCCGCCGGCTCTACGACCCGGTCACCGGCACCTTCCACCCGCGCGACCTGCGCACCGACCGGCTGGTGCCGGCCCGTACCGTGCTCGGGCTGATGCCGCTGATCCTGCCCGAACTGCCGGGGCGCCAGGTGCGGGCGGTGCTGACCGAGGCGTGCTCGGCGCGGTTCGGCCTGGCCCCGCACATGCCGCGTCCGCTGCCCACCCACGACCGCACCGCGCCGGACTTCGAGCCGCTGCGCTACTGGCGCGGCCCCAGTTGGATGAACACCAACTGGCTGCTCTGGCGGGGACTGCGGGCGCACCACCGGCCGGACCTGGCCGCCGGGCTGCGCGAGTCGATGCTGGCGCTGGTCGCCGCGGGCGGCTGCCACGAGTACTTCCACCCGGACACCGCGGCGGGGCTCGGCTCGGCGGCGTTCAGCTGGACGGCGTCGCTGCTGCTCGACACCCTCGCCGAGGGGTGAGCGCCGTCAGTCCAGTCGCCGCCAGTCGGGGCCGGCCGGAGGTCCGTCCGAGGTGAGCGCCGCCAGCAGCACCGATTCGACCTGCTCGGGCGTGAGGTGCTCGCGGTGGTCCGCGCCGGGGACGTAGGCGGCCCAGGAGCGTCCCTCGGCGTCCGACATCACCACGGCCACCGGATCCCGGCGGTCGCTGACCGCGGCGACCGTCCCCCAGGGCCGGTGCACGAAGACCTGCTGCCCCAGGTCGGGATCGAGCTCGCGCAGCCACCGCCGGACGGTCTCCCGGTCGCCGAGCTCCACCTGTTCGCCGGCGACCCGGAACAGTCCCGTGCTGGTCAGGAGTTCCGCCACGTTCTCCGGCGGCTTCCGCTGCCGCCACCGGTCGCGCCACCAGCCCACTCGCGCCCCTCCTTCCGGGAGCACCCCGTGCGCTCCGATTGCCCCGCCGGGCCCCACCGCCAAACCCGGCGCGTCGGGGGACGCCGTCTACAGTGGGTGCCCGCCCGCACCGGAGGACCGCACATGGACCCCATCGACAAGATCGCCTGGATCCGGATCGCGCACGGCCGGATCCTCAGCACCCGCTCCCGGGGAAAGGACGTCTGGTACCTGCCCGGCGGCAAGCGCGAGCCCGGCGAGACCGACCGGGAGACGCTCACCCGCGAGATCGCCGAGGAACTGGGTGTGGTGATCGACCCGGAGACGGCCGTGCACGTCGGCACGTTCACCGCCCAGGCGCACGGCCACCCGGCGGGCACGCTGGTGCGGATGACCTGCTACATCGCCGAACACCACGGCGACCCCCGGCCGGACCACGAGATCGAGGAGGTGGCCTGGCTCGGGTACGCCGACCGGGACCGGGTCTCCCCGGTCGACCGGATCATCTTCGACGACCTGCGCCGGCGGGCCCTGCTGGCCTGAGTGACCTCGCGGGTGCCGCGCCACGAGATCGACGCCGAGGCGGGCGGTTTCCCACTCGTCCCGAGGGCGCGAGCCGCGCCGGAACGGGCGCGAGCCGCGCCGGAACCGGCCGGGTGAGGCGGCCGTTTGCGCCCCGCCGGGACGGGTAACCGCGGTCGGATTCCCGACTCGGTGGGACGGCCGCCGAGGGTCGGATTTCCGACGGACGACCCGCGACGCCGGTCGGAGGTGCGGCCGATCGGCGGAACGAGAGGAGGAACGGTGCGCTTTCCCCTCTTCGTCGACGCGGTCGCCCGGCGGGCGGAGTTGCCGCCGGAGCGGGCCGCCGCGATCGCCCGCGCCGTGCTGGTGACGGTGGCCGAACGGGTCCAGGCCGGCGAGGTCGACGACCTGAGCGCCCAGCTCCCGGACGAGCTCAGCGCATACCTGGCCGGGCCCCCGCCGGAGACCACGCCGGGCGCGGCGGAGACCTTCGGACCGGTCGAGTTCCTGCGCCGAGTGGCCGACCGGGCCGGCGTCGAGCCGGCCACCGCACAGGTCGGCGTCCGGGCGGTCTTCGCCACCCTCCGCGAGGCGGTCACGGTCGGCGAGTTCCAGGATCTGGTGGCGCAGTTGCCGAAAAGTTTCACCAGGGACGTCGATCCAGCGCCACCGCGGCCGTACGATGAGTGACGTCGCCGCCACTGCTCACCCCGCCTGAGCTGCCATAACGTGAGCCGTCGGGGCGAAAGATCCGCGGCCTGCGACCCCTCTCGCCGGAAATTTACTCGCTGAAATCCTCTTAGGCTGAAACTCCTCTCCGCGCTAGGGGGATGATCGGCCGAATTTCGACGCCCGATCACCGAGGCGTCGTGGCCCCTTCGGGCTGACTCCGATCAATGGCCTGTTCCAGCGGGCATCGAGGCCTATTCTGGCTCCATTGTGAAGTCCTGGGGGGGATCAATGATCACAATTGTCGATGCCTGCGCGCCTGTCCACAGTGGAGCCGAGCCGACTCGCTGAGATGGCGCAACCAATGATCATCCAGCGTTTCGTGGACGTCGCCGCCGCCCATCCCGCCCGGCCGGCGATCCTGGGCGAGACCCACGAGGTCGACTACGCCGAACTGGCCGGCAGCGCCGGTGGCCACGCCGCCGCGCTCGCCGCCGCGGGCCTGCGCACCGGTGACCGGGTCGCCCTGCTCACCGGGCACGGCGCGCCCACCGTCGCCGCCGTCCTCGGCGCCCTCGCCGCCGGCTGCGCGTACGTGCCGCTGGACCCGGGGTTCCCCGAGGCCCGGCTGCGGCACCTGCTCGCCGCCGCCGAGGTGCGCGCCGTCGCCTGCGCCGCCGCCCACCGGGAACTGGCCGAGCGGCTGTGCGCCGACCGGCCCGGCACGCCCGTGATCGTGCTCGACGGGGTCGGGGCCGCCCCGCTGCGTCCCGTGCCGGTCGACGCGGACGCGCCGGCGTACGTGCTGTTCACCTCGGGCTCCACCGGCACGCCCAAGGCCGTCGCGCAAACCCACCGCAACCTGGCGCACGTCGTGGACAACCAGATCCGCGACCTCGCCCTCGGCCCGGACGACCGGGTCAGCCTGCTCGCCTCGTTCAGCTTCGACGCCGCCATCCCCGACCTGTACCCGGCGCTGCTCACCGGCGCCGCCGTCGTCCCGGTGGACCTGCGCCGGCACGGCCTGGCCCACGCCGCCGACCAGCTGGTCCGGCGCCGGGTGACCGTCTACCACTCCACTCCGACCGTCTACCGGTTCCTGCTCGACACCCTCGGTGGGCGCCGGCTCGACTCCGTGCGGGTGGTGCTGCTCGGCGGCGAGCAGGCCACCCACGCCGACGCCGCGCGCGGCCGGGACCGGTTCGCCCCGGGCTGCGTCCTGGTCAACGGCTACGGCGCCACCGAGATGACCTTCGCCGCCCGGCACGCGCTGCCGTTCGCCGAGGCCGACCCGACCGCCACCGGGCCGCTGCCGATCGGCACCCCGCTGCCCGGGTACGAGCTGTCCCTGGACCGGGACACCGGCGAGATCGTGGTGCGCAGCCGGTATGTCGCCCCGGGCTACCTGGGGCAGGACAGCGACCGGTTCAGCCTCGAGGACGACGGCGTCACCCGGGCGTACCGCACCGGGGACCTCGGGGCGCGGCTGCCCGGCGGCGAGCTGGTCTGCCTCGGCCGGCTCGACCGGCAGGTGAAGGTGCGCGGCTTCCGGGTCGAGCTGACCGAGATCGAGGCGGTCCTCGCCGCCCAGCCCGGCGTCGCCACCGTACGGGCCATCGCCCGCGACGGCGAGCTGCTGGCGTACGCGACGCCCGCCGGCGGGCCCCTCGACCCGGCGGCCCTGCGCGCCGCCCTCGCCCGGCGGCTGCCGGAGTACGCCCTGCCCCGCGCGGTGGTCGCGCTCGACGCCTTCCCGCTCACCGTCACCGGCAAGGTCGACGAGCGGGCGCTGCCCGACCCGCCCCGGGACGTCCCGGCCGGGCAGGGCCCGAGCACCGAGACCGAGCGGGCGGTGCACGACATCTGGTGTGCGGTGCTCGGCCGCGACGCGGTCGGCCGGCAGGAGAGCTTCTTCGACGCGGGCGGCCAGTCCCTGCTCCTCGGCCAGGTGCAGCAGCGCCTCGCCGAGCGGTTCGGGGTGGCGCTGCCGATGGTGCGGCTCTTCGCGCACCCCACCGTGGCGGCGCAGGCCCGGCTGCTCGACGCGGCGGCCATCGACGACCAGCCGGCCGCCGCCCCCGCGCCGAGCCTGCCCGCCCCGGCCGCGCCGACCGCCGCCGCCCGCGAGTACACCGGCGACGAGATCGCCGTGGTCGGGCTCGCCGGGCGGTTCCCGGGCGCCCCCGACCTGGCCACCTTCTGGTGGAACCTCTGCGCCGGGGTCGACTCGATCCACGATCACAGCGACGCCGAGCTGGCCGCCCTGGGCATCGGGCCCGGCCTGCGGGCCGACCCCCGGCACGTCCGGGCCGCCGGCCGGCTCGACGGCATCGCCGACTTCGACGCCGAGTTCTTCGCCATGGGCGAGCAGGAGGCCGCCCGCACCGACCCGCAGCACCGGCTCTTCCTGGAGACCGCGTGGGAGGCGCTGGAGGACGCCGGGCACGACCCGACGAGGTTCCCCGGGCTGGTCGGGGTCTACTCGGCCACCTCGGCCAACCGGTACTTCCTGTTCCACCTGCTGGACAACCCCGCGGTGGTGGGCGACGTGGACCCGGACGACTGGGAGGCCCGGCTGATCGGGCGGCAGTTCACCGACCACCTGCCCGGCCAGGTGGCGTACCGGCTGGGGCTGACCGGGCCGGCGGTCGCCGTGCAGAGCGCCTGCTCCAGCTCGCTGGTCGCGGTCTGCCTCGCCGCGCAGAGCCTCGGCGACTACCAGTGCGACCTCGCCCTCGCCGGCGGGGTCAACGTCACCTGGCCCCGCTACCGGCACACCCCCGGCGGGCTGGCCTCGCCGGACGGCCGCTGCCGGGCCTTCGACGAGGCCGCCGACGGGGCGGGCTTCGGCTCCGGGGTCGGGGTCGTCGCGCTGCGCCGCCTCGCCGACGCCCGGGCCGACGGCGACCGGATCTACGCGGTGCTGCCCGGCTGGGCGGTCACCAACGACGGGCCCGACCGGGCCGGCTTCGCCGTGCCCGGCCCCGCCGGGCAGGCCGCCGCCGTCGCGAACGCCCTCGCCGCCGCCGAGGTCGCCCCCGGCGAGGTCCGCTTCATCGAGGCCCACGGCAGCGGTACGCCGCTCGGCGACGCCATCGAGGTCGCCGCGCTGCGCGAGGTGTACGGCGGCGCCGCGCCCGCCGAGTCCTGCGCGCTCGGCTCGGTCAAGACCAACATCGGCCACCTCGACGCCGGCGCCGGCGTGGCCGGGCTGATCAAGACCGTGCTCGCCGTGCAGCACGGGGTGATCCCGCCGAACCTGCACTTCACCCGGCCGCACCCGGAGACAGACCTGGCCGGCGGCCCCTTCTACGTGCCGACCAAGGCGCGCGACTGGCCGCCGGGCCCGCGCCGGGTCGCCGGGGTCAGCTCGTTCGGCCTCGGTGGCACCAACGCGCACGTGGTGGTCGAGCAGCCCCCGCCGGTCGAGCCGGTCGAGGCGCCCGAGCGGGCCGCGCACCTGCTGCCGGTCTCGGCGCGTACCCCCGGGGCGTTGCGCGCGGCGCTCACCCGGCTGCGGGCCCACCTGGCCGGCGCGGCGCCGGCGCTGCCCGAGGTGGCCGCCACCCTGGCGCTGGGCCGGCGGGCCTTCGACTGCCGGGCGGCGGTGGTCGCCACCGACCCGGCCGGCGCGATCGCCGCGCTGGACGAGCTGCTGCACGCCGACACCCGGCTCGCCGGCCCGGCCGGCCGGCTGCGGGACCTCGCCGCCGACTGGGTCGCCGGCCGCGACGTCGACTGGGCCGCGCTGCACCCCGCCGAGGGCGTCCGCCGCACCGGACTGCCCGGCTACCCGTTCCAGCGCCGGCGGTACTGGATCGACCCTGTTCAGAAAGGCGCGCGGTGAACTGGTTCGTCTCGCCCGGAAGCCGACCCCAGGCGCCGGTGCAACTGTTCTGCCTGCCCTACGCCGGGGCCGGCGCGAGCGCCTTCCGACGCTGGCCGGAGGCGATCGGCCCGGACGTCGAGGTGCTCGCGGTGCAGCTGCCCGGCCGGGAGAACCGGATCAGCGAGGACCCCCGGTTCACCGTGCCCGACGTCGCCGCCGCCATCGCCGGTCGGGCCGACCGCCCGTACGCGATCTACGGCCACTCGATGGGCGGCCGGGTCGGCTTCGAGGTGGTCCGCGAGCTGCGCCGTACCGGCCGCCCGCTGCCGCTGCGGCTCTACGTGGGTGGCGCGCGGGCGCCGCACGTCACCGCCCCGAGCCTCTTCGACGGGCTGTCCCGGGTGGACGACGACGAGCTGCTGCGCCGCCTCGGCGCCGGCGGCGGGCTCCCCGCCGAGCTGCTGGAACACCCCGAGCTGGTGCAGCTGCTGCTGCCGCTGCTGCGCGCCGACTTCGGCCGGGTGGACAGCTACCGGTACGTCCCCGGCGAGCCGCTGCCGGTGCCGCTCGTCGCGTTCAGCGGCCGGCACGACCGGGCGGTCAGCCGGGAGCAGAGCGCCGCGTGGGCCGCGCACACCGCCGCCGGGTTCACCCTGCACGAGATCGACGGCGGGCACTTCTTCCTCACCGACCGGCTGCCCGAGCTGCTCGCCGCGATCCGCGCCGACCTGGCCGACGCCGTCCGCCCTCACGCCGCCACCGCCGCGTCTGCCGATGCCGACTCCGGCGGCGTCGGGTCCGGCGCGGTCACGTCCGACCCGGCCGGGTCGACCGGCGCGTCCCCCGCGCACCGGGTGCCGCTGGGGGACACCGGCTGGTCGGTGTGGCGGGACGCCGTGCTGCGCAGCACGGGCTTCCCGGCCGACGGGCTGACCCTCCTCGCCTCGCCGCACGCCGCCGCGGCCGCCGACGAGCTGCTGGCCACCGGCGCCGGCGCCGACCGGTTCGACAAGGAGTTCGACGAGGCCGTCCGGGCGTCGGCGCACCGGATCAGCGAGCTGGCCGGCCAGCCGCTGCTGCGCGAGGCGGTCACCTGGCAGAACCGCGGCGCGCTCTTCGCCCTGGACGGCCTGGCCCGCGGCGGCGGTGACGCGGCCCGCAACGTGCGTCGCCGCGACCGCGAGCGGGCCCTGCTCAAGTACTGGCAGCGCTACGCGGGCAAGAACGAGACGGTCGGCTTCTTCGGGCCGAGCTGCTGGGTCACGCTCGACCCGGAGCAGTCGGAGGTGGCCCGGATCAGCCCGGGGCCGGGGCTGACCCGCCGCCGCTGGGTCTGGTTCGAGTCCTGGGCGCTGTCCGCGTACGCCGACCGGATCGGCACGGACCTGGCGGTGCGCCGCTGGTGGCCGCCGATGCTCTGCCCGCACCTGAGCGTGCGCGAGCGCAGCGTGCTGCGCCCCGGCCGACCGCCGGTGCCGCTGTCCCCGGTGGAGGCGGCGGTGCTCGGCGCCGTCGACGGCCGCCGGCCGGCGTGCCACCTGGTGGCCGACCCGGCGCTCGGGCTGCGCCGGCCGGAGGACGGCTACGCCCTGCTGGACCGGCTGGTGGCCCGGGAGCTGATCACCTGGGACGCCGCCCTGCCGGTCAGCCCGGACGCCGAGCAGGTGCTCACCGCCCGCATCGACGGGATCGGCGACGAGTCGGCTCGGGCCACGGCGCGGGCCGGCTGGGACCGCCTGCGCGCGGCACGCGACGAGGTCGCCGCCGCGGCCGGCGACCCGGACCGGCTCCGGGTCGCCCTCGACGACCTCGACGCCACCTTCACCGCGCTGACCGGGGCCGCGTCCCGGCGACGGGACGGCCAGATGTACGCCGGGCGGACCATCTGCTACGAGGACACCAGCCGCGACCTCGACGTCGTCTTCGGCGCGCCGCTGCTGGCCGACCTCGCCGCCCCGCTCGACGTGCTGCTGCGCGCCGCCCGCTGGATGGTCAACGCCCTGACCGAGGCGTACGGGGCGGTGTTCCGGGGGCTCTACGAGGAGCTGAGCGCCGAGGCGGGGGACTCCCCGGTCGCCCTCTCCGACCTCTGGTTCCTGGTCCAGGGCCTGTTCTGGGGCGGGGGCGAGCGCCCGGTCGACACCGTGGCCGCCGAGTTCGCGGCGCGCTGGGCCGGGCTGTTCGCGCTGGACACACTGCCCGCCGGCACCAACGAGGTCCGGCTGCGGGTCGCCGACCTCGCCGGGCGAATCGACGAGGTCTTCCCCGGCTCCCGGCCGTCCTGGTCCAACGGCGTCGTCCACAGCCCCGACCTGCAGATCTGCGCCTCCGACGCCGATGCGCTGCGCCGGGGCGAGTTCACCGTCGTGCTCGGCGAGCTGCACGCGGCCTGGTCGTCGTTCGACTGCGCCGTGTTCACCCCGTCGCACCCGGACGTGGAGCGGCTGCGCGCGGCGCTCGCCGAGGACCTGGGCGAGCGGCGGATCCGGCTGCTGTTCCCGAGCGAGTGGCCCCGGCGGACCAGCCGTACCGCGGAGTCGCTGACCGGTCCGACCGACCGGCACCTGGCGTTCCAGCCGGCCCCGGGCGCGGACCCGGCCCGGGTGCTGCCCACGGTGGACCTCACGGTGACCGACGAGAACGGCCGGCTGGTCGCCACCGCCCGCGACGGCCAGCGGTGGCCGCTCACCGAGGTCTTCGCCGAGCTGCTCAGCGCGCATGCCGTGGACGGGTTCAAGCTGGTCGCCGCCGCGCCCTACACCCCCCGGATCACCCTGGACAACATGGTGGTGGCCCGGCAGACCTGGCGGACCACGGTCGGGGAGAGCGGGCTCGCCGCGGTGACCGGAGAGCGCGACCGCTACCTCGCGGCACGGGCCTGGCGACGGCGGCTCGGCCTGCCGGAGCAGGTCTACGTCAAGCTCGGGACCGAGGTCAAGCCCTGCTTCGTGGACCTGAGCAGCCCCGCCTTCGTGACCATGTTCTGCGCCATGGTCCGGGCCGCCCGCATGGACGGTGGCGACGGGGTTTCCCTGCTGGTCAGCGAGATGCTGCCGACCCCCGACCAGGCGTGGGTGCCGGACGGCACCGGCCGCCGGTGCTTCAGCGAGCTGCGGCTGCAGATCGTGGACGCCCCCGAGAGCGAGGACCGCCGATGAGCCATCTGCTGCCGCTGGGCGACACCGGCTGGTCGGTGTGGCGGGACGTGGTCCTGCGCAGCGCCGGTTTCCCCGCCGGCGGGTTGGACCGGTTCGGCGCTCCGGAGGCGGCGGCCGCCGCCGACGCCCTGCTGGCCGGCGAGGGCGCGACGGACGTCGTCGACAAGGCGCTGCGCGAGGCGTTCGCCGACTCCTCGGCGGTGGCCGGCGAACTGGCCGCCGACCCGCTGCTGCGCGAGGCGGTCACCTGGCAGAACCCGGACATGCTGATCGCGCTCGACGGACTGCTGCGCACCGATCCGGCGGTACGCAACGTGCGCCGCCGCAAGCGTGAGCTGAGCCTGCTGCGCTACTGGCAGCGCTACTGCGGCAAGGCCGAGACGATCGGCTTCTTCGGCCCGGTCTGCTGGGGCACCTTCGACCCGGCCGACCCGCGTACCCGACTGGCGCCCGGACCCGGGCTGGTCACCCGCCGGCACGTCGGGTTCGAGGCCTGGGCCCTGATCGCATACGCCGACCGGCTCGCCGACGATTTGGCGGTACGCCGCTGGTGGGCCCCGGCGCTGCAACCGCACCTGACCGTCGAGGACCGGCAGCTGCGCTGGCCGCTGCACCCGCCGATCCCGCTGTCGGCCGTGGAGGCCCGGCTGCTGGCGTCCTGCGACGGGCGCACCGCCGCCGTGGAACTGGCCGAGCGGGCCCGCGCCGCCGGCGACGTCCGCGCCGCCGACGATGTGTACCTGATGCTGGACCGGTTCGTCGAACGCGGCCAGCTGACCTGGGACGCGAACCTGCCGAACAGCCCGGACGCGGAACGGGTGCTGGCGGAGCGGATCGCGGCGATCGGCGAGGAGGCCGTGCGGGCGGCGGTGGCCGCCGACTTCGACCGGCTCCGCGCCGCCCGGGACGCGGTCGCGGCCGCCGCCGGCGACCCGGACCGGCTCGGCGCCGCGCTGGCCGCGCTCAACACCCGGTTCACCGAGGTCACCGGCCGCCCCGCCACCCGGCAGAGCGGTCAGATGTACGCCGGGCGCACCGTCTGCTACGAGGAGACCGCCCGCGACCTCGACGTCACCGTCGGCGCCACGGTGCTGGACGCGTTGGCCGCCCCGCTGGCCGTGGTCCTGCAGGCGGCCCGCTGGCTCACCGCCGAGATCGGCGCCGGCTGCCAGGAGATCCTCGCCGACCTGCACGACGAACTCGCCGCCGACGGTCCGGTCCGGCTGGCCGACATCTGGTCGCTGGCCCAGGGGATGCTGGTCGCCCCGGACGGACCCGTCGCCCGCGCCGGGGCGGACTTCACCGAGCGGTGGGCCGAGCTGTTCGGGCTGCGGCACCTGCCCGCCGGCACCGTCGAGCTGCGGCTGCGCGCCGAGGACCTGGCCGGCCCGGTCCGCGCGCTCTTCGCCGCCGAGCGGCCCGGCTGGCCGTCCGCCCGGATCCACAACCCCGATCTCCAGGTCAGCGCCGCCTCGGCCGAGGCGATCGACCGGGGCGAGTTCCTGCTCGTCCTCGGCGAGCTGCACCCGGCCACGGTCGCCTACGACAGCGCGGTGCTCACCCCGTTCCACCCCGACCCGTCGGCACTGCGGGCGGCGCTCGACGCCGACCTCGGGCCGGCCCGGATCCGGGTGCTCTACCCGGAGAGCTGGCCCCGGCTGACCACCCGCACCACGTACGCCCTCACCGGCCCGGCGGACCGCCAGCTCGGCATCGACACCGCGCGCGGCGGCGATGTCGACCGGCTGGTCCCGGCCACCGCCGTCACCGTGGTCCGCGACGGCGACGGGCTGATCGCGGTCTTCCCGGACGGATCCCGCTGGCCGGTGATGGAGATCTTCGCCCACCTGCTCGGCTCGCTGCTGTTGGACGCCTTCAAGCTGCTGGACCCGGCCCCGCACACGCCCAGGATCACCATCGACCGGCTGGTGGTGGCCCGGCGTACCTGGCGGACCACCGTGGCCGGCAGCGGGCTGGCCGGGCACGGCGACGAGACCGCGCGCTACCTCGCGGCGCGCCGCTTCCGGGCGGCCCTCGACCTGCCCGAGCGGGTGTTCGTCAAGGTCGGCACCGAGGTCAAGCCCTGCTACGTCGACCTGACCGGCCCGCTGTACGCCCAGTCGCTGTGCGCCATGGCCGACGCCGCCGCGAAGACCGGCCCCGACGTGGCGGTGGTGGTCACCGAGCTGCTGCCCACGCCGGCGGACGCCTGGGTGCCCGACGCCGCCGGGCGCGGACACGTCAGCGAGCTGCGCCTGCAGATCACCGATCCCGCCACCTATGGGGGAGAGCACGGGTGACCGACATCCTGTCCATCAGCGCCGCCGCCGGGCCGCAGCTGCCCTGGCCGGACGGGACG
This sequence comes from Micromonospora sp. CPCC 206171, assembly GCF_036906755.1. Classification (NCBI taxonomy): domain Bacteria; kingdom Bacillati; phylum Actinomycetota; class Actinomycetes; order Micromonosporales; family Micromonosporaceae; genus Micromonospora; species Micromonospora sp. CPCC 206171. The sequence continues at coordinate 33,466 of NZ_JBAKHT010000021.1, read as the reverse complement.
CTGGCCGACCTGATCGCCGCCCGGGCCGCGCGCTGCCCCGACGCGGTCGCGGTCCGCCAGTGGGACGACCGGCTCACCTACCGGGAACTGGTCGGCCGGGCGGCCGGGGTGGCCGCCGCGTTGCGGGCCCACGGCGTGGGCCGGCAGACCCGGGTCGGGGTCTGCGGCCGGCGCCGGCCCCGGCTGGTCGTGGACGTGCTCGGGGTGCTCCTCGCCGGCGGCTGCTACGTGCCGCTGGAGCCGGACGGCCCCCGCGAGCGGCAGCGCGAGATCGTCGCCGACGCCGGGGTGTCGCTGCTGGTGGGCGACGCGGCGGCCGAGCTGGCCGACCTGCCGGGCGTCGAGGTGGTCGAGTCGGCCGGCCCGGCCCCGCTGGCGCCCTGCCCGGCCCGGCCCGGCGACCCGGCGTACGTGCTGTTCACCTCCGGCTCCACCGGCCGCCCCAAGGGGGTGCTGACCACCCACCGCAACGTGGTCGAGTTCGTCACCGGGTGCGCCGCGGTCAGCGGCGCCGACGCCGGGGTGCGCAGCCTCGGCATCGCCTCGCTCGGCTTCGACGCGGCCACCATGGACCTCTTCCTGCCGCTGCTGCTCGGCGGCGCGGTGCAGCTGCTCGGCGCCGACGACCGGGCCGACCCAGCCCGGCTCGCCCGGTTCATCGCCGCGCACGAGGTGAACTGGGGCTTCATCACCCCGACCGTGCTGTCCATGCTGGACCCGGCCGACGTGCCGGGCTGGCGTACCGTGCTCTGCGGCGGCGAGGCCGTCCCCGCCGAGCTGGCCGCCCGCTGGGCGCCGGGGCGGCGCTTCCTCAACGGTTACGGCCCCACCGAGACCACCGTGCTCGCGGTCACCGCCGAGCTGACCGGCGCCGAGGCCGACCCGGTGCCGATCGGCTCGCCGCTGCCCAACCACCGGGCGTACGTCGTCGACGCCGAGCTGCGGGCGCTGCCGCCGGGGGAGACCGGCGAGCTGCTGATCGGTGGCCCCGGACTGGCCGACGGCTACCTGGACCGCCCGGGGCTGACCGCCGACCGGTTCGTCCCCGACCCGTTCTCCGGGCTGCCCGGCGAGCGGCTGTACCGCACCGGCGACCTGGTCCGCCAGGCGGCCGACGGGCGGATCGTCTACCTCGGACGCACCGACCGGCAGGTGAAGATCCGGGGCCAGCGCATCGAGCTGGGCGAGGTCGAGGCGGTGCTGGCCGGCGCCCCCGGCATCGACCGGGTCGCCGTCGAGGCGGTGCCCGGGCCGGCCGGCACCGAGCTGGTCGCGGTCCTCACCCCGGCCGGCGCGCCCGACGACGAGACGATCCGGGCGTACGCCCGGGCACGGCTTACCGCCGCGATGCTCCCGGCCCGGCTGCTGCGCCGCGACGACCTGCCGGTCAGCCCGGTCACCGGCAAGCTGGACCGGCCGGCGTTGCGCGCCCTGGCCGTGGCCGCGCTGACCGCCGGAGCCACCGCCGAGGAGCCGGCCGGTGCGGCCGACCCGGTGACGGCGACGGTGACCCGGATCTGGGCCCGACTGCTCGGCGCGACCCCCGGCCCGGACACCGACTTCCTCGCCGCCGGCGGCAACTCCATCGCCGCGATGCGCCTGGTCGCCGCGCTCCGCGCCGAGCTGGGCCGACTCGTCGAGATCTCCGACGTGCTCGCCGGGCGTACCCTCGGCGGCCTGGTCGCCCGGCTGCGCGCCGCCGCCCCGGCCGACGCCGAGCCGCTGACCACCGGCAACCCGCCCACCCTCTCCCCACCGCAGCGCCGGCTCTGGTTCGTCGACCAGCTCGCCCCCTCCAGCGCCCCGTACAACATCGCCGTCGCGCACCGGCTGCGCGGCCCGCTGGACACCGCCGCCCTCGGCGCGGCGCTGCGGGCCGTCGCCGAGCGGCACGACGTGCTGCGCTGGCGGATCCCGCAGACCGCCGGGGTGCCGTACGCGGTCTGCGCGGAACCCACCGACGTGGCGGTGCCGGTGGTCGACCTGACCGGCAGCGCCGATGCCGAGGCGGAGCTGGCCGTGATGCTCGCCGCCGGCGCGGCGCACGCCTTCGACCTGGCCACCGGGCCGCCCTGGCAGGTGACCGTCTACCGGCTCGGCGCCGACGCGCACGTGCTGGCGATGACCATGCACCACGCGGTCTTCGACGGCTGGTCCGAGGCGGTCCTCTACGACGACCTCGCCGCCGCGTACGGCCAGGCCGTCACCGGGGCCACCCCGGCGTTGCCGCCGCTGGCCGCCACCTACGCCGACTACGCGGTCTGGCGGGCCGGGCGCGACGCCCGCCGGGGCGCGGCGGACCTCACCTGGTGGGCCGAGCACCTGCGCGGCGTGCCCACCGTGCTGGAGCTGCCCCGCGACCGGCCCCGCCCGGCGGTGCAGACCTACGCCGGCGCCGAGGCCGCGGTGCGCCTTCCGGAGCCCGCCGACCGCGCGGTCCGCGCCCTGGCCGCCCGGCGCGGCACCACGGTCGCCGCGGTGCTGCTCGCCGGCTTCGGCGAGCTGCTGCGCCGGCTCACCGGCGGCGACGACCACGTGGTCGGGGCGATCGTCGCCGACCGTCGGCTGGCCGCCTTCGACGACGTGGTGGGCTTCTTCATCGACACCGTGCCGGTGCGGCTGCGCACCGGCGAGGCCACCTTCGCCGAGCTGGTCGACCGGTGCGCCGCCGAGCTGCACGAGGTCACCGCCCACCCGGGCGCGCCGCTGGAACGCGTCGTCGAGGCCCTCGGCGTCGGCCGGGACACCGCCCGCGCGCCGCTGGTGCAGGTGCTGTTCAACGTGCTCAACTTCGCCCCGCCCCGGCTGGCGCTGACCGGGCTGAGCGCCGTGCCGGTCCGGGTGCCCAAGCCCGGCTCGCCCTTCGACATCACCGTCTACGTGGTGGAGTCAGACGGCCGCGTCGGCGTCGAGGTGGTCCACAACCCGGACCTGTTCGACGCCGACCGGATCGACGCGCTCCTGGCCGACCTGGCCGAGCTGGTCGGCGCGCTCGCCGCCGACCCGGACGCGCCGGCCGACGCGGTGGCCGCCGCGCTGCCCCGGCCCACCGTGCGCACGCCGCAGCTCGGCGCGATGACGGTGGCGGCCGCCGAGGCGCCCCGCACCTCGCTGCCGGCCGGTCCGGGCGGGCTGACCGACACCGAGGAGCTGATCGCCGGCATCTGGCGGGAGGTGCTCGACACCGACCGGGTCGGGGTGACCGACAACTTCTTCGACATCGGCGGGCACTCCCTCGCCCTGGCCGCGGTGCACGCCCGGCTCACCGCCGCCACCGGCCGCTCGATCACCATGCTCGACCTGTTCCGCCACCCCACCGTCCGGGCGCTCGCCGCCAGCCTCGACGGTGCCGCCGACCGGCCGGAACTCGCCCGCGCCGCGCTGCGGGCCGCCGCCCGCCGCAGCCGCACCCGCCGCAACCCACCCCGCCGCCCCGGCGGCACCGCGCAATGAAGGACACGCAGATGGACAACCCGATGGCACCCGACCTCCCCGCCGACGACGGCATCGAGCCGATCGCGATCGTCGGGCTCGCCGCCCGGCTGCCCGGCGCGGCCGACGTCCGCCAGTTCTGGCGCAACCTGGTCGACGGCGTCGAGTCGGTCACCGAGCTGAGCCGGGAGGAGCAGCTGGCGCGCGGCGCCACCGCGGAGGAGGTCGACGACCCGGGGTGGGTCAACCGGGCGCCGCTGGTCGACGGGTACGACGAGTTCGACGCCGGGCTGTTCGGGATGACCGCCCGGGAGGCGGAGATCACCGACCCGCAGCACCGGCTGTTCCTGGAGAGCTGCTACACCGCGTTGCAGGACGCCGGATACGACCCGGCCCGCTACGACGGCGCGGTCGGCGTGTACGCCGGCACCGGCGGCAACACCTACCTGCACCGGTACGTCACCCGCAACAAGCGCGTCGGTGGCAACCCGCACGGGGCGGTCTCCATCGCCACCGGCAACTCGCCGAACTACGTGGCCACCAACGTGTCGTACCGGCTGGACCTGCGCGGGCCGAGCCTGACCGTGCACACCGCCTGCTCCACCTCGCTGGTCGCGTTCCACCTGGCCTGCGAGGCGCTGCGCAACGGCGAGTGCGACATGGCGCTCGCCGGCGGGGTCAACATCGAGCTGCCGCACGTCGGCTACCTGGGCATGGAGGGCTTCACCTCGCCGGACGGGCGGTGCCGGCCGTTCGACGCCGCCGCCAACGGCACGGTCTGGGGCAGCGGCGTCGGCGTCACCCTGCTCAAGCGCCTCTCCGACGCGATCGCCGACGGCGACGCGATCCGGGCGGTGGTGCTCGGCAACGCCATCAACAACGACGGCGCCGGCAAGGTCGGCTTCACCGCCCCCAGCATCGACGGGCAGATGGAGGCGATCGCCCAGGCCGTCGGGATGGCCGGGATCGACCCGCGCAGCATCAGCTACGTCGAGGCGCACGGCACCGGCACCGCGATGGGCGACCCGATCGAGGTCGCCGCCCTCTCCGCCGTCTACACCCGGGACACCGACGAGCGGGGCTGGTGCGGCATCGGCTCGGTGAAGTCCAACATCGGCCACCTCAGCCAGCCCTCCGGCATCGTCAGCGTGATCAAGACGGTGCTCGCGATGGAGCACGGCCTGATCCCGCCGAGCATCAACTTCGAGCAGCCGAACCCGGCGATCGACTTCGCCGACACCCCGTTCTACGTGGCGAACACGCTGACCAAGTGGGACACCGACGGCGGGCCGCGCCGGGCCGGGGTCAGCTCGTTCGGCATCGGCGGCACCAACGCCCATGTGGTGCTCCAGGAGGCGCCGGCGGCGTACCGGGCCGACCGCACGGTCCGCCCGGCGCAACTGCTGCACGTGTCGGCGAAGACCGCCACCGCCCTGGACACCGCCGTGCTGCGCCTCGCCGAGCATCTGGCGGGCACCACCGACGGCGGGCCGCAGCTGCTCGCGGACGTGGCGCACACCCTGCGGGTGGGCCGGCAGGAGTACCCGCACCGGGTCGCCGTGGTCGCCGCCGACCTGCCGGACGCGGTGACCGCGCTGCGCACCGCGCGCCGCCGCCAGTCCGGCGTCGTCGACGGCCCCGCGCCGCGCGTGGGCCTGCTCTTTTCTGGGCAGGGCTCCCAGTACGCCGGGATGGGCGCGCAGCTCTACGCCGAGGAGCCGACCTTCGCCGCCACCGTGGACGAGTGCGCCGAGCTGCTCCGCCCCGAGCTGGGACTGGACGTCCGTGACCTGATCCTCGGCCGCGACCCGGAGGCGGGGGAGCGGCTCACCGAGACCCGCTACACCCAGCCGGCCCTCTTCGTCGTCGAGTACGCCCTCGCCACCCTCTGGCTGCGGGCCGGGGTGCAGCCGGCCGCGATGATCGGTCACTCGATCGGCGAGTACGTCGCCGCCACCGTCGCCGGGGTGCTGAGCCTGCCGGACGCGCTGCGGGTGGTCGCCGCGCGGGGCCGGCTGATGCAGTCCCTGCCGGCCGGCTCGATGCTCGCCGTGGCGCTCGACGAGTCGGTGGTCGCGCAGCGCCTGCCCGAGGGGCTGGCCATCGCCACCGTGAACGGCCCGGGCACCTGCGTGGTGGCCGGCGAGAGCGACAAGGTCGCCGCGTTCGCCGAGACGATCAAGGGCAAGAGCAAGGCGCTGCGCACCTCCCACGCCTTCCACTCACCGATGATGGAACCGATCCTGGCCGAGTTCACCGCCCTGCTGGCGGGGGTGCCGCTGCGCCCGCCGGCGATCCCGTTCCTGTCCAACGTCACCGGCACCTGGATCACCGCCGAGCAGGCCACCGACCCGGCGTACTGGGCCGCGCACCTGCGCCGGCCGGTGCGCTTCGGCGACTGTGTGGCCGCGCTGCTCGCCGAGGGCACCTGGGCGTTGCTGGAGTGCGGGCCCGGCCGGCAGCTGGCCAACCTGGCCCGGATGCAGGTCGCCAAGGCCGGCCCGGTCCAGCGGGCGCTGACCCCGCTGGGCAGCCTGCCCGGCCCCGGTGAGCGCACCGGTGACCTGGCCACCCTGCTCACCAGCGCCGGCGCGCTCTGGTGCGCCGGCGTCGGGGTGCGGCTCGACGCCGATCCGGCCGCCCGCCGGGTGCCGCTGCCCACGTACCCGTTCGAACGCCGCCGCTACTGGGTGGACCCGGACCCGGTGGACCAGGCGCCCGCCGCGCCGGCGCAGCGCGCGCCGCGTCCGCTGCCGGAGTGGTTCGCCGTGCCGGTCTGGCGGCAGGCCGCCGCCGAGCCGCGGACCGCACCGCTGGGCCGCTGCCTGGTCCTGGCCGACGGTCCGCGCGGCGACGCGCTGGTCGCGGCGCTGCGGGCCGCGGGCGCCACGCCCACCGTGGTACGCGCCGGCGAGCGCTTCGCGGCGGTCGACGGCGGGTACCGGCTGCGGCCCGGCGTCCGCGAGGACCACGACGCCCTGGTGGCGGCGCTCGCCGCCGACCCGCCGGAGCGGCTGGTGCACGCCTTCGCCCTCGACGGCGACCCGGCCGGCACCGACGTCGCCGCCGCCTGGGCCGCCCAGGACCGGGGCTTCTTCAGCGCGCTGCACCTGGTGCAGGCGCTCGCCGGGGCCGGGCTGACCGCCGACGAGCGCGCCCGCACCCTCGACCTGGTCACCGCCGGCATCGGGGACGTGACCGGCGCCGACCTCGTCCGCCCCGAGCACGCCACCCTGGCCGGGCTGGCCCGGGTGCTCCCGGCCGAGCTGCCCGGGCTGGCGGTCCGACTGCTGGACGCCGACCCGGCCTCGTCCGACGTGGACACCCTCGTCGCCGAGCTGCGCCGGCCGGTCGACCCGGCCCGCGCCGAGCTGGCGCTGCGCGGCCCGCGCCGCTGGGTGACCGGCTACGAGCAGGTCACCATCGACGCCGAGGGCGAGCCGGGCGCGCTGCGCGCGGGCGGCCGGTACGTGATCACCGGCGGCCTGGGCGGCATCGGCGTCACCCTGGCCGAGGACTTCGCCCGGCGGGCCCGGGCGAAGCTGGTGCTGCTGACCCGTTCCGGCCTGCCGCCGCGCGAGCGGTGGGACGACCACCTGGCCGTGCACGGCGGCGCCGACCGGGCGGGCCGGGCGATCGTGGCGATCCGCCGGATGGAGGCGGCCGGCGCGTCGGTGCTGGTGCTCGCCGCCGACGTCACCGACCCGGCCGACCTGCGCCGGGTCCGGGCGGCCGCCGAGGCCGAGTTCGGCGGGATCGACGGCATCGTGCACGCCGCCGGCCTGCCCGGCGGCGGCATGGCCGAGGTCAAGGAGCGGGCCGAGGCGGAGCGGGTGCTCGCGCCGAAGCTCGCCGGCACGCTCGCCCTCGCCGAGGTCTTCGGCGACCTGCCGCTGGACTTCGTGGTGCTCTGCTCGTCGATCACCGCGGTCATCGGTGGCTTCGGCCAGGTCGACTACTGCGCGGCGAACAGCTTCCTCGACGCGTACGCCCGGGCCGGCGCGGGTTTCCGGGCGCCGGTGCTGTCGCAGAACTGGGGCGGCTGGGCCGAGGTGGGCATGGCCGTGGAGACCGACGCGCCGGCCGGCTTCCGGGCCGCCGGGCGGGACACCGTCACCCATCCGGTGGACCACCCGGTGCTCACCACGGCGGTGACCGGCCCGGACGGTGTGGTGCTGCACGGCCTGGTCTCCGCCGACACGCACTGGCTGCTGGACGAGCACCGCATCGGTGGCGTGCCGGTGGTGCCCGGCACCGCCCACCTGGAGTCGGTCCGGGCGGCGGTGGCCGCCGGGCTGCCCGCCCCGACCGGGGACGCGGCGGTGGAACTGCGCGACGTGGTCTTCCTGGAGCCGTTCTCGGTGCCCGACGGCACGGTCGCGCAGTACCGGATCGAGTTGACCCCTGCCGAGGACGGCGTGGACTTCGCGGTACGCAGCCTCGCCGCCGGGCAGCTGCGCACCCACGTACGCGGCGCGGCCGGCTGGACCGAAGAGCCGGCCCCGCCGGCCCGGGTGCCGGCGGTGATCGGCCGGCGGGTGGACGACGACGCCTCGTTCGGCCGGGGGCGCACCAGCATGCTGACCTTCGGGCCGCGCTGGGCCGCGCTGGCCGAGCACCACCTGGGCGCGGGGGAGGAGTTGGCCCGGATCGCCGCGCCCGCCGCGGCGGTCGGCGACCTGCCCTCGTGGGGGCTGCACCCGGCGCTGCTGGACGTGGCCACCGCGTTCGGCCGGGGCCAGGGCAACGGCACCTACCTGCCGCTGTCGTACGGGCGGATCGTGGTGCGCGGCAGCCTGCCGGCGGAGTTCCACAGCCATCTGCGGCACCGCGACAGCGCCACCGACGAGGTCGTCGCCGCCGACGTGTCCCTCCGGGACGCCGAGGGCCGGGAGCTGGTGGCGATCAGCGACTTCGTGCTGCGCCGGGTCGACCAGGGGGCGGTGACCGGCGGGCTGACCACAGCGGACGCACCGGCGCAGCCGGCCGCCCCGGAGCCGGGTGTGCCGACCGAGGACATCCGGCCGGTCGACGGGGCCGAGGCGTTCCGCCGCAGCCTCACCGCCGGCCTCGGCGCGCAGGTGGTGATCGCGACCCGGACCGTCGAGGACATCCGCGGCCGCGCCGCCCGGGTCACCACCGGGAGCCTGGAGACCGCCGACGAGCCGGCCCTCGCCGTCCCGGCCGGCGGCGTCGGTGGTTCCGCCGCGCCGCGTACCGAGCTGGAGCTCACCATCGCCCAGGTCTGGCGCGACGGGCTGGGGGTGGCCGAGGTGGGCGTGGACGACGACTTCTTCGCCCTCGGCGGCAACTCCCTGGTCGCGGTCCAGCTGATCGCCGCGATGCGCAAGGCGACGGGGGTACGGCTGCCGATGCGCAGCCTCTTCGAGACCCCGACCGTCGCCGGCCTGGCGGCCCGGATCGAGGAGCTGCGCGCCACCGCCGCGCCCGCCGACGAGCCCGCCCCGGCCACCATCCCCGCCATCCCGCGGCTGCCCCGCGACTGAGCGTCGAGAAACAGGAGTGACAGAGCAATGAGCGACACGATCGCCACGCTGCCGGTGGTCGTCGAGAACGACGGCACACCACTGACCGAGCTCGTCGACCGGCGGCGGACGGAGCTGCGCGCCGCGCTCGCCGCCCACGGCGGGCTGCTGTTCCGCGGCTTCGACGTCGGCGGGGTGGACGGCTTCGACCGGGTGGTCCGGGCGTTCTCCGGCGAGCCGCTGACCTACACCGAGCGGTCCTCACCCCGGCACGCCATCAAGGGCCGGGTCTACACCTCGACCGACTACCCGCCGGACGAGGAGATCTTCCTGCACAACGAGAACTCGTACCAGGCGCGCTGGCCGTTGACGCTGTTCTTCTACTGCATCAGCCCGCCGGACACCCTCGGCGCCACCCCGCTCGCCGACGTCCGCCGGGTGTACGCCGAGATCGACCCGGCGGTCCGCGAGGAGTTCGTCCGGCGGCGCTGGATGCTGGTGCGCAACTTCCACGCCGACTTCGGCACCCGCTGGCAGGACGTGTTCGGCACCGACGACCGGGCCGAGGTCGAGGCGTACGCGGCGGCGAACCGGATCCGGCTGGAGTGGGTCGGCGCGGACGGGCTGCGCACCCGGGCGGTACGCGACGTGGCGCACCACCGGCCCGGCTCGGACACCCCGCGCTGGTTCAACCACGCCACCTTCTTCCACGTGAGCACCCTCCCGAAGGACTACCAGGAGGGGCTGCTGGACATGTTCGGCGCCGACGGGCTGCCGGCGAACACCTACTACGGCGACGGCGGCGAGATCCCCGCCGACGTCATGGACCACCTGCGGGCCGCGTACCGGGCCGCCAGCGTCCGCTTCGACTACCGGCGCGACGACGTGCTGGTGGTCGACAACATGACCGCCGCGCACGGCCGGGAGCCCTTCACCGGGGCCCGCCGGATCGCCGTGGCGATGGCCGAACCGCACACCCCCGAGAGCGCTGGAGAGCACTGATGGCCGACTCCCGATTCCTGGTCGTCCGCAACGACGAGGAGCAGTACTCGATCTGGCCGGACGACCGGGAGCTGCCCGCCGGTTGGCACGACGCCGGCTTCGCCGGCACCCGCGAGGAGTGCCTGTCCCACGTGGACACCGTCTGGACCGACATGCGTCCCCGCTCCGTGCGGGAGGTGCCGTCATGACGCGGGAGTGGACGTTCCCGGCCTCCTTCGCCCAGGAGCGGGTGTGGATGGCCAACCAGCTGGACACCGCCTCGCCGGTCTACAACGTCTCCACCCCGTGGCGGTTCCCGGCCGGCATCGACGCCGACACCGCGAGCGAGGTCGTCGGCCGGGTCGTCGCCCGGCACGAGGCGCTCCGCACCCACCTGCGAATGGACGACGGCGCCCTGGTGCAGGTGGTACGCGAGCACGAGCCGGTCCGGCTGCCCGCCGACGACCTGCGCGACCTGCCCGAGGCCGAGCGGGCCGCCCGGCTCGCCGCCCTGTGCACCGAGCTGGCCCGTACCCCGATCCCACTGGACGCCCCGCCGCTGTGGCGGGCCCGGCTGGTCCGCCTCGACGACGCCTGGACGCTGCTGTTCGTGGTGCACCACGCCGTCTTCGACAGCCACTCGGCGGTGCTGCTGGTGGCCGAACTCGCCGCGTTCAGCGAGGCCGCGCTGACCGGCGCGCCCGCCGTCGTGCCCGAGCTGCCCATCCAGTACGCCGACTTCGCGGTCTGGCAGCGCGACCAGCTCACCGGCGCCGAGCTGGACCGCCAGCTCGCCTTCTGGACCGGCCAGCTCGCCGGGGCGCCGGCGGTCACCGGCCTGCCGCTGGACCGCCCTCGCCCGGCCCAGCTCGGCTTCGCCGGCGACGAGGTGCGCTTCGCCCTTCCCGACGGGCTGCTCGACCGGGTCGGCCGGCTCGCCGCGCAGTCGGCGGCCACCCCGTACATGGTGCTGCTCGCCGGGTTCGCCGCCCTGCTGTCGCGGATCTCCGGCGACACCGACGTGGTGGTCGGCGTCTCCACCGCCGGCCGGGACACCGCCGAGCTGACCCCGCTGATCGGCATGTTCGTCAACCCGGTGGCGCTGCGCTGCGACGTCGGCGGCGACCCGAGCTTCACCGAGCTGCTCGGCCGGGTCCGCGCCGGCCTGGTGGACGCGATGGAGCACGGCCAGACCCCGTTCCAGCGCATCGTCGAGGCGGTCGCCCCGCAGCGTGACCCCTCCGTGCAGCCGATCTTCCAGACCGCGCTGAACTTCATCCCCGACTCCGGGCTGGACCCGGCGGAGCTGGGCACCACCAAGGACGACCTCGCCTTCGACGTCACCACCGGCGAGAGTCGCCTGGTCTACCGCACCGACCTGTTCGACCGGGGCACCGCCGAGGCCGTGGTCGCCCGCTACCTGCGGCTGCTCACCGCCGCCGTCGCCGACCCGGAGCAGCCGGTCTCCGCCCTGCCGCTGCTCGACGAGGCCGAGCGGGACCTCGTCCTGCGGGCCTGGAACGGCGAGGACGCCGCCCCGGCGTTCCGCTCGGTCGTCGAGCGGGTGCAGCGGCAGGCCGCCGCCACCCCGGACGCGGTCGCCCTGGTCTGCGAGGGCGTCTCGCTCACCTACGCCGAGCTGAACGCCGCCGCCAACCGGCTCGCCCGGGTGCTGGTGGCCCGGGGAGCCGCCCCGGAGGCCCGGGTGGCGCTCGCCCTGCCCCGCTCGCCCGAGCTGCTGGTCGCCGTCCTCGCCGTGCTCAAGTCCGGCGCCGCGTACGTCCCGGTGGACACCGACTACCCGGCCGGCCGGATCGCGTACCTGCTCTCGGACGCGGAGCCGGCGCTGGTGCTGGCCCTGCCGGAGACCGCCGCGCTGGTGCCCGCCGGCGCGGTGGTGCTGGACGGGGAGGTCGGCGCCGACCAGGCCGACGGCGACCTGACCGACGCCGACCGCGCCGCCCCGCTGCGTCCCGACCACCCGGCGTACGTGCTCTACACCTCCGGCTCCACCGGCCGCCCGAAGGGCGTGGTGGTGGAGCACCGGGCCGTGGCCGCGTACCTGGCCTGGGCCCGGGACGCCTACCCGGGGCTGGCCGGTACCGCGCTGCTGCCCTCGCCGGTCTCGTTCGACCTCACCGTGACCGGCCTGCTCGGCCCGCTGACCGCCGGCGGCACCGTCCGGCTGGCCGCGATCGACTCGCCGCACGCCCGAGCCGGTGGCCGGCCGAGCTTCCTCAAGGTCACCCCGAGCCACCTGCCGCTGCTCGACACCGCGCTGTCGCCGACCACCGACCTGGTGATCGGCGGCGAGGCGCTCACCGGCGAGCAGGTGGCGGGCTGGCGGGCCGCGCACCCGGACGTGGCGGTCGTCAACGAGTACGGCCCGACCGAGGCGACCGTCGGCTGCGTCGCCGCCCGCGTCGCGCCCGGCCGGTCGTTGGGTGCCGGACCGGTGCCGATCGGTCGGCCCACCGCCGGGGCCCGGGTCTACCTGCTGGACGCCGCGCTCCAGCCGGTGCCGCCGGGGGTGGTCGGCGAGCTGTACGTCGCCGGGGAGCAGCTGGCCCGGGGCTACCTGCGCCGGCCCGGTTTCACCGCCGAGCGCTTCCTGCCCTGCCCGTACGGCCCGCCCGGCCGGCGGATGTACCGCACCGGCGACCTGGCCCGCTGGCGTACCGACGGCACGCTGGACTACCTGGGCCGTCGCGACGACCAGGTCAAGGTGCGCGGCATGCGGATCGAGCTGGGCGAGATCGAGTCGGCGATGCTGGCCCACCCGCAGGTCCGCGCGGCCGCGGTGGCGGTGCGCACCGACTCGGGGGAGCCGGCGCTGATCGGCTATCTGGTCGGCACCGCCGACGAGGCCGCCCTCGCCGCCGAGCTGGCCCGCGAGCTGCCGGCCCACCTGGTGCCGGCCGCGTTCGTCCGGCTGGACGCGCTGCCGCTGACCCCGAACGGCAAGCTGGACCGGGCCGCGCTGCCTCCGCCGCCGGCCACCGTGGGGCCCGACGGCTACGTCCCGCCGCGCACCGACGCCGAGACCCTGGTGGCCGAGGTGTACGCCGAGATCCTCCAGGTGGAGAAGGTCGGCGCGCTGGACGACTTCTTCGTCCTCGGCGGCAACTCGCTGCGCGGCATGCGGGCGATGGCCCGGATCCGCGCCGAGGTGGACGTCGACCTGCCGATGCGGGCGCTGTTCAGCAGCCCCGTGGTCGCCGACCTGGCCGCGCAGATCGAGCAGCGGATCGCCGCCGAGCTGGACGAGCTCTCCGAGATCGAGGTCGCCGCGTTGCTGGCGGCGGAGAAGGACAACCCCGCATGACGGACCTGAAGGATCCCGCCCGGGAGGCCGCCCGGGCGGCGCTGATCGCCCAGCGGCTGCGCCGGCGGCAGTCCTCGCCCACCGCCCGGATCACGCCGCGCCCGGAGGGCGCCGAGGTGCCGCTGTCGTACGCCCAGGAGCGGGTCTGGTTCATGGACCAGCTCGCTCCGGGCGAGGCGGCGTACCACATCGCGGTGCCGCTGCGGGTGCGCGGCCCGTTGGACGTCACGGCGCTGCGCGCCGCCCTGGCCGGGCTGACCGCCCGGCACGAGTCGCTGCGGACCCGCTTCCCGGCCGACGCCGACGGTCGCCCCACGGTCGTCGTCGCCGACTCCGTCGAGGTGCCGCTGACCATCGTGGACGCCCCCGACGAGCGGGCCGCGCAGGCGCTGGTGGACGCCGCTGCGGCCGAGCCGTTCGACCTGGCGGCCGGGCCGCTGCTGCGCGCCTTGCTGATCCGGCTCGCTGACGACCATGATCCCGCCTCCGGGCCGCAGGACGGCACTCCGGACCGGATGAACGCCGCCGACGACCACGTGCTCTTCCTCGGCCAGCACCACATCGTCGGTGACGGCTGGTCGGTGGACGTGCTGCTGCGCGACCTGATCACCCTGTACCGGGGTGGCGAGCCGCCCGCCCTGCCGGTGCAGTACGGCGACTTCGCCCACTGGGAGGCCCGGGAGCTGGACGGGCCGCAGGCCCGCGGGCACCTGGACTGGTGGCAGCGGCGGCTGGCCGGCATCACCCCGCTGGAACTGCCGCTGGACCGGCCCCGCCCGGCCACCCAGACCTACCGGGGCGACTTCGTCGAGTTCCAGGTCGACCGGGCGGTCACCGACGGGCTCGCCGCGCTCAGCCGCGCGTCGGGCGGGACCCTGTTCATGACCCTGCTCGCGGCGTACCAGGTGCTGCTGTCCCGGCACGCCGGGCAGGACGACTTCGCCGTCGGCGCCTCGGTCGCCGGCCGGTCCGCCCCCGAGCTGGAGGACGTCGTCGGCATGTTCATCAACATGCTGCCGATGCGCGCCGAGCTGTCCGGCGACCCGACCTTCACCGAGCTGCTGGAGCGCACCCGGCGGGCCGTGCTGGACGGCTTCGAGCACGCCGAGGTGCCGTTCGCGAAGGTGGTGCACGAGCTGGGGTTGCCCCGCGACGTCAGCCGGTCGCCGGTGTTCCAGGCGATGTTCGTCCTGCAGAACTACGAGATGGGCCGCTTCTCCGGCGTCTCCGACGCCGACGAGGTGAGCTTCCGCTGGACCCCGATGGAGCTGCGGGCCACCCGGTTCGACTTCGAGCTGCACGCCGTCGAGGTGCCCGACGGGATCTGGGGCAAGCTGGTCTTCAACACCGACCTGTTCACCCGCGACACCGTGGAGCGGATGGCGCGGCGGTGGACCACCCTGCTGGCCGCGATCGTCGCCGCGCCGGACACCCCGGTCTCGGCCCTGGACCTGCTCCCGCCCGCCGAGCGGGCGCTGCTGGCGACCTGGAACGACACCGCCGCCGACTTCCCGGCCACCCAGACGCTGCACGGGCCGATCGAGGAACGCGCCGCCCGCACCCCCGACGCCGTGGCGGTCACCATCGACGGCCGGTCGACCACGTACGCCGAGCTGAACGCCGCGGCCAACCGGGTCGCGCACCGGCTGCGCGCCGTCGGCGTGGGCCCGGAGACCCTGGTCGGCGTCTGCGCGGAGCGGTCGGTGGAGCTGGTCACCGGCCTGCTCGGGGTGCTCAAGGCCGGCGGCGCGTACCTGCCGCTGGACCCGGAGTACCCGGCGGACCGGTTGGCCTTCATGGTCGACGACGCCGCCGCGCCGGTGGTGCTGGTGCAGGAGCACCTGCGCGACGCGCTGCCGACCACCGGCGCCACCGTGCTGGCCCTGGACGATCCCGGGACCTGGGCCGACCAGCCCACCGACGACCCGACGCCGGCGGCGGCCCCGGAGCACCTGGCGTACGTCATCTACACCTCCGGCTCGACCGGCCGGCCCAAGGGCGTGCCGAACACCCACCGGGGCATCGTCAACCGGCTGGACTGGATGCAGCGGACCTACCGGCTCGGCCCTGACGACGCGGTGCTGCAGAAGACCCCGGCCAGCTTCGACGTCTCGGTCTGGGAGTTCTTCTGGCCGCTGCGCGAGGGCGCCCGGCTGGTGCTGGCCAAGCCCGGCGGGCACAAGGACGCCGGCTACCTGCGGGACCTGCTGGTCGCCGAGCGGGTCAGCACCGCCCACTTCGTCCCGTCGATGCTCACCGTCTTCCTCGCCGAGTCCGGCGTCGAGGCGGCGACGGCGCTGCGCCGGGTGATCTGCTCGGGCGAGGAGCTGCCGCCGGCCACGGCGGTCGACTTCACCGTCCGACTGCCGGGGTGCGAGCTGCACAACCTGTACGGCCCGACCGAGGCGGCCATCGACGTCAGCGCCTGGCGGTGCGACCCGGCGCTGCTGCCAGGCCTGACCACCGTCCCGATCGGCGCCCCGATCGCCAACCTGCGGCTGCACGTGCTCGACCCGGGCGGCAACCCCTGCCCGGTCGGGGTGGCCGGCGAGCTGCACATCGGCGGGGTGGGGCTGGCCCGCGGCTACCACCGCCGGCCCGCGCTCACCGCCGAGCGGTTCGTGCCGGACCCGTTCTCCGGCGAGCCGGGCGCCCGGCTCTACCGCACCGGCGACCTGGCCCGCTGGGTGACCGCCCCCGTCGCCGTTCCCGCCGAGCCGCCCGCCTCCGCGGCCGGCCCGGCAGCCGCCGCCGGCCGGCCCGGCGGGGTGATCGAATTCCTGGGCCGGATCGACCACCAGGTGAAGCTGCGCGGCCTGCGGATCGAGCTGGGCGAGATCGAGAGCGCGCTGCGCGAGCAGCCGGCGGTGACGGAGGCGGTGGTGATCGTCCGCGAGGACGCCCCCGGCGACAAGCGGCTCACCGCCTACCTGGTCGGCGCGGCCGAGCCCGCCGCGCTGAAGGCGGCGCTGAAGGAGACCCTGCCGGAGTACATGGTGCCGGCCGCGTTCGTCACCCTGGACGGCCTGCCGCTGACCCCCAACGGCAAGCTGGACCGCCGGGCGCTGCCCGCCCCGGTGGTCACCCGGGAGGCGTCGGTCGCCCTGGTCGAGCCGCGCGACGACACCGAGCGCCTGCTCGCCGGCATCTGGTCGGAGGTGCTGGGCGTGGCCACGCTCGGCATCGACGACGACTTCTTCGACCTGGGCGGGCACTCCATGCTCGCCACCCAGGTGGTGGCGAAGATCCGCAAGGCCGCGCACGGCGGGCGCGCCGTCGGGGTGATGGACCTGTTCCAGCAGCGGACGATCCGCGAGCTGGCCCGGTTCATGTCCGGCGGCGACGACGGCGGCGGCGGGCCGCGCCGGCTGCTCTACGAGCTGACCAGGCCGATCCCTGCGGCGCAGCGGGTGCTCAGCTACGTCTGCGTCCCGTACGGCGGGGGCAGCGCCATCGTCTACCAGCCCCTCGCGGACGCGCTGCCCGCCGGCCATGCCCTGTGGTCGCTGGCCATCCCCGGCCACGACGTCGGGCTCAGCGAGGACGGCCTGCCGTTCGAGGAGCTGACCAGTCGGGTCGCCGAGGAGATCCTGGAACGCGTCGAGGGCCCGATCGCCCTCTACGGCCACTGCGGCGTGGGCAGCGCGATCGTCGCCGAGGTGGCCCGCAAGGTGGAGGCCGCCGGCCGGGACCTGGAAGCGGTCTACATCGGCGCGATGTTCCCGTTCGCCCGCCCCCGGGGCGCCTTCGCCGCCCTGCGCAACCGGCTCGAACGGCTGCGCAGCAACCGGCACTACGCCAGCTGGCTCAAGTCGATGGGGGTGGACACCGACGAGCTGGACCCGGAGCAGGCCGACCGGATCATCAGCAACATGCGGGCCGACTCGCGGGCCTCCGAGGAGTACTTCACCGGCCTGCTCGACCGGGGCGCGACGAAGCTGCGCGCGCCGATCATCTCCGTGGTCGGCTCCGAGGACCCGGTGACCGACTACCACGCCGAGCGGTACGCCGAGTGGCAGTTCCTCAGCGACACCCTCGCCCTGGTGGTGCTCGACCAGGCCGGGCACTTCTTCCTCAAGTACCGCGCCGAGGAGCTGGCGGAGATCGTCACCCGGGTCCACCCGGCGGTGGCCGCCGGCGACGTCGCCGCCCTCACCCCGCCGGCCCGGGGCGCAGACGCCGGCTGGGCGGTCGCCGCCCACCAGCGCGCGGGCCGGTCCGGCCGGCCCGAGCAGACCGTGGTGAAACCCAGCATGGCCCGGTTCGTCGCGGTCACCGCCGGGCAGCTGGTCTCCACCACCGGCTCCGCGCTGACCGCGTTCGCGCTGCCCATCTGGCTGTTCACCCGGACCGGGTCGGTGGCCGACCTGGGCCTGCTCTGGGCGCTGGCGCTGATCTGCGGCGTGCTGATGCTGCCGGTGGCCGGCGCGGTCACCGACCGGGTCAGCCGCCGCCGGATCATGATGGTCGCCAGCTGCACCGCCGGGTCGATCCAGCTGGTGCTCGCCGCGCTGCTCTGGACCGACAACCTGGTCCTCTGGCATATCTACGCCCTGGTCGCGTTGAGCCAGGTCGCGGGCTCGTTCCAGCGGATCGCGTTCCAGTCGGCGGTGCCGCAGCTGGTGCCGAAGCGCTACCTCGGGCACGCGATGGGCATCACCCAGCTCTCCAGCGGCTTCGCGATGCTGCTGATGCCCGTCTTCGCCGCCGGCCTGCTCGCCGCCATCGAACTCAAGGGCATCCTGCTCATCGACGTGGCGAGCTACCTGGTGGCGGTGCTGACCCTGGCCGTGGTGCGCTTCCCGGACCTGCTCGGCTGGCGGCCCCGGGAGCGGCTGCTGGTGGCGATCGCCAACGGGCTGCGCTACTCCTGGCAGCACCGCGGCTTCCGGCTGATGCTGGGCTACTTCGCCCTGGGCAACATCTTCCTGGCCCCGGCGCTGGTGCTCACCACGCCGCTGGTGCTCTCGTTCGGCACCGCCACGCAGGTGGCGCAGGTGGCTCTGGCCGAGGCCTGCGGCGCGGTGGCCGGCGGCGTACTGATGTCACTGTGGGGCGGGCCCCGGCGCCGGCGGATGGTCGGCGTGCTGATCGGCAACCTCGGCACCGCCGTCGGCTGCGTGCTGGTCGGGCTGGACGCCTCGGTGACGATGGTCTGCGTCGGCATCTTCTGGCTGGCCATGGCGATGACCACCGCGCAGTCGATCTACGCCACGATCGTGCAGGTCAAGGTGCCGCAGCGCTTCCACGGCCGGGTGTTCAGCCTCAACCAGACCATCTCCTGGTCGACGCTGCCGATCGGCTTCGCGCTGCTCGCCCCGGCGGCGACCAGCCTCTTCGAGCCGATGCTCGCTCCGGGCGGGTCGCTGGCCGGGTCGGTGGGCGCGGTGATCGGCACCGGACCGGGCCGGGGGATCGGTTTCGCGTACGTCTGCTTCGGGCTGGCTCTGGTCCTGATCACCCTGGGCGGGTTCGCGATCCGGATGCTGCGCCGCTTCGACGTCGAGGTGCCGGACTCGCTGCCCGACGACCTGATCGGCGCGCAGGAGCGGCAGCGGCGGCTCGCGGAGCGGGCGGCGGCGCAGGAACGGGAGCCCGTGGCGGCGTGACCCGGCGTGGGGCCCTCCCTACCGGAGGGCTCCACCCCGGGCGGGCGCGTCCCGGCCGGGTCAGAACTCCTCGGGCGGATCCGCCAGGTCCGTCGTCGCCGGCTCCTCCGGCTCGGCCACCCAGGCGGAGAAGACCGGCACCCCGTGCCACGGCCCGCCATTGCGGTCGGTGGCCACGGCGACGACCGCGTACGGGTGGCCGAAGCGCAGCTCCGCGGTGCGGGCGACGCCCTCCGGGGCGAGGCTGGCCAGCGCGAAGGCGGCGGTCACGGCGGCCGCCTCGAAGCCGTACCGGCCGTAGCGGGCCATCGCCGCCTGCCGCGCCTCGAGTCGCGGGGCGGGCTCGCCGAGCAACCCGCCCAGCGTGCGGACCACCGCGGGGAAGCCCAGCGCCGGGGCGGTCAGGTCGTGCTCGTCCCGGGCCGACCAGCAGGGCAGCACTGCCGTGTGCCGCTCCTCCCGGCCGTCCGGGGCGTGGGTGTGCACCCGCTTCTCCCGCACCGTCCACGCCGGACCGTCGCCGAGCGGGAGCGCGAACAGCGAGCGGCGGCCGGCCGGCGCCTCGTCGACCGCCGTGGCGGCCACCTCGTACGCGGCGGCGAGCACGTCGGCGGCGGGCGTCGAGGGGTCGGCGGCGACCGACACCACCACCAGCGCCGCTCCGTCGCGCTCGACGGCCGGCGCGGCGTGCACGGCGGCGTCGCCGGCCGGTCCGGTCGCGGCGATCCAGGTCCGGTGGCCGCGGGCGGGGCTGCGGAGCACCCGGTCGAGCCGCCCCGCCCAGGCGCTGGCGCGGCCGAGCTGCCCGGCCGGGGCGAGGTCGAACGGGTCGGCCCAGGAGATCCGGGTGGCCAGGGCGCTGGCCAGCGCCAGCAGCACCTCCGGCGACCGGGTCAGCGGGAACCGGTCGATCAGTCCCAGGGTGTGCTCGCGGGCCCAGGCGTCCAACCCCGGCTGGTCGGGCAGCGGACCGGTCGCGGTGGTACGCGGCAGCGTGGCCCGCCACTCGGCCAGCCGCGCGGTGTCGTGGCCGGCCTGCTGCCAGACGGCGGTGGCGGACGGCACCAGCGGGTGCGGCCGGTCCAGCAGGGCCCCGGCCAGCTCCGCCGCGGCGGGCGCGCCGACGCCCAGGACGTCCTCCAGCTCGTCCCGGTCCGCGCCGGTCGCGGCCGGCGCGGCCAGCGCCAGCAGCAGCCAGGCGCCGAGCGGCGAGGCGACGTGGTGCCGGTCGCCGGCGGCGGCGTGCAGCCGGGCGGCGTAGCGGGCCAGCGGGGTGTGCAGGGTCCTCGTCATGCCCCTACTGTGCCCATCCCCGGCCCGGTCGGCACCCCCGCTCAGGACCACAGCTCGAACGGCTCGTCGATCTCCTGGCCGGCGAGGAACCGGGGGAGCAGCGCGGGCAGCCGGCCCGGGTAGAAGCGTTCCGCGCTGCCGACCACCTCGTCGACCGTCCACCAGCGGAAGCCGAAGTAGTCCTCCACCTCGTAGTCCAGCCGCTCGGCGCCGTCGACGTCCGGCCCGGCGGCGTCGAGCCGTACCGTCATCACCACCTCGTCCTGCAGGTGCCGGCGCTGCCGGTGGATGAAGCTGGCCCGCCGCCGCCAGGTCGGCGGGCCGAGCCGGGCGGCGGTGACCACGAAGCCGGTCTCCTCCCGCAGCTCCCGCACCGCGGTCTCGGCGTACGTCTCGCCGGGATCCATTCCGCCGCCCGGCAGCTCCCACCAGGTGCCGAGGCGGGGATGGTCCGGATCGCGGGTGTGGAAGAGCAGGATCCGGTCCTGCGCGTCGCGCACCACCAGCCGGACGGCGGTGCGTTCGACGACCGGCAGGTCTCCCGGCAGTTCGATCATGTCTCTCCTTCGGACGGGTCGACCGGTGGCAGGATGGCGGTCGTGGCGGAGCTCTTCGGCGAGGTGGCGGGCGACTACGACGACGCGCGGCCGGACTACCCGCCCGCGCTCGCCGAGGCCATCCTCGCCTACCACGGGCGGGTGCCGCCCCGACTGGTCGAGCTCGGCGCGGGCACCGGCCTGGCCACCGGGCTGCTGGCCCGGCTGGGCGCGCCGCTGACCTGCGTCGAGCCGGACCGGCGGATGGCCGCGGTGCTGGCGGCCCGCCACCCGGGGGTCGAGGTGGTGGTGGCCCCGTTCGAGGAGTGGACGCCGCCGCCCGGCGGGGTGCCCCTGCTGGCCTGCGCGATGGCCTGGCACTGGCTGGACCCGGCGACCCGGTGCCGGCGGGCGCACGACGCGCTCGCCCCGGGCGGCACCCTGGCCCTCTTCGCCCACCGCTACGACTACGTCGACCCGGCCCGGGCGGCCGCGCTGCGGGCGGCGTTCGAGTCGGTGGACCCGGACCGGCAGTACGACCGCCCGGAGGGCTGGTTCGGCGCGGAGGTCGCCGCCAGTGGGCTCTTCGTCGAGGTCCGCACCGAGCGGTTCCGCCGTCCGGTGCCGCTGACCACGGCCGCCTACCAGGGCCTGGTCCGCACCTTCTCGCCGCAGCTGCGCCGCCCGCCGGAGCTGCGGGAGCGGGTGCTGGCGGCGGTCGGCGCGGCGGTGGACGGCTTCGGCGGCACGGTGACGCTGGACCTGCGGACCACCCTGGTGCTGGCCCGCCGTCCGCACTGACCCGTCCGGGTCGGCGCCGCACCGGCGCTGCCGCCACCGCGGTCACCGCCGTGGCCGGTGCGGTCATCGCCTGACCGGCTGCTCAGCTCGGCGTCGCGCCGATCGTGGCGGCCAGCCCGGCCGGCAGGGGATAGGGACGCTCGTCGGGCAGCAGCGCCGCCGCGGCCCGGTCGTCGCCGGCGTCGAGCAGCGCCCGGATCTCCCGTGCCGTCGCGGTGACGTCGGTCAGCCCGACCACCCACTCGTCGACGTACCGGTCCGCGGCGGCGCGGGCGAGCCCGAGCTGGAGCGACCGGTACGACAGCGGGGCCAGCCGCAGCGACCGCTCGGGATCCCACTGCACCCGCACGTCGCTGCGCTTCAGCTCCCGGGCCCAGGCGGCCCGGTCGGCGTGCCGGGCCGGGTCGGGGGAGCTGGGGCAGGCCCGCTCGAGCGCCCACTCGAAGCCGGCGCGGGTCAGCTCGACCGCCAGCACCCGTTCCTGGCCCGGCTTGGTGGCCCAGCCGCAGCGGTACATCATCCACCGGAACGAGGGCTTGATCCAGGTCATCCGGCCGCGCCGGAACGGGGGGCAGAACCGGCCGGCGGCCAGCGCCGCCGCCGCGATCTCCGGCGGGTACGCCTGGTAGACGGTCAGCGTCGTGTCGGTGAAGCGGGCCCGGATCTGCCGCTGGGGAACCTGCACGCCCCGATCCTCGCCACCCGGCCCGCCACCGGTCGAGCGGATTACCCGGCGGGCGGGCCGGGCGCCGCGGCGGCGGTGGGGCTAGGCTGCCGCCCGTGGCAGGTCTGTTGAGGAACGTCGTCGCCCGGCTCGGTCGGGTGACCGGGGGTGCGGCCGCGCCGGCCGGTACCGCCGGCCGGATTCCGGCCCAGGTGGCCCGTCGCCGCCAGGTCGGCGCGTTGCAGCGCCGGGAGCTGACGTACGCCCCGGAGCGGGACGGCCGGGCCGACCCCGGTGAGATCGTCTGGACCTGGGTTCCGTACGAGGACGACCCCCGGCAGGGCAAGGACCGCCCGGTGCTGGTGGTCGGCCGGCACAGCCGCACGCTGTTCGGGTTGATGCTCTCCAGCCAGAGCGAGCGCGACGGTCAGCGGCACTGGCTGGCGCTCGGCCCGGGGGAGTGGGACCGCGACCAGCGCCCGAGCTGGATCCGCCTCGACCGGGTGCTGACCATGCGCGAGGACAGCATCCGGCGCGAGGGCGCGGTGCTGGACCGGGGTCGCTTCGACCGGATCGGCCAGGCCCTGCGCGCCGGCTACGGCTGGCGCTGACGAGGTCGCTCGGCCGAGCTGAATTCGCGCGTTTGTCCTTGACATGGCACCCCCGACGAGTACATTCAACTTATCGGTTTATAACCCAGGTGGTTGATTACAGTGACCTCACCAGATCAGGTCGGCGCCGTCTTCGCCGCCCTCGCGGATCCGACCCGCCGGGCCATCCTGGCCCGCCTGGCCGCCGGCGAGGCGACGGTCAACGAGGTTGCCGCGCCGTTCCCGATCTCGATGCAGGCGATCTCCAAGCACCTGAACGTGCTGGAGGCGGCGGGGCTGATCGTGCGCACCCGTGAGGCGCAGTGGCGGCGGTGCCGGATCGAGCCGGCGGCGTTGCGGGTCCTCGCCGAGTGGGTCGACCAGTACCGCCGGCTCTGGGACGACCGGTACGACACGTTGGACGGTTACCTGCGAGAGCTGAAGGAGAACAACCATGAACCCGACCGGTGACCTGACCGTCGCGCTGCCCACCGACCGCGAGGTGGTGCTCACCCGGGTCCTCGACGCGCCCCGCGACATGGTCTGGGCGGCGCACACCGACCCCGCGCACCTGGCCCGGTGGTGGGGTCGCGGCAACCCGCTCGACGTCGAGATCGACTTCCGGGTGGGCGGCCGGTACCGGTTCGTCGAGCACGCCCCGGACGGCAACTCCTACGCCTTCCGCGGCGAGTTCCGCGAGATCGCGGCGCCCGAGCGGATCGTGCAGACCTTCGAGTTCGAGGGCGCGCCCGGTCACGTGGCGGTGGAGACACTCGTCTTCACCGAGCAGGACGGCCGCACGATGGTCACCGGCACCACCCGCTTCGACACCGCAGCCGAGCGGGACGCGATGGTGGGCTCGGGTATGGAGGAGGGCGCGCGGCAGTCGTACCGGGCGCTGGAGGAGTACCTCGCCACGCTGGTCTGAGCGGCCCGACGACGCCCGGCCGGGTGCTCAGCACTCGGCCAGGCGCGGGGTGTCCAGGAGCTGTCGGGGGGACCGGCGGGCCGTCACGCCCTTCGCCCGGTACATCGCGGCGTCGGCGGCGCAGAGCGCCTCGGTGAGCTGGGTCGGGCCGCTGACCGGCGCCAGGCCGACCGACGCGGTGACCCGTACGCTGCGCCCGCCCACCGGGATCGGCGCGGCCATCGCCGCACAGAGCTGGCGGGTGGCGTGGTCGATCCAGCGCCGGTCGACCGACGGGCTGCTCAGCAGGCCGGCGAACTCGTCACCGCCGAGCCGGGCGACCAGGTTGTCCCCGGCGAAGGCGGTGAGCCGTTGCGCGACGCTGACCAGCACCTGGTCCCCGGCGGCGTGCCCGTAGCGGTCGTTGACCTGCTTGAAGTCGTTGAGGTCGAGCACCACGGCGATCAGCGGCCGCCCGCCGGCGTCGGTGAGCAGCGCGGCGGCGATCCGGTAGAAGGCGCGCCGGTTGGGCAGGCCGGTCAGCGGGTCGTGGCTGGCGGCGTGCCGCTCGGCGGCCAGCTCCGCCTGCAGGTACTCGATCTCCGCCTCCGCCCGCAGCGCCCGGCGGCGCAGCTGCCACAGCGAGACGAGCGCACCCGCCGCGGAGATGCCGGACGCGACGCTCAGCGGATCCGGCACGAAACCTCCTCGCGGCGTCGGCGGACGACCCGGGACGCCGGCCGGCGCGCGGTGCCCGGCCGTCGTTCTCCCAGGAGGCTGCCCGGGTTTGGGGTAACTGACAGTGAACGGTCGGGTACCGCACACGTGGGTTATCATGCTCGCTGTCCATTGCAGATGCAATAGCAGATGCACGTGCAGCACGGCCTGATCCGGCGTCGCCGTCCTACCCGCCGCGACACCCTCCATGTGCGACACCGGACGGCTCATCACCGCACAGAAAGACCCCTCATGCAGCAGCCCCAGAACGGCGTTCCCGTCACCCACCTCCCCGAGCTGCGGTGGCAGAAGAGTCGGCGGAGCAACCCCAGCGGCAACTGCGTCGAGCTGGCCGAACTCCCCGGCAGGACGGGCATCGCGGTCCGCAACTCCCGCCATCCCGAGGGTCCCGCGCTGATCTACACAGTGGACGAGATCGCCGCGTTCGTCCTCGGCGCCCGCGACGGGGACTTCGACAACCTGATCGATCGGTAGTCGGTCCCGCCGGCGGGACCATCTCGGCCGCGCGGAGGAGTTCGCATCACCCACCGTCCATGGCATGCTTACACGTCGGTCGGGGGTGGGGCGCTCGGCCGGCGCACGGCCGAGCAGGTGGAGGGCGACGTGGCGATGGCGACCGCGGAGGGGGGACCGGCAACCGGGCCCACCGTGCTGCGCATGCTGCTCGGCGCCCAGCTGCGCCGCCTGCGCGAGGCCAGTGGCGTCACCCGCGAGGGCGCCGGCTGGGAGATCCGGGCCTCCGAATCCAAGATCAGCCGGATGGAGTTGGGCCGGGTCGGCTTCAAGGAACGCGACGTCGCCGACCTGCTCACCCTCTACGGGGTCAGCGCCGCCGACGAGCGGGAGGCGCTGCTCAAACTCGCCCGCGACGCCAACAGTCCGGGCTGGTGGCACCGGTACGGCGACGTGCTGCCCAGCTGGTTCCAGGCGTACCTCGGCCTGGAGGCCGCCGCCTCGCTGATCCGCACGTACGAGGTGCAGTTCATTCCCGGCCTGTTGCAGACCGCCGCGTACGCCCGCGCCGTCGTCCTGCTCGGCCACCGGCACGCCCCGGCCACGGAGGTCGACCGGCGGGTGGAGCTGCGGCTGCGCCGACAGGAGCTGCTGCGCCGCGCCGTCCCGCCACAGGTGTGGGCGGTGGTCGACGAGGCCGCCCTGCGCCGGCCGATCGGCGGGCCGGCGGTGATGCGCGGCCAACTGGACGCCCTGATCGAGGCCACCCGGTCGCCGCACGTGCGGCTGCAGGTCATCCCGTTCGCCGCGGGTGGGCACGCCGCCGCCGGCGGGGCGTTCACCATCCTGCGGTTCGGCGACGACGACCTGCCCGACATCGTCTACATCGAGCAGCTCACCAGCGCCATCTACCTCGACAAGCGCGACGACCTCGACTACTACGCGGTGGCGATGGAGCGGCTCTGCGTCGAGGCGGCGCCGCCGGAGCGGACGCCGGAGATCCTGGCCCGGCTCCGCGACGAGCTCTACCCGGCGTGACCGCCGCCCGGGGCGGCAGGGCGTGCGGGGATGCCTCTACCATGGGCCGCGACCGGTGACAGTGGACGGACGTCATCACGCGCGATGGCGCAGAGTCATGGAGGCGACACGTGACCACCGAAGCCCCGGGTGCCACCACGGCCGCCGCCCACCCGAGCGACCGGATCGACACCTCGGTGGCGCACCCCGCCCGGCGCTACAACTACTGGCTCGGCGGCAAGGACAACTTCCAGGCCGACCGGGAATCCGGTGATGCCATCTCGGCCCGCTTCCCGACCATCCGTACCAGCGCCCTGGAGAACCGGCGCTTCCTCCAGCGGGCGGTCCGCCACCTCACCCGCGAGGCCGGGATCCGGCAGTTCCTCGACATCGGCACCGGCATCCCGACCGCCGACAACACCCACGAGGTCGCCCAGCGGCTCGCGCCGGAGTCCCGGGTGGTCTACGTCGACAACGACCCGATCGTGCTGGCCCACGCCCGGGCGCTGCTGAGCAGCTCGCCCGAGGGCGCCACCGCCTACATCGACGCCGACCTGCGCGACCCGGAGAAGATCCTGCGCCACCCGGACCTGCTGCGCACCATCGACCTGTCCCAGCCGGTGGGGTTGATGCTGGTGGCGATCCTGCACTTCGTCCCGGACGCCGACGACCCGTACGCGGTGGTGCGCCGCCTGCTGGCGGCGCTGCCGTCCGGCAGCTACCTCGCCGCGTCGCACGCCACCCACGAATACCTCCCGCCGGCCGTCGCCGCGGAGGCCAGGGCGGCGGCGCGGGGCGGCGGCCCGCACGGGCTGATCAACCTGCGCACCCTCGACGAGTTCACCGGCTTCTTCGCGGGGCTGGAGCTGGTCGAGCCCGGCCTCTGCTCGGTCGCGGAGTGGCGGGCCGAGGCCGAGCCGCAACCGCGTCCCTCGGTGGCGGAGGTCAGCATGTACGGCGGGGTCGCCCGCAAGCCCTGAGCCCGGTTTCCCGAGGAACGGCGTCGGCTGCGGCCGGCACCGTTCGTCATGTGGCGTCCGTTTCTCCTTGACCGCCCCGAGCCGGTCCGGCTAGTCTCTGAATCGATCCAGACTGAATCGATCCAGAAGGGGGTCCGGGTGCGACCGACACTCCAGGACGTGGCCACGGCGGTCGGTGTGTCCCGCAGCACCGTCTCCAACGCGTACTGCCGCCCCGACCAGCTCTCGGCGGCGCTGCGCACCCGGATCCTCGACACCGCCCGGCAGCTCGGCTACCCGGGCCCGAACCCGACGGCCCGCTCGCTGCGGCGGGGCTTCGCCGGCGCGATCGGCGTCCTGTTCACCTCGCAGTTGTCGTACGCCTTCACCGACCCGTTCGCCGTCCGGTTCCTGGCCGGTGTCGCCGCCGCGGCCGAACGGCACGGCACCAGCCTGCTGCTCGTGCCGCTGCCCACCGGGGCGACGCAGGCCAGGGCGGCCGTGGAGAACGCGGCGGTCGACGGGTTCTGCGTCTACTGCGCCGCCGACGAGGACTGGGCACTGGACGTGATCCGCGGTCGCGGGCTGCCCTTCGTCACCACCGCGCCCCCCGCCGACGACGACGCCGGCGCCGAGCGGTACGTCGGCATCGACGAGCGGGCCGCCGCCCGGTCCGTCGCCGACCACCTCGTCAGCCTGGGGCATCGCCGGGTGGCGCTGCTCGCCGACACGGTGCTGCCCGACGCGCCACCGGGGCCGGTGCGGCTCGCCGGTGCCGACGCCGCGCGGCACCCGACCACCCGAGGTCGCCTGGCCGGTTTCGCCGACGCCCTGGCCGCGGTCGGCGTCGACTGGCCCGACCTCACGCTGCTCAACGCCACCGGCAACAGCCGCGCCGCCGGGGCCGAGGCGGTGGCCGGCTTCTTCGCCGGCGACGATCCGCCGACGGCCGTGCTGGCCGCCTCCGACGTGCTCGCGCTCGGTGCCCTGGACGCCCTCGGGGAGCGGGCCGCCACGGTCTCGGTCACCGGCTTCGACGACGTCGCCGAGGCGGCCGCGGCCGGCCTCACCACCGTCCGGCAACCGGCCGAGGAGAAGGGCCGGATCGCCGCCGAACTGCTGCTCGACCCGCCGGTGGACGCCGCCGCCGGGCAGATCCTGCTCCCCACCGAGCTGGTCGTCCGCACCTCCACCCGTCCCGTACCGAGGAGTTGACCATGGAACAGCCGACCGGCTTCACCCTCGCCATCGACGCGGTCACCCGCCACGTCAACTCGGCCCGCCCGGACGCGCCGGTACGCCCCGAGCGGGCCCGTCGCCACCGCCTCGCGCCCGTCCGGCTCGCGGCCGCGCACGCACTGCGCCGGCTCGCCGACCTCACCGAGCCGGCGCCCGCGCCCGCCCCGACCTGCCGCCCCTGACCGCCGGGGTGGCCGAGGCCACTCCGGTAAGCACCCGGTAGGGTGCTTTTCCGGCCAGACGACACTCAACCGGGCACGACGGTTGGTGGCCGACCGGGCGGGCCGGGCAGACTGGAGCATCATGTCGTCGCTCACGCCCGCCGCGCGCCTGCACGATCGGTACGTCCTGCGCGCGCCCATCGGCCTCGGCGGAATGTCCGAGGTATGGCGCGCCGACGACGAGGTGCTGCACCGCCCCGTCGCGGTGAAGGCCCTCGTCGCGCAGCTCGCCGCCGATCCGCAGCTGCGGGCCACCATCCAGCGCGAGGCGCGGGCCGCCGCCCGGCTCACCCACCCGCACGTCACGCAGGTCTACGACTACGGCGAGGCGACCCTGCCCGACGGCGTGGTCGTGCCGTACCTGGTGATGGAGCTGGTCGAGGGGCGCAGCCTCGCCGACCGGCTGACCGCCGGCCCGCTGGCCTGGCCGGACGCGGTCCGCGTCGCCGGTCAGGTGGCGGCCGCGCTCGCCGCCGCGCACCGGATCGGCGTGGTGCACCGCGACGTCAAGCCGGCCAACGTCATGCTCACCGAGACCGGTGCCAAGGTCCTCGACTTCGGCATCGCCGCCCTCGCCGGTCCCCGGCACCCGCTGGCCGGCCAGACCGGCGAGCTGATGATGGGCACCCCCGCCTACTTCGCGCCGGAGCGGCTGACGCCCGGCCCACCGGACCCGGCCAGCGACGTGTACGCCCTCGGCGCGCTGCTCTACCGCACCCTCACCGGCCGGGCCCCGCTGCCGGTACAGACCTGGGAGGACGCCCTGGAGGTGCACGCGCGGCGCACCTCGGTGCCACCGCTGCGGATCCCCGGGCTGCCCGCGGACATCGCCGAGCTCACCATGGCCTGCCTGGCCGTCGACCCGGCCCGCCGGCCCACCGCCGCGCAGCTCGCCGCCCGGCTCGGCGCCGGCCGACCGGCCGAGCCGCCCACCGCGCTGCTCCCGACGGTGCCGGCGCCCCCGCAACCCACCCTCGTCGACCGGGCCGTCGGGGCGCCCCGGCCGCCCGCCGGCCGTCCCGCGCCCCCGGTCGCCGCTCGGCCGCGCCGCCCGAACCGGGCGCTGGGCGTCCTCGTCACGGCCGGCGTCGCGCTGCTGCTCGGCCTGGTCGGCGTGCTCGTCCTCGACGACGGGCCGGACCACCGCACCCCGGCCGCGCCGATCACCGCCGTGCAGGACGAGCCCAGCGTCGAGCCGACCCCGTCGGCGGAGCCGTCCACCGCCCCGCCGTCGCGGGACGAACGGCCGGCGCCACGCACGGTGGGGCAGCTCGCCGACGAGTTCGCGGTCCTGCTCGACCAGGCGGAGGCGGCCGGCGACATCGACCCGAAGACCGCCGACGAGCTGCGCGACAAGCTCACGGAGTTGGAGGAGGGCAAGCCCAAGGACCGGCTCAAGCGGCTGCGGGAGCTGGCCGGCCGGCTCGCCGAGGCGGTCGAGAACGACCGCATCGACGACGGCACCGCCGCCGAGCTGCGCGACCTGCTGGCCGGCTGGCCGCGCTCGCGGGGCAACGACTGACCCGGCTCAGACGGCCTCGACCGGGTCGCCGACCTCGACCCGACCCGCCCGCACCACCACCGCGTACGCGCCGACGCACGGCTGCGGCCCGAGCGCCGGCAGCGGCACCACCCGGTTGAGTCGGGCGGCCGCGCGCAACGCCTCCGGGTCGGGCGGCAGCGGTCCGTGCGCCAGGGTGAGCACCGCGCAGCGCGGGGTGGGCGCCACCACCCGCAGCACCAGTTCGGCGCCGACGCGCAGCTCCCGACCCACCCAGCCGTTCTCCACGAAGGCGGGGCCGGCGTTGACGACCAGGTTCGGCCGGTACCGCACCGGGTCGACCGACCCGAGCGCGGCCAGGGTGGCCGTGGCGACCAGGTGCACCGGCGCGAAGTCGACCAGGCTGCCCGGTGGGGCCGCCCCGCCCAGCCGGCTCTGCGTCGTCGGCGTCACCGCCGCCACGCCGGCCGACAGCACCGCGTCCGGGTCGGCCCGTTCCAGCACGGCGTCGTCCGGCACCGTCGCGGTGAGCCGCACCGCCCGACCGAGCAGCCCGGAGAGGGCGTCGTCCGCCCAGTCGTCCACCGTGGTCAGCACCGTGCCGTCGGGGAGGGTGAGGCGTACCGGATCGGGGGCGCCGCCGGCCGCGCGGACGGTGAGCAGGCGCCGCCACAGCCGCGGCTGCTTGGCGCTGGCCACCCGCCCGGTGGCGCGGTCCACGAGGGCGAGGCGGCGGTCCCCGGCCACCCCCCGCTCGTCGACCGTCGCGGCGGTCAGCGGCTCACCGAGCATCGACTTCACCGGGTAGCGCCAGAGCTCCCCGAGGCCGCCGGTCATTCGTGGGCCGTCCACACCCGGGCCGCGGCCTGCGCCAGCCGCCGCGCGTCGAGCGGCCCCGTCCGCGCGCGCAGGCCCACCGCCCCGTCCAACAGCCGGACCGGCCCGGCCTCCGCCAGGAACGCCGTCAGCAGGTCGCCGGCCAGCGCGGCGTACGGCGAGGCTGGGTCGGTGGCCACTTCCGCGACGATCAGCGCGGTCATCGCCACGTCCAGCTCCGGCGGGCCCTCGCCGGCGTTGCCCCAGTCGACGACCACCGGCCCGTCGGCGGTGACCAGGACGTTCTCCGGGTGCAGATCCAGGTGCAGGACCCGGGCGGTCGGATCGGGAGAGGCCCGCGTGGGCAGGGCGTGCAGCCGGTCGTGCAGGGTGGCCAGGATCCGGGCGCCGGACCGGATGTCGACGACGCCGGTGACGAGCGCCTCGGCCAGCGTCGGCCCGGCCAGCCGGGTCATCTCCAGGTCGGGTCCGTCGGCCCGGAACACCTCCGGCACCGGGTAGCCCTGCGCGCGCAGGTACGCCATAAGGTCCGCCTCGGCACGGACGTCGCCGCCGTCGCGACAGCGGCGGATCACCCGGTCCGCACCGAGGGCGTACACGTCAGCGACCCGGCCGGAGGCGAGCGGCGTGACGGCGAGCATCGGCTCACGGTAACCCGCGGCCCCGCCTCGCGTGGCCTCCGCCCGCGCGGCCCCGCCGGTCCGGCCGGCCGCCGCCGGGGCGAGGTCGACGGCCGACCGTGGTCAGTGGAGGGTGGCGCGGACGACCTCGCCGGGCGCGGCGCCGGCGCGGACCACCGGCGTGCCGTCGGGCCGCCACACCCCGGAGCCGCCGGCGCTTCGCGGGTAGTGGCTGCCGGACGGCCCGGCGAAGCTGGCGGTCGCCACCCACACGCCGTGCTCGGCGGCGACCCGCCGGGCCCGGGCGTCCGGCACCGCGGCGTCCGCGGGCGCCTCCAGCACCCCGGCCAGGTACGCGTCCACCCCGAGCGCCACGGTCCGCGCCGCGTGCTCCACCACCCCGGTGTCCTTGCAGACGGCCAGGCCCAACCGCCAGCCGTCCACCTCGACCACCGCCGGCTCCCGGCCCGCCACGAACCGCGCGGCCTCCGCCCCACCCAGGAACATCTTCCGGTACGCCACCCGCGCGCCGCCGTCGTCCACGGCCAGCACACCGATGTACGCCGCACCCGCGTCGTCGGCGACCGGTGCCCCGGCCAGCGCCAGCGTGCCCGTCGCCAGGCACGCCGCGACCAGCGGCGCCAGCCGGGGGTCCGCCGGGTCGAGCGGGGGAGCGTCCAGCTCGTACCCGGTCAGGGAGAGCTCGGGAAAGAGCACCACCCGGGCGTCGGCGGCGCGGACCAGCGCGGCGTGCGCCGCCACGTTGGCGGCGACGTCGTACGGAACGCAGCGGGGTTGGGCCACCGCGAGGGTGAACGGCGTACGCACGACTCGGCTCCCTTGCTGGATCTCCCTCGGCGCGGGCACCGAACGTGGTCGAGGCGCGCGCCGGCTCGTAACTTTGGTCCATGATCCCTGGCTCGCTGGCGCTCCACCCCCGCGCGGTCGTGTCCACCTCCGAACCGTCCGCGGAAGGTCCGGTCGGCTACGTCACCGGACTGGTGGAGCGGCTCGGCGGCCCGGGCGCCGGGCTGGCCGTGGCGCTGGAGAACCTCTTCCCGCCGATCCCGAGCGAGGTCATCCTTCCGCTGGCCGGTTTCGCCGCCGCGCAGGGAAAGATGAGCCTCGTCGGGGCGATCCTGTGGACCACGCTCGGCTCGGTGGTCGGCGCGTGGGTGCTGTACCTGATCGGTGCCGCCCTGGGCCGCGACCGGATGCGCGCCATCGCCGCCCGGCTGCCGCTGGTCAAGCTCAGCGACGTCGACCGGACCGAGGCGTGGTTCCTCAAGCACGGCGTCAAGGCGGTGTTCTTCGGGCGGATGATCCCCATCTTCCGCAGCCTCATCTCTGTGCCGGCCGGGGTGGAACGGATGCCGGCGCGCACCTTCCTGCTGTACACGACGCTGGGCAGTCTGATCTGGAACACGACCTTCGTGCTGGCCGGCTACCTGCTGGGCGAGAACTGGCACGTGGTCGAGTCCTACGTCGGTTCGTTCCAGAAACTGGTCATCGCCGCCTGCGTGGCCGCCGCGGCCTGGTTCGTCGTCACCCGCGTGCGCCGTGCCCGCCGGGCCCGCGCCTCCGCCGTCGCGTCCCCCGACCCGTTCGACCCGGCGCCGGCCGGGCCGATGCAGGTCGGCGAGGTGAGCGGTCACCGCGGCACCGTCTACCGCGCCTCCTCCTGGCGCCGCGACACCTGACCCCCGGTACGTCCTGCGTTCGGGCCTCAAGGTCCGTCCGTGCACGATTGTCCGGTTCGGTGGGGCCGCGCCCGACCTGGCTGGCCGGCCAGGTGCTCACGCACGGACTGTCCGATTCCGGGGCGCTTGGGTGCCGACGATGTCCGGGTCTGGGCGAGCCGGTCCGGGTCGTCCCGTGACTGGCGGCACCCGGGCGGCGGAATGGTGGCCGGGCCGGGGTCGTTACATCACCTGGACGATCGCAGCAGCACCCGCTGGCCTGGCCCCATCGAGTGGCCGGCCCGGGATGCCGGGCCCCCGGAATGATGGTGGGCCGCCGGTCGTTACACATGGACCCGGCGCCGAGCCCCCCGCTCGTGAAGCCTGCCGGGCGAAGACTTTCCCCCTTGAATTCTTTGAGCGCCGTCGTGGTGCTTGCACCCGCTCGACCCCCATCGAGCCTGGGTGCCAACCCCCGAATGGAGCCACTTCTGATGAACACCACCATTCTGCGTAAGAGCGTGCTGGGTATCGCTGGTCTGGCCTTCGCCGGTGGCGTCTTCGCCGGCCCCGTCACC